>DAIDKZ010000243.1 GCA_027449745.1 Acetobacteraceae bacterium | reverse complement strand
GGCTGCTGCACGGGCTCATGCAGGCCAAGTCCGACATCACCCAGCCGGCCATTCTGGTCGGGTTCTTCGCCTGGGAGATGCTGTTCCGCGCCCTGCCGGCGCGGCGCCAGAGCGCGCCGGTGGTTCTATTCCTGCTCGCTTTCGTCGCTGCGGCTGCCACCGCTGGGCTTGAAGCGGGTTGGTATGCCGTGGCCACGCACCTGCCATGGCAGCGGGTGCTGGATGCCAACCTCATGCCTGGGCTCTACGGACCCCGGCCCTCAGCATGGGTCGGGATGGCGGCGCTGGCGGTGGCGTTGCTCGCCACCGCCCGCGCGATCGTCAACCGCCGAGGGCGAGCTGGACCATCCGGACCAGAACCAGCCCCGCTGCGAGGATGAGGTAGCCGCGCAGCGTTCCCAGCCACAGCCGGATCGGGCCGGTGAGCACCAGTTTCGGCAGGCTGGCCAGCGGCTTCATCCGCCAGGTCTCGCGAGGGCCGGCCGCCACCGCACCGCCGCTCATGCCGCGCAGGGCGAGCAGCGCGGCGGCGAGCGCCAGGACACCACCGACGACGAGGATGGTGAGGATCTGCCGGCCGGTGATGGCGGGAAATACGGTCGCCGCCGTCAGCACCAGCGAGAGCACGACCAAAGCGGCGATGATCACGCTGGTGAACAGGTTCATCAACCGCCCGTTCACCCACGGGCCAAGCACGGCGCGGTCGTTGCAGAGCAGCAGCAGGAACACGGTGGCACTCGGCAGCAGCACGCCGGCCAGCGCCTGAACCGCCACCGTCAGCAGGCCGAGCGGCATGTTCGGCACCAACACGAGGGCGGCGGAGCAGCCGACGAGGCCGGCATAGACCAGATAGAAGGCGCGCGCCTCCCACGGCTTGCGATGCAGCGAGTGGCGCACCGAGAACATGTCGCCCAGCGCGTAGGCGGTCGAGAGCGAGACCGCGGCGGCGCCGAGCATCGCCGAGACGATCAGGGCGACGGCGAACAGCACGCCCGCCACCCGGCCCGCGGCGTGCTCGAGCCCGAGCGCGGTGGCGCCGACGTCGGCGAACACGCCCGCCTCCGGCCGGCCGCCGAAGGCGTAGGCGCAGACCGCCACGATGGCCACGGCACCGATGATGACGATGCCGATGCCGAGCCAGAGATCGGCGCGCTCATAGCGGATGAAGCGCGGCGTGATGCGCTTGTCGATGACGTAGCTCTGCTGGAAGAAGAGCTGCCAGGGCGCGACCGTGGTGCCGACGATGCCGATGATCAGCAGCATCAGATCCGAAGTCAGCCCGCCTCGCGGAAGACCCGGGATGACGAAATGCCGCGCCACCTCGCCGACCGGCGGCCCGACCCAGACATAGAGCGGCACCAGGGCGAGCGATCCGACGCACAGCGCCAGCGCCAGCCGCTCGAACCGGCGGAAGCTGCCGGTGCCGACCGCGATGGTGACGAGGCCTGCGGAGAGCGCGACACCCGGCTTCTCGGGCAGGCCGAGATAGCGCAGCGCCAGGTCGATGCCGACGAACTCGGTGATGATGGTGAGCGCGTTGAGCAGGAACAGGTCGATGACGCTGAAGGCGCCCCAGAACCGGCCGAACCGCTCCAGGATCAGCCGCGCGTGGCCGACGCCGCTGACCGCGCCGAGGCGCAGCACCATTTCCTGATTGACGTAGAGCACTGGGATCAGCAGCGCCAGTGTCCAGAGCAGCGTGTAGCCGTAATTCTGCCCCGCCTGGGCATAGGTCGCGAAGCCGCCGGCATCGTTATCCCCGACCATCACGATCAGGCCGGGGCCGATGATGGCGAGCAGCGTCTTCAGCCGCGCCCATACATGGGTACGCGGGCCGGTATCATGATGGCGAATGGTGCCGAGGGCCCCGTGGATATCCCCGACATGCGCCTCGTCGAGCACGGCGACGGCCTGGAGTTCGGTCATGGGTCTGCTCCCGTCTGGAGTGTGCGCGGGATATCAGTCGCGGTCGGCTTGCCAGGCGCAGACCAGCCTGCCCTCGGGATCGAGACGCCAGTTGGCGCTCAGGCCCGCGGCCGCTCGGCCCTCGGGCATCGGCGCACACCGTTCCATGCGAACGGAAGCCTCGGTACGGCGGAAAACGGCAAAGTCGATGATGGCGGCCATCGGGGCCTCCTGTCACTCAAGCGGTTGGCTTGAGCCCGGAGCGCCCTGGCCGCCGTCAGGTCAGCGCAATCGCGCCGTTCCTGCTGGCAAGGAAGGAGAGCCCCGAGCCGGTGACCGGTACCGTGGACTGCCGGAAATCGTCGTGAACGCGACGACTATGGCACTCCGCGGACCCGGAACTAGATCGCGGTTTCATTGCGTCCCTTGCGGTTTGTTGAATCAATCCCGCCAGCCCAGCCAGCGGGCCGAGATGCCGGAAACGACATCTCTCTCGTCGGAATAGGCGCCTCACGCCAGCGGCGCAAGCCAAAATTCGCTGCTCGATGCGCCAGGCGCGAGACCGGCGACCGGGCGTGCGGGCGGTCAGCCGACCGCCGCTACCAATGGTGCTCGGTGAAGAACGCGTAGCGGAACAGGCCGAGCACACCCCAGGCATAGCGGCGCCCGCCGGCCGAGATGTGCTGATAAACGGGCAGCAGGGCGGTCGCGTCCACCGAATAGCGTGGCGTCGTGTAGATGATCCCGGGGTCCGCGGTCCATAACTGGCCGCCGGAGCCGGGAACGACCGCGCCGATCATACGGTCCTTGTTGGTTGCCGTATAGTTCGTCTCCAGCGAGGCAAAAATTTCGGCGTTGACATCGCCCTCAAGGTTCCGCGGCCAGAGCAGATAATGAAAGCCGGCATCGGCATAGAAGCTGTCGCCGAACGTGTAGCCGGCGGACTGGGCGTAATTTTCATACCCGACCTGCGCTTCGGCGTTCCAGAACAGCTTGTTCCATGTCGCCGAGATCGCCTCGCGCTGGCCCCAGGCGCCGGTGCCGGGCTGCAGGCCGCGCGGCATGGCCGCGTTGGCATTGTCCATCCCGGTCGGGGCAAAAATGCCGAAATAGGGCGCGATACGGAAGGTCGAGCCGACATCATCGATACTGAATGCCGTGTAGCGCAGTTCCATCAGCGTATCGCCGATGCCGGTGGCGGTGCGGTTCGCGGTGTGGCCGCCAACCGTCACAGGTGCGGTATTCGAAACCAGGGTGTGATCCTGGACGATCACCGTCCAATCGGGCGAGGCGCCGTAGAGCCCGACCGCGAGCAGGCCGGCGCTGGACGCATTGCCGCTGAAGGTGGTGATTTCCGGTTCGAGCCGCACCACGACATTCCCCGCAGAGACCGGCGAGGCAGAGGGAAAGGTCAGCTGGGCACGCGCCCGCTGAGCGCCCAGCGCCGAGGCCAGAAGCACCAGGAACACCGTGAGGAGCGCGCGGATAGGCCCGCGGCAGCCGTGCGAAAGGCGCATTCAGTGCAGGGCCGGCGCGGCTTGGCTCGCTTGCGCCTTGGGCCGGAAAATCTCGCCCGGCGTATAGGCGGCGTTGACGATGGCACGGCGCAGCTCGTTATCCGGCACGTCGCCGCCGGGCTTGAGGCGGATATGGGCCATGCCGTGCATCAGATCGAACCACACCGCCTCGACCGACGGAATCTGCTTCAACCGGCGAATCAGGCCGAACTTCGAGAACGGATAGGTGACGCCCTTCACGATCATCAGGATGTCGTCGTCCGGCGTGGCCTGCGCCACGAACGCCTCCGTGTCCGCATGAGCAGCCGGGGCCTTGACCAGTCCGGCCGCGGACAGGGCCAGAACCAGGGTCAGGACCGAAACCAGACCGGGGCGTCGGCAGGGCAGCAACGACCCTGAATTCGCAGTTCGGCGCATCGAGTTACTGCCCTCCGTTGCAGTGCATTCAGTGTCACATGAAGCGCGGCCGGAGGGCAAGCCTGCCCCGGTCGCGCCCGCGCCAGCCCCTTCACGCCGGGGGCTACCTGCGATAAGCCAGCCGATCGGAGGAAGCGTGGATGCGAGCGACAACCGAGACGAACGCAGGACCCAACCCGCCACACCCGCCTGGGTCGCCCCACCGGGCGCGGCCGGTGCGCCTGCTGCTACTCCTGCCCTTCATCGCCATGCTCGCCGTCCCGACATTCAACTTCGCCGAACCCGCCCTACTCGGTCTGCCCTTCTTCTATTGGTACCAGCTGCTGTGGATCCTGATCTGCAGCGCGCTGGTCGGTGTGGTCTACATCGTCGAAGGCCGGAGCGGGCGGCAATGAACTGGACCGCGACGACGCTCTTCATCGCCCTGTTCCTGTTCGTGACGGCGCTCGGCTTCTTCGCCGCGCAATGGCGCAAGGGGGATCTCGACCTTCTGCACGAATGGGGGCTCGGCGGGCGGCGCTTCGGCACCATGGTCGCCTGGTTCCTGCTCGGCGGCGATCTCTACACCGCCTACACCTTCATCGCCGTGCCGGCGCTGGTGTTCGGCGCCGGCGCGCTCGGCTTTTTTGCCGTGCCCTACACCATCGTCGTCTACCCGATCCTCTATGTCGTGTTCCCGCGCCTGTGGGCCGTGGCGCATCGGCACGGCTACGTGACCGCGGCCGACTTCGTCCGCGGCCGGTTCGGCAACCGATGGCTGGCACTGGCGGTGGCGATGACGGGGCTGCTCGCGACCATGCCCTATATCGCGCTGCAACTGGTCGGCATGGAGGTGGTCATCGGCGCGCTCGGCTTCCAGGCCGAGGGGTTCGCCGCCGATCTGCCGCTGATCATCGCCTTCGTCATCCTTGCCGCCTTCACCTACACGAGCGGGTTGCGCGCGCCGGCGATGATCGCCGTGGTCAAGGACGTGCTGGTCTACATCACGGTCATCGCGGCCGTCGTCGTGGTGCCGATGGAGCTGGGTGGCTACGCGAAGATCTTCGCCGCCGTGCCCGCGGCCAAGCTCACCCTGCCAGCCCCGCCGGCCGGTTCGCTGGGCAGCTACAGCGCCTACGCAACGCTCGCCCTCGGTTCGGCCTGCGCGCTGTTCCTCTACCCGCACTCGATCACCGGCGTGCTCTCGTCCAGCGGCGCCGGGGTGATCCGCCGCAACGCCGCCATCCTGCCCGCCTATTCCTTCGTGCTCGGCCTGCTGGCGCTGCTCGGTTTCATGGTTCTGGCCATGGGCGTGGCGCAGAACCCGGCCTATGCCGACGGCTTCCGCCGCTATGGCAGCAACTACGCCATCCCGGCGCTGTTCCTCGCCGCCTTCCCCTCCTGGTTCGTCGGCGTCGCCTTCGCCGCCGTCGCCATCGGTGCGCTGGTGCCGGCCGCGATCATGTCCATCGCCAGCGCGAATACCTTCACCCGCAACATCTGGCGCGAATTCCTCAACCCCGCCTGCACTGACGCGCAGGAGGCGGGCGTGGCGAAGATCGTCTCGCTGGTGGTCAAGGTCGGCGCGCTGTTCTTCATCATTTTCCTGCCCCAGCAATACGCCATCCAGTTGCAGTTGCTCGGCGGCGTGTGGATCATCCAGACCGCGCCGGCGGTGATGCTCGGGCTGTTCTTCCGCTTCTTCAACGGCTGGGCGCTGCTCGCCGGGTGGGCGGCAGGGATCGCCACCGGCACGTGGATGGCGGCGATGCTGAACTTCAAGGCGTCGGTCTATCCGCTGCACGTGCTTGGCATCACCATTCCCGGCTACGCCGCGCTCTATTCCGTGCTCGTCAATGTCGTGGTCGCCGCGGCGCTCTCCGTGCTCCTGAACGCGCTGGCACCGGACCGGCACCGCGATGTCACGACGGCGGCGGATTACGGCTGAACGCGGCTTCGGGCGCCGGGGGCTTGGCGGGATAGCGGCACCATTCCGCGCCGACGCAGCGCCAGCACTCGGGCTTGCGCGCCTTGCACACATAGCGCCCGTGCAGGATCAGCCAATGATGCGCGTCACGCAGGAGCGCGCGCGGGATGCGGGCCAGCAGCGCCTCCTCCACCGCGCGCACGGTCTTCCCCGGCGCCAGGCCGGTGCGGTTGCCGAGCCGGAAGATATGCGTATCGACCGCCATTGTCGGCTCGCCGAAGGCGACGTTGAGCACCACGTTGGCGGTCTTGCGCCCGACCCCGGGCAGCGCCTCCAGCGCCGCACGGTCGTGCGGAACCTCGCCGTCATGGCGCTCGATCAGCAGCCGCGACAGGGCGACGACGTTGCGCGCCTTGCCCTGCCAGAGGCCGATCCGCTTGATATGCTCGCCGACGCGCTCGGCGCCGAGCGCGACCATGTCGGCCGGCGTGGCGGCCGCCGCGAACAGCGTTCGCGTCGCCTGGTTCACAGAGGCGTCCGTGGCCTGGGCCGACAGCACGACGGCGACGAGTAGGGTGTACGGATCGCGATAGGCGAGCTCGCTGCGCGGCCCGGGGTTGGCCGCGGCGAGGGCCTCGATAAACCGGCGCACGGCGCGCGGTCCCATCGTCGGCGCGGCGTCTCCCGGCGGGGGCGGCGATCGCATGCGGGCCATGGCGGTTTCTGGCAAGCGCCCCAGATATTGGCAAGGGAGCGGATCGCCGCGAGCGGCGACGGATCGGGGGCACATGCGGAGCCTGTCGCGCGACACGACGGAGCCGGAGGGGTTGCTGTTCGAGGCCGTCATCACGCCACATCGCAGCCTGTCGCGCCGTGGTGTCCGGGGTCTGTGGATCGCGCTCGCCATCGCGTTCCTCGTTCCCGGGCTGCTGTTCTGGGCGCTGGGCGCCTGGCCCGTGCTCGGCTTCTCTGGCGTGGAGCTCGGTCTGGCGGCGGGGCTCATCCAGCTCCATGCCCGCTCGTTCCGGCGCAGCGAAACCGTGCTCCTCACCAGCAGCGGCGTGCGCATCCTGCGCTATGATGCCAACGGGCGGCGCACCGAACGCCGGCTCGATCCGGCCTGGCTGCGCGTCGAACTCGAAGACCGGCCGGGCCGGGTTCCCGCGCTCATGCTGCGCGCGCGCGGCGTTACCGAGGAAATCGCCGCCAGCCTCGGCGAGACCGAGAAGCACGACCTCGCGACCGCCCTGGGCGCGGCGCTGCATCGCTGGCGCAATCCCGTATTCGACAATCCTCAGCTGCGCGTCTGATACCAGCCGGCTGAAGCCTTGACTCTCACAAGGCTTCGGCCGGCTGGTATGCGCGCCGGGTTGGGGGGCGGAGGCGCGCGAAACCAAGACCGAATACCAACCGGCCGGGATGTGTCAGCATCTCGGACGGTTGGTATGAGCAGCGCGCAGGGCTCGACGGCGGCCGGCGCGGCGGCTAGCCTGCCGCGCATCGCAGGGACGGAAGGCGGCCATGAGCATCAAGGGGAAGTCCTACATCGTCGGGGCCTACGAGCATCCGACACGCAAGGCGCCCGACAAGTCGGTAGCGCAGCTCCATGCCGAGGTCGCGGCCGGCGCGCTCGCCGATGCCGGGCTCAGCAAGGAAGACGTGGACGGGTATTTCTGCGCCGGCGATGCCCCCGGCATGGGCCCGATCTCGATGGTGGATTATCTCAACCTGCGTGTTCGCCACGTCGACTCGACCGATACCGGCGGCTCCTCCTACCTCGTGCATGTCGGCCATGCCGCCGAGGCGATCGCGGCCGGCAAGTGCAATGTCGCGCTGATCACCCTCGCCGGGCGGCCGCGCAGCGAGGGCATGGCCACCGGCACCGCGCCACGCCAGGGCAACCCGGCGCAACCGGACCTGCAATGGGAATATCCCTACGGCCCTACCGTCGTGAACATGTACGCGATGGTAGCGATGCGGCACATGTACGAATATGGCACGACCAGTGAACAACTGGCCTGGATCAAGGTCGCAGCCTCGCACCATGCGCAGCATAACCCCAACGCCATGCTGCGCGAGGTGGTGACCGTGGAGGAGGTCGTGAACTCGCCGATGGTCGCCGATCCGCTGCACCGGCTGGATTGCTGCGTCATCAGCGATGGCGGCGGTGCCCTCATCGTTACGCGGCCGGAGATCGCGAAAAGCCTCAAGCGCCCGCTGGTGAAATTGATCGGCGCCGGCGAGGCGACGAAGGGGCAGATGGGCGGGGCCGTCGACCTCACCTATTCGGCCGCCCGCGTCTCCGGCGCGGCGGCGTTCAACGAGGCTGGCGTCACGCCGGCGGACATCCAGTACGCCTCGATCTATGACAGCTTCACCATCACCGTTCTGGTTCAGCTCGAAGACCTCGGCTTCTGCGAGAAGGGACAGGGCGGGCGCTTCGTCGCCGATGGCAACCTCATCTCTGGCGTCGGCAAGCTGCCCTTCAACACCGATGGCGGCGGATTGTGCAACAACCACCCCGCCAATCGCGGCGGCATGACCAAGGTGATCGAAGCCGTGCGGCAGGTGCGCGGCGAGGCCCACCCGGCGGTGCAGGTTGCCAACTGCGGCCTGGCCCTGGCCCACGGCACCGGCGGGCAGCTCGGGACGCGGCACGGCAGCGGCACCCTCATCATGGAACGGGAGTGAACCCGATGACCGAACGCACGCTCCCCGCTCCCACCCCCACGCCCGAGACCGAGGCGTTCTGGGCCGCCACGCGGGAGGGGAAATTCCTCGTCAAAACCTGCAAGGAATGCCAGCGCGCGCACTGGTATCCGCGCGCCCTCTGCCCCTTCTGCTTCGCCGACGCGACCGAATGGCGCGAGGCCTCGGGCAAGGGCCGGGTCTATTCCTTCAGCATCATGCGCCGTGCGCCGCAGCCCTACGCCATCGCCTATGTCGAGCTCGAGGAAGGACCGATGATGATGACCAACATCGTCGGCTGCGACTTCGACGAAGTCGCCATCGGCCAGGCGGTGCGCGTGGAGCTGCGCGAGGCCGAAGGCGGCTTCCGGGTCCCGGTGTTCACGCCCGGCTGAATGGGCGGGCAGAGCCCAGCCCGCCGCTCCGTTCGATGAACGCTGCCACCTCCGCCGCACCGGCCCCGGCACGGATATTGGCGAACAGGAACGGGCGCTCGCCGCGCATGCGCCTGGCGTCCCGCTCCATCACCTCGAGACTGGCGCCGACCAGGGGCGCGAGGTCGATCTTGTTGATGACCAGCAGATCACTGCGCGTGATCCCGGGGCCGCCCTTGCGCGGGATCTTGTCGCCGGCGGAAACGTCGATGACGTAGATCGTCAGATCGGCGAGCTCCGGGCTGAAGGTGGCGGCGAGATTGTCGCCGCCGCTCTCGATCAGGATCAGATCGAGCGCAGGAAAGCGGGTCGCGAGATCGGCGACGCCGGCGAGATTGATCGAGGCGTCCTCGCGGATCGCGGTGTGCGGGCAGCCTCCCGTCTCGATGCCGAGGATGCGTTCGGGCGGCAGCGACCCGGCGCGGGTGAGAAACTCGGCGTCCTCCTTGGTGTAGATGTCGTTGGTGATCGCCGCGATCTCGTAGCGATCGCGGAACTGCCGGCACAGCGCGTCCATCAGCGCGGTCTTGCCGGAACCGACGGGACCGCCGACGCCGACGCGCAGCGGGCCATGCGCAGAACCTGTCATGAGCGGAACAACCTCGTGTACTGGGTTTCGTGCCGCATCGCGGCGATGTCGGAGCGGAAGCAGGCGCCACCGATGGCGTCGAGCGGAGCGCCGCGGGTATCGTCGGCGGCGGCCAGGATCGCCGCTTCGAGTGCCGCGAGCACGCGCAGCCCCGCGCTCTGGCCGAGCGGGATCAGGCGCACGGCCGCGGAGACGAGATTCGCGGTGAAGCCGTGCAGGTAGGCGAGCACGGCGTGCTCGGCGTCGATGCCCTGCCGCCCCATCAGCGCGCCGGCCGCGACCGGATAGGCGCCGGCGTGGCTTCCGCCCCACGGCGCGGCGGCGGCGGCGAACGCCGTCCCCTGCGCAAGGGTTTCCATCTGGCGCTCGCGCGCTGGTGCCGCCGCGCGAGCGAGTTCGGCGATGAGCACGAGCGCCGCCGCGTCGTCGGCGGCGGCGTGCGCCGCCCGCAGCAGGATCGCGTCGCTGCGCCCGGCGCCGTGCAGCAGGATGGCCTCGATCCAGGCGCGCAGCCCGGCCTCATCGGCAACGTCCCCCGCCCCCACCGCCCATTCGAGCCCGTGCGAATAGGCGAAGCCTCCCGTAGGAAAGCCTGGCGAGAACCAGGCGAGCAGGTGCAGCAGCGCGCGGGGCGCGGTCATCGCCGATCAATCGTGGTGATGGGCCGAGCTTCCCGCGTAGGCGCCGGGCTCGGGGTCGAACGGCGCCTCGATCGCATGGACGTGCGCCCCAAGCGCTTCCACCATGGCGCCGATGACGTGGTCGGCACGCACCCGCAGCCGGCCGGCGAGAAACTGCACCGGCAGATGGCGATTGCCGAGGTGCCACGCGATCCGGAGCAGGACGGGCGGAGCTGCGTCGATCTCGAGCAATGGCTCCGGCACGGCGACGACGAGGACGATGCGGCCGTCCTCGCACAGTAGCCCGTCACCGCCATGCAGATGCTGCGCGGCGGCAAGATCGAGCAGCAGTTCCCCGCCACGCTCGCCTCGCAACAGGATGCGGCGGCGATGGCGATGGTCATGGTCGAGCCGCACCCGGTCCACGGCATCCGCCTGGTTCCAGGTCCCGGCACGAAGGATCTCGGTGGCGCGCATCAGAACAGGAAATAGCGCTGGGCCATCGGCAGCACCGAAGCCGGCTCGCAGGTGAGCAGCACGCCATCGGCGCGCACTTCGTAGGTCTCGGCGTCGACTTCGATCACCGGCGTGGCGTCGTTGTGGATCATGCTCTTCTTGCTGATCCCGCCACGGGTATCGGTGACGGCGGCAAGACGCCGCGACAGACCGAGATGACGCGCAAGACCGCCATCGAGGGCAGCCGCGGAGACGAACGTGATGCAGGATTCCGCCAGCGCACGGCCGAACGCGGCGAACATCGGCCGGTAATGCACCGGCTGCGGCGTCGGGATCGAGGCATTGGGATCGCCCATCGCGGCCATGATAATGCTGCCGGACTTGATCACGAGATCCGGCTTGACGCCGAAGAAGGCCGGCGACCACAGCACGAGATCCGCCAGCTTCCCCGGCTCGATCGAGCCGATCTCCCGCGCCATGCCCTGCGCGATCGCCGGATTGATGGTGTATTTGGCGATGTAGCGCTTGGCCCGCGCATTGTCGGCCGCGCCGTCGCCCGGCAGCGCACCACGCTGGGTTTTCATCTTGTGCGCGGTCTGCCAGGTGCGCAGGATCACTTCGCCGACGCGGCCCATGGCCTGGCTGTCGGACGACATCATCGAGAGCGCGCCGAGATCATGCAGGATATCCTCCGCGGCGATGGTCTCGCGGCGGATGCGGCTCTCGGCGAAGGCGATGTCCTCCGGGATCGACGCGTCGAGATGGTGGCAGACCATCAGCATGTCGAGATGTTCGTCGAGCGTGTTCACGGTGTAGGGCCGCGTCGGGTTCGTCGAGCTCGGCAGCACGTTGGCCAGACCCGCGACCTTGATGATGTCGGGGGCATGCCCGCCGCCCGCGCCCTCGGTATGGAAGGCGTGGATCGTGCGGCCTTTGAAGGCGGCGATCGTATCCTCGACGAAGCCCGACTCGTTCAGCGTGTCGGTATGGATCATCACCTGCACGTCGAACCGGTCGGCGACCGCCAGGCAGCAATCGATCGCCGCCGGCGTCGTGCCCCAATCCTCGTGCAGCTTCAGCGCGGCGGCGCCGGCACGCACCATTTCCTCCAGCGCGGCCGGGCGGGATGCGTTGCCTTTGCCGGCAAACGCGAGATTCACCGGCAGCCCCTCCGCGGCCTGGATCATGCGTGCGAGATGGAACGGCCCCGGCGTGCAGGTCGTTGCGGCGGTGCCGGTGGCCGGCCCGGTGCCGCCGCCGATGAGCGTGGTGATGCCCGAGGCCAGGGCCTCCTCCACCTGCTGGGGACAGATGAAGTGGATGTGGCTGTCGATGCCACCGGCGGTGAGAATCTTGCCCTCTCCGGCGATCACCTCGGTGCCCGGACCGATGACGATATCGACCCCGGGCTGCACGTCCGGATTGCCGGCCTTGCCGATCCTGGCGATGCGGCCGTGCAGCAGCCCGACATCGGCCTTGACGATGCCCCAATGGTCGAGGATGAGCGCGTTGGTGATGACCGTATCGACGGCGCCCTCCGCCTGGGAGGCTTGCGACTGGCCCATGCCATCGCGAATCACCTTGCCGCCGCCGAACTTCACTTCCTCGCCATAGATGGTGAGGTCGCGTTCGACCTCGATGAACAGGTCGGTATCGGCCAGTCGCACTCGGTCCCCCGTGGTGGGGCCGAACATATCCGCATAGGCGGAGCGCGGCAGACGGGCCATCGGCTCAGACCTTCCCCATCACGTCGCCGCGGAAACCCTGCACGGTCCGTGTGCCGCGATAGGGGATCAGCGTCACCTCGCGGCTCTGCCCGGGCTCGAAGCGGATGGCGGTGCCGGCGGGAATGTCGAGCCGCATGCCGCGCGCGGCGGCGCGGTCGAAGCGCAGCGCCGGGTTGGTCTCGGCGAAATGATAGTGGCTGCCGACCTGGATCGGCCGATCCCCGGTATTGGCGATGGTCAGCACGGTGCGCGGCTGATCGGCATTGAGCGCGATCTCGCCCGGCGCGGTGAGAATCTCGCCAGGGATCATCGGATCGGCTCGTGCACAGTGACGAGCTTGGTGCCGTCGGGGAACGTCGCCTCGACCTGCACGTCGTGGATCATCTCGGCTATCCCTTCCATCACCTGGTCGCGCGTGAGCACATGGGCGCCGGCCTCCATGAGATCGGCCACACTCCGCCCGTCGCGCGCGCCCTCGACGACGAAATCGGTGATCAGCGCAATGGCCTCGGGATGATTGAGCTTCACCCCGCGCTCCAGACGCCGCCGCGCCACGGTGGCCGCCATCGCGATCAGTAGCTTGTCCTTCTCGCGCGGTGTCAGGTTCATCCGCTACCCCCGGTCAGCACTGCCAGACGCGGGGCAGTGTCCGCTGCCCGCGCAGTGCCTGCAAGCCCACGATGACGGCCCGGCGCAGCGCCGCCCCGTCGGGCGCGAGAATTCTGGCCACCAGCATGCCGTCCCAGGCGGAAACCCCCGCCTCCGCGCCGCCGAGCGCGTCGCGCAGCAGGCCCGCCGCCGCCTCCGCCTCCGCGGCGACGAACCACAGCGTCGCCAGCGCCGCCGCCCCGCCCGCCACCGCCGGGCGCGCCAACGCATCGGCGATCGGCTCGCCGCGCGCCCCGCCGAGACGGATCGCGTCGTGGAGCACCAGTCGCGCGCCGCGGACGATGCGCACGCTGTCGGTGAAGCCGCCGGATCGGACCTGTTCGCCGCGCGCGGTGCGACCGAAAATCACCTGCTCGACCCCGAGGAAGGACGAATCGGCCGCCATGCGGACAGAGAGTCGCCGCTGCAGCAGGGCGCCGTCGAACAGGATGGTCTCCTGCGGCAGCCACTCGACGGCGCCGCCGGCATCGAGCGTGATCGTGGTCGCCAGCGCCGCCGCGGCGGAGCCCGGCAGCGCGCGATAGACCCGCTCCGCCGCCGGCGTCGCCACGCTCGCGCGCGCGCCGGGGCCGAGGGTGATGGCGCTGTCCAGCACGTCGCCGCCGGCGATGCCGCCGGAACTGTTCATCGTCACGATTTCGGTCCAACCGCCAGGGTCGGGCCGGGGCATGCGGGCCTTGAGGCAGCCTTCCTGCCGCAGCCGGGCGAGCACCGTCCGCTCGTCCCGCCGGGCGAGGCCGATGCGCAGCAGGCCGCGGGCACGCTGGAGGGGCTCAGACGGAGAGGCGGCGGCGGACATCCTGCGGGTCGAGCTCCTCGTTGCGGCCGTCGAGCACGATCTCGCCGCGGTCCATCACCGCGATGTGCTGGGCGAGGAGATGGGCGAAATCGAAATACTGCTCGACCAGCAGGATGGCCATATCCCCCCGCGCGCGCAACGTCGCGATCACGCGCCCGATATCCTTGATGATGCTCGGTTGGATGCCTTCGGTCGGCTCGTCCATCAGCAGCAGGCGTGGGCGCATGACGAGCGCGCGGGCAATGGCGAGCTGCTGCTGCTGGCCGCCGGAGAGATCGCCGCCGCGCCGGTTCAGCATCGTCCCCAGCACCGGGAACAGCTCGAACACGTCGTCCGGCACGCGGCGAGCGCCGCGCGCCAGCACCGCGAACCCGGTCTCGAGATTCTCGCGCACGGTCAGGAGCGGAAAGATGTCGCGTCCCTGCGGCACGATGGCAATGCCACGCCGGGCGCGGTCGTAGATCGGCAGGCGTGCAATGTCCGCCCCCTCCCAGAGGATCGCCCCACGGGTGAGCGGGTGGGCGCCGATGACGGCGCGCAGCAGGCTGGTCTTGCCGACGCCGTTGCGCCCGAGCAGGCAGGTGACGGCGCCGATCTCGGCCTTGAGCGAGACGCCACGCAACGCGATGGCAGCACCGTAATGCAGGTCGACGGCTTCGACGGAAAGCATGCGTCAGCGCCCCAGATAGACTTCGATCACGCGCGGATCGTTGGAGACATGGTCGATGGAGCCTTCCGACAACACAGACCCTTCGTGCAGCACGGTGACCTTGACGCCGAGCGCGCGCACGAACGCCATGTCGTGCTCGACCACGACGACGCTGCGCGTGCGGTTGATCTCGCGCAGCAATTCGGCGGTCGCTTCGGTCTCCGCGTCGGTCATGCCGGCGACCGGTTCATCGACGAGCAGGAGCTGCGGCTCCTGCGCGAGCAGCATGCCGATCTCGAGCCATTGCTTCTGCCCGTGCGACAGATCCCCGGCGCGGCGCGCGCGGTGCTCGGCCAGACGTGTCGTCGCCAGCACCTCCTCGATGCGCGTCCGCTCGTGCGCCGGCGGCCGGCCGAACATCGTGTGCGCCGGGCTGCGGTCTCCGGCCAGCGCCAGCAGCAGATTGTCCCACACCGTGTGCATCTCGAACACGGTCGGCTTCTGGAACTTGCGTCCGATGCCGAGGGCGGCGATGTCCGCTTCGTCGAGCCTGGTCAGATCGGTGTGCTCGCGGTAGATCACGTCGCCTTCGTCGGGGCGGGTCTTGCCGGTGATGACGTCCATCATCGTGGTCTTGCCGGCACCGTTGGGCCCGATCACGGCGCGCATCTCGCCTGGATCGAGCACCAGCGAGAGACTGTTCAGCGCGCGGAATCCGTCGAAGCTGACGGTCACGCCGTTGAGATAGAGCAGCGTGTCGGACGCCGTGCCGATCGGTTCGGTCATGTCGGCTGCTCCCCGACCGGCAGCGGCTTGGGTACCGCGCCGTTGCCTCCGCCCCGGCGCCGCAGGAGGCCGAGCACGCCGTTCGGCAGTATTAGGGTCACGACGACGAACAGGCCGCCGAGCGCGTAGAGCCAGAGCTCGGGCAGCGCGCCGGTGAAGTAGGTCTTGCCGAGATTGACCAGCACCGCGCCGAGGATGGCGCCGACCAGCGTGCCGCGCCCGCCCACCGCGACCCAGATCACCGCCTCGATCGAGTTCGCCGGCGAGAATTCGGAGGGATTGATGATGCCGACCTGCGGCACATAGAGCGCGCCACCGATCGCCGCCATCACGGCGGAGATGACCCAGACCACGAGCTTGTAGGATTCCGGCCGGTAGCCGAGGAAGCGGACCCGGCTCTCGGCATCGCGCACCGCGACCAGCACCTTGCCGAAGCGCGAGCGAACCAGCGCGCGGGCGAGGAGGAGCTGGACCGAGAGGAACGAAGCGGTCAGAACGAGCAAGCCCGCGCGCGTCGCGTCCGCGTGCAGCGGCAGGCCGAGAATATCCTTGAAGTCGGTCATCCCGTTATTGCCGCCGAAGCCCATGTCGTTGCGGAAGAAGGCGAGCAGCAGCGCGTAGGTGAGGGCCTGCGTGATGATCGAGAGATAGACACCGGAGACGCGCGAGCGGAACGCGAGGTAGCCGAATACCAGCGCCAGCAGGCCGGGCACCAGAACGACCATCAGGCAGGCGAACCAGGCCATGTCGAACCCGTGCCAATACCAGGGCAGCCGGGTCCAGTTGAGGAACACCATGAAGTCCGGCAGCGTGGCGTTGCCATAGACGCCGCGGGTGCCGATCTCGCGCATCAGGTACATGCCCATCGCGTAGCCGCCGAGGGCGAAGAACGCGGCATGGCCCAGGCTGAGAATGCCGGCGAAGCCCCAGACCAGATCGACGGCGAGCGCCAGCATCGCGTAGCAGAGATACTTGCCGGCCAGCGGCAGCACGAAACTCGGCACGTGCAGCGCGCTGCCGGGCGGAGTGGCGAGGTTCAACGCCGCGATCAGCGCGGCCCCACCCAGCACCGCGACCAGCGTCAGCCCGTCCCCGGCGGCGATCCGTCTCATGCCTCCACCGCCCGGCCCTTGAGCGGGAACATGCCGCGCGGGCGCCGTTGGATGAAGATGATGAGCAGAACCAGCACCGCGATCTTGCCGAGCACCGCGCCGGCGAGTGGCTCAAGAAACTTGTTGACGATGCCCAGCGTGAGCGCGCCGAGCGCGGTACCCCAGAGATTGCCGACGCCGCCGAAAACCACCACCATGAAACTGTCGATGATGTAGCTCTGGCCGAGATTGGGCGAGACATTGTCGATCTGGCTCAGCGCCACGCCGGCGATGCCGGCGACGCCGGAGCCGAGCCCGAAGGTCAGTGCGTCGATCCACGGCGTGCGAATGCCCATCGCCGCGGCCATGAACCGGTTCTGCGTCACGGCACGCATGCGCAGACCAAGCGCGGTCCGGCGCAGCGCGAGCATCAGCACCGTGAACACCAGGGCCGCGAAGACGATGATGGTGAGGCGGTTGGCGGTGATCGTCAGCCCGCCGAGGGGGAAAGCCCCGCTCATCCACGCCGGCGTGCTCACGTCGCGGTTGCTCGGGCCGAAGATCGAGCGCACCACCTGCTGCAGGATGAGCGAAAGACCCCAGGTGGCAAGCAAGGTTTCCAGCGGCCGGCCGTAGAGGAAGCGGATCAGACCGCGCTCGATGACGATGCCGACGGCGCCGGCGACGAGAAAGGCGGCCGGCACGGCGACGAACAGGCTGGCGCCGATCAGACCGGGCGCATGGGCGCGCATCGTCTCTTGCACGACGAACGTGGTGTAGGCGCCCAGCATCACCATCTCGCCGTGCGCCATGTTGATCACGCCCATGACGCCGAAAGTGATGGCGAGCCCGGCGGCGGCGAGCAGCAGCACGGAGCCGAGGGAAAGTCCGTAGAACACGCTCTCGGCGATATCCCAGAGCTGACGCTGACGCTGGATCGCGGTCAGCGCATCGCGCGCGGCGCTCATCACGGCGACCGGCTGGCCGGTAAGGGACGCGAGCAGGGAGCTGGCCTCAAGATCGCCGCGCGCGCGCAGCACGGCAATGGCGGCAAGCTTGTCGGACTCGCTCGCCGTGCCGCCGGTGAGGATCAGCGCCGCGTGCGCCTGCGCCATCACCGATTTCACCCCTGCGTCCGTCTCCTTGGCGATGGCGCGCTCCAGCGCCGGCAGCGCGGCTTGGTCCCGGCCCTTGAAAACCGCCTCGGCGGCGGCGGCGCGCGTGGCCGGGTCGCCGGCGAACAGACGCAGTCCGCCGAGCGCGCCATCGAGCGCGCGGCGGACCGCGTTGTTCATGCGCACCTCCTTGAGCGCGGCACCATCGACGCCCGTGGCCACGGCGCCGCTCAGCGCCTCGCGCAGGGTGCCATCGGCGGCGCGCAGATAGAGCGTGCCGTCCTCTCCGACGCGAAGCTGACCCGACTGCAGCGCGGAGAGCACCGCCGGCGCGCGGGCATCGCCCGAGGTCGACAGGGTCTCGATGGCCGCGCGCATCGCCTCGTAATCATGGGCGCCGAAGGCGGCGTAGGGATCATCCGCCTGGGCTCGCGCCGCTGCCGGAAGCAGCAGCGCGAGCAGCAGCAGACCGCGTGCAGCGAACCGCGCCATGCCTACTTCGCCGCGCCGCCGCACTTGCCGGTCTTGACGTTGAAATTGCCGCAGGAGAGCGGTGCCCGCCAATCGCCGATGAGCTCCTTCGTCTCGGCGACGTAGGGCGACCATTCCTGCGCCACCACCAGGCCAGGCGTCTGGGAGACGATGTTGAACTGGCCGTCGCCTTGGATCTCGCCGATCAGCACCGGCTTGGTGATGTGGTGGTTCGGCATCATGGCCGAGTAGCCGCCGGAGAGATTCGGCACGCTGATGCCGATCATCGCATCGATCACCGCGTCGTGATCGGTGCTGCCGGCCTTCTCCACCGCCTTCACCCACATGTTGAATCCAACGAAGTGCGCCTCCATCGGATCGTTGCTGGTCCGCTTCGGATTCTTGATGAACTCGTGCCACGCTTTGATGAAGCTCTTGTTCTCAGACGTGTCCACGCTCATGAAGTAGTTCCATGCCGCGAGGTGCCCGACCAGCGGCTTCGTGTCCATGCCCGCGAGTTCCTCCTCACCGACGCTGAACGCGACGACGGGAATATCCGTGGCCTTCAGGCCCTGGTTGCCGAGTTCCTTGTAGAAGGGCACGTTGGCATCGCCGTTGATGGTGGAGACCACCGCCGTCTTCTTGCCGGCCGAGCCGAAGGCCTTGATCTGGGCTACGATGTTCTGCCAGTCGGAATGGCCGAACGGGGTGTAGTTGATCATGATGTCGGCTGGCGCGACGCCCTTGGCCTTCAGGTAGGCTTCGAGAATCTGGTTGGTCGTGCGCGGATAGACATAGTCGGTGCCGGCGAGCACCCAGCGCTTCACGCCCTCCTCGCGCATCAGATAGTCGACCGCCGGGATGGCCTGCTGGTTCGGCGCCGCGCCGGTATAGAACACGTTGCGGCTGCATTCCTGGCCCTCGTACTGGACCGGGTAGAACAGGATGCCGTTGAGCTCCTCGAAGACCGGCAGGACCGATTTGCGCGAAACCGAGGTCCAGCAGCCGAACACCGCGGCGCATTTGTCCTGGGCCAGCAGCGCGCGCGCCTTCTCCGCGAAGAGCGGCCAGTTGGAGGCGGGATCGACCACCACGGCCTCGAGCGGCCGGCCGAGCAGGCCGCCCTTCTTGTTCTGCTCGGCGATGAGCATCAGCATGACGTCCTTCAGCGTCGTCTCGCTGATCGCCATCGTGCCGGAGAGCGAATGCAGCACACCGACCTTGATCGGCGGGCCGGAGGGCGCCTTGGCGGCGGCGGCGGCTCGGCGGGCACCGATGACCGGCGCGGCGGTGGCGGCCAGCGCGGCCGCGGCCAGGCCGAGACCACCGAGGGCGCGACGGGTGAGTGAAGGTTCCGGGGAGTCCATGCGGGTTTCCTCGCTGCTGTGCTGGTTTTCGCGGCTGGCGACGTCGGGCGATGAAGCCAGCACCGCTCGTTGCAACGTCCGTGCCAGCCGCGTCGTGCCTCGCCGCGCGCCTCTGGGCTGGCCACGGGCATGCCAGCGAGCGCGTTCTGCTTCATTTTTGACCACAGGCGCGGGGACTGCCCGCGGATCGCGCACGCCGCCGGGACCCTGACGCGCGAGGGCGCGTCTTGACGGGCGGGCGATGAGGGCGAAGGCTGCGCGCCTGCAAGACGGACGGGGGGAAGAATGAGTGGACCCGAGACCATGCGCATCATCGCCGCCGCCGGGCCGGGCGGGCCGGAGGTGCTGGGCCTGGGGACGGCGCCAAGGCCGGTGCCGAAGCCGGACGAGGTGCTCATCCGCGTGCTCGCCGCCGGCGTGAACCGGCCGGATGTGGCGCAGCGCCAGGGCATCTATCCGCCGCCGCCGGGCGCGAGCCCGATCATCGGCCTCGAAGTCGCCGGCGAGGTGGTGGCGATGGGGGCGGCGGTGTCCGGCGTCGCCGTGGGCGACCGGCTCACCGCCTTGGCCAATGGCGGCGGGTATGCCGAGTATTGCGCCGTGCCCGCGACCCAGTGCCTGCCCTGGCCGCGCGGCTATGACGCGATCCGCGCCGCGGCGCTGCCGGAGACCTATTTCACCGTCTGGGCCAATCTGTTCGAGATCGGCGGCCTGGCGGCCGGCCAGACCGCGCTGATCCATGGCGGATCGAGCGGCATCGGGCTGACCGCGATCCAGCTCGCCCACGCTTTCGGCGCCACCGCCTACACCACCGCCGGCAGCGAGGAGAAGTGCGCCGCCTGCGTGGGCCACGGGGCGAGCGCGGCGATCAACTATCGCACCCAGGATTTCGCCGCCGAGATCAAGCGCCTCACCGAGGGACGCGGCGTCGACGTCGTGCTCGACATGGTCGGTGGACCCTACGCGCAACGCAATGTCGCGAGCCTCGCGCCGCGCGGCCGGCTGGTGCTGATCGCCTTCCTCGGCGGGCCGAAGGCGGAGACTTTCGACTTCACCCAGGTGATGACCAAGCGACTGACCATCACCGGCTCCACCATGCGCCCGCGCAGCACGGCGGAGAAAGGCGCGCTCGCCGCCAGCCTGCACGCGAAGGTATGGCCGCTGCTGGAGGCAGGCCAGGCAGGGCCGGTGATCCACAGCGTCTTCCCACTCGCCGAGGCCGCGGCGGCGCACCGGCTGATGGAAAGCAGCGCGCATATCGGCAAGATCGTGCTGCGGGTCGCCGATTGAGCCCGACCGCGGGAAGCCTCTCGGCCCGCGCCGATCTGCCGGCGGCGGGGCTGGCGCAGCTTGCCGGCGCGGTGGTGCTGCTCGGCGGCGCCTGGCCGGTGACCAAGCTCGCGATCGCGGCCGGGGCGAACGCGCTCTGGTTCGCCGAGGGGCGGGCGATGCTGTCCGCGCTGGCCGCCTTCGCCGCGCTCGCCGCCTTCGGGCGGCTGCGCGTGCCCGGTCGGGCGGATCTGCCCGCGCTGCTCGCCGTCGGCCTGTTCCAGCTCGCCGGCTTCTTCGCCCTCGCCCACGCCGCGGTGCGCTACGTGCCGGCGGGGCGGACGGTGATCCTGGTCAACACCACACCGCTCTTCGTCGTGCCGCTGTCGCTCTTGGTGCTGCGCGAGACCATTCCGCCGCGACGGTGGGTGGCGGTGGTGCTGGGGCTGGCCGGGGTCGTGGCCATGACCGGGCCGTGGGCGATCGACTGGGCAGCGCCGGGCGTGCTGCTCGGCCACGCCTTCCTACTCGGCGCGGCGGGCGCGTGGTCGGTGGCCATCATCGCCGTGCGGCGCTTCCCACCACGGCTCTCGATGCTCGAAATCCTGCCCTGGTGCTTCGCGCTGGGCGCGACGGCGCTGCTGCCGGTCGCCCTGCAGCACGATCCGGGGCGATGGACGGCGCCCGCCCTCGGCCTGCTCGGCTTCATCGGCGTCGCGGCGGGACCGCTCGGCACCTGGTGCGTGATGCAGGCGGCGCTGACCTTGCCCGCGATCGTCGCCTCGATCGGCTTCCTGTCCACGCCGGTGGTGGGGTTGCTGATCGCCGCGCTGTGGCTGGGCGAGCGCATCGATGCCGGGCTCGCGATCGGCTCCGCGCTGATCGTCGGCGGCGTCGGCATCGCCGCCTGGCCGCGCGGGAGGCGGCGCTCGTGATCCTGCACGCGGTGGAGTCCGGGGCGGGCCCGACGCTCGTTCTGCTGCACGGGTTGTTCGGCTCGGCGCGCAATTTCGGCACGGTGCAGAAACGCCTCTCAGCCTCGTTCCGCGTGCTGGCGCTAGACCTGCGCAACCACGGCGACAGTCCGCACGCGCCGGGAATGGGCTACCCGCTCCAGGCGCAGGACGTGCTGGCGACGCTGCGCGCTCATGGCGCGCTGCCCTGCGCGCTGCTCGGCCACTCCATGGGCGGCAAGGTGGCGATGCGTCTCGCGCTCGATGAACCCGAAGCGGTGCGGCGGCTGATCGTCGCCGACATCGCGCCCACCCCCTACCCGCCCCACCATCACGGCGAGATCGCGGCGCTCGCGGCGCTGGCGCTCACGCCCGGCCTGACGCGCGCCGAGGCCGACGCCGCGCTGGCCAGCGCCATCCCCAACGAAGCGGTGCGCGGCTTCCTGCTGCAGAATCTGCGCACCGGGCCGGTGCCGTCCTGGCGGCTCGGGCTGCGCGAGATCGCGGCTTGCATGGCGGACATCGAGGCCTGGCCGGAGCCGCCCGGCGCCGCCTATGCCGGCCCGACCCTGTTCCTGCGCGGCGAGCGTTCGGACTATGTGCGCGAGGCGCACCGCCCGGCGATCCGGGCGCTGTTCCCGGCCGCGCGGGTAGTGACGCTGAAAGGCGCCGGCCACTGGCTGCACGCCGACGATTTCGCCGGCTTCATGGCAGCGGTCGAGGCCTTCCTGCAGGCCTGACGAGCGCGCCCTTCAGGCCGGCGCGGTCGCCGGCGACCGCCGCGCGCGGCGCAGCAGGCAGAGGCCGGCGAGCGCGGGCAGCAGCAGGGCGAGGCCGGCGGGCTCCGGCGCCGCGGTCTGCACGCTGCCCGAACCGGTGAAGCCGGGATCGACGCCATAGGTGGCGGACCCGGTGAAGGTGAAGGAGCCGATCGTGAGCGTGTAGAGGGGCGAGACCGGCCCACCCGTCTGAACCGTGTAGAGCGGGGCACCCGCCTGGGTCGAGAGGCGGAAGAAATCGGTGGGCACCAGCAGGCCGGAGATGCTCACGGCCAGCCCGTGTTCCGCGACCGTGTTGGAGGAGAAGATGGCGAGCTGGTTGCTGAATGTCTCGGTCTGGCCGTTATTGGAATAGGAACCGGCGATCCCGCTGACCGCGAACCCCGGATACGGGCTTACGAATGACGTCGTCAACTCGGCCGGAAGGCTGAAGGTCAGCACGAAGTTCTGCGCCGCGAAGGGCTGCGCCAGCGGGGTGGGCAGCGGCGCGGTGTAGCTGCCATTGAGGGTGATCGTATCGACTGCCGTCCCGACTGCCGTCGCGTCCGGGATCGCGATCACGGCCGCGGCCGGGTGAATGCCGGCGCCGATCCATACGCCCAGCATGGCGGCGGCTAGAAGAAAGCTGCGAGGCATCGTCCTGCTCCCCTGCGGATTCGGCGCGGCCAGGGGCGCGCGCGGTTGAGCTCGCACGGAGTCTATCATCTCGGAAATTATTCACACAAGACGATTCGTTAAAGAATCACTTAAAAAACACCATCGCGCCCGACCTCAGACCCTTTCGAGCAGCGCCGCGATCCCCTGGCCGACGCCGATGCACATGGTCGCGATGGCCCGCTTCTGGCCACGCTCCTCGAGCGCGCTCACCGCGGTCAGGGCGAGCCGCGCTCCGGAGGCGCCGAGCGGGTGGCCCAGCGCGATGGCGCCGCCGTTGGGGTTCACCTGCTCGGCATCGTCCGCCAGCCCGAGCTGGCGCAGTACCGCGAGCCCCTGGCTGGCGAAGGCCTCGTTCAGCTCGATGACGTCGATCTCGCCGAGGCCGAGGCCGGTGCGCGCGAGCAGCTTCTGCGTCGCCGGCGCCGGGCCGATGCCCATGATGCGCGGTGGCACCCCGGCCGTGGCCATGGCGACGACGCGGGCGCGCGGCGTCAGCCCATGCCGGCGCACCGCCGCCTCGCTGGCCAGCAGCAGCGCCGCCGCACCGTCGTTCACGCCCGAGGCATTGCCGGCGGTGACGGTGCCGGGGGTGCGGAACGGCGTCTTGAGTTTCGCCAGCCCCTCCAGCGTCGTTTCCGGGCGCGGGTGCTCGTCGGTATCGACCACGGTCTCGCCCTTGCGCGTCTTCAGCACCACGGGGGCGATCTCGCGGGCGAAGAAGCCGCGCTCCTGCGCCGCCTGACAGCGCTGCTGGCTGCGGAAGGCGAAGGCGTCCTGGTCGGCACGGGCGATCTGGAATTCCTCGGCGACGTTCTCGCCGGTCTCGGGCATCGCGTCGGTGCCGTATTTCACCTTCATCAGGCTGTTGACGAAGCGCCAGCCGATGGTGGTGTCGTAGATCTCGGCGCTGCGGGAGAAGGCCTCGCCGGCCTTGCCCATCACGAAGGGGGCGCGGGTCATGCTCTCGACCCCGCCGGCGAGCACCAGGTCCGCTTCGCCGGTGCGGATCATGCGCGCGGCGGTGCCGACCGCGTCGAGCCCCGAGCCGCACAGCCGGTTGACGGTGGCGGCCGGCACCGAGGCCGGAAGCCCGGCCAGCAGCACGGCCATGCGCCCGACATTGCGGTTATCCTCGCCGGCCTGGTTGGCGCAGCCGAAATAGCAATCGTCCACCGCCTCCCAGTCCACGCCGGTGTTGCGCTCCATCAGGGCCCGGATCGGGTGCGCCGCCAGATCGTCGGCGCGCACGTCCTTGAGCACCCCGGCATAGCGCCCGATCGGCGTGCGCACGAAATCGCAGATATAGGCCTCTGACATGGCGTTTCTCCCGAACCCGATGGGGCGGCTCAGAACGACAGCGTCGCCGCCTGCACCACCATAGGCCAGCTGCGGATTTCCTGCAGCACCGGCTCGGGCACGTCCTCGTCCACCGAGGCGAGGCAGATCGCGTCCCCCCCCGGCGCGGCGCGGCCGAGATGGAAGGTGGCGATGTTGATCCCCGCCTCGGCCAGCTTGGCGCCGAACCGGCCGATGAAACCCGGCTTGTCCTGGTTGGTGACGTAGAGCATGTGGCGGCCGAAATCGGCCTCCACCTTGATGTCCTTGATCTCGACGATGCGCGGACGCGAGCCGGCGAACAGCGTGCCGGCCACGGCGCGGGTCTGCTGGTCGGTGGTGACGCGCACGCGCACCAGGGTCTGATACTCGCTCGGCCGGTCGAACACGGTCTCGGCCACGTCGATGCCATGCTCGCGTGCGGCCACCGGAGCGTTGACCATGTTGATCCCCGACATCAGCGGCCCGAGCAGCCCGGCCAGCACCGCCGCCGTCAGCGGCCGGTGGTTGAGCTTCGCCGCCGCGCCCTCGTACTCGATGCTGACGGTGCGCAGCACGCCCTCGCGCGCCTGCGTCATCTGCCCGGCGAAGGCGCCGAGCAGGCGGCACAGCTCCATGTAGGGCTTCAGCCGCGGCGCGTCCTCGGCCGAGAGCGAGGGCATGTTGATCGCGTTCGCCACCGCGCCGGTGAGCAGGAAATCGCTCATCTGCTCCGCCACCTGCAAGGCGACGTTCTCCTGCGCCTCGGCCGTGGAGGCGCCGAGATGCGGCGTGCAGACGACGTTCTCGAGCTCGAACAGCGGGCTCGCCTTGGCCGGCTCGGTCTCGAACACGTCCAGCGCGGCGCCGGCGACATGGCCCGATTGCAGCGCTTCCAGCAGCGCCGCCTCGTCCACCAGCCCGCCGCGGGCGCAGTTGATGATGCGCACGCCGCGCTTCATCCGCGCCAGCGACTCCCGGCCGATGATGTTGCGCGTGCTCTCGGTCAGCGGCGTGTGCAGGGTGATGAAATCGGCCCGCGCGAACAGCGCCTCCAGCTCCACCTTCTCGACCCCGAGATCCACCGCGCGCGCCGCGGTGAGGAAGGGATCATAGGCGATCACCTTCATCTTCAGCCCGCAGGCGCGGTCGGCGACGATGGAGCCGATATTGCCGCAGCCGATGACGCCGAGCGTCTTGCCGAACAGCTCGACGCCCATGAAGCGGTTCTTCTCCCACTTGCCCGCCTTGGTCGAGGCGGTCGCCTCGGGGATCTGGCGGGCGAGGGCGAACATCAGGGCGATGGCATGCTCGGCGGTGGTGATGGCGTTGCCGTGCGGCGTGTTCATCACCACCACACCGCGGGCGGTGGCGGATTTCACGTCCACATTGTCGACGCCGATGCCGGCGCGGCCGACGACCTTCAGATTGTCCGCCGCCTCCAGCAGCTCCTTCGTCACTTTCGAGGCCGAGCGGATGGCGAGCCCGTCATAGGGCGCGATGATGGCGCGCAGCTCGGCCGGGCTGAGGCCGGGGCGGACATCGACCTCGATGCCGCGGGAGCGGAAAATCTCGACCGCCGCGGGAGAAAGCTTGTCGCTGATCAGAACTTTCGGCATGGCGCTCACTCCGCGGCGGGAACGGTGGCGAACTCGGCTTCGGTGGCGGCGTGCGCCCAGTCCAGCCACGGCAGGAGGGCCACGATATCGGCGGTCTCCACCGTCGCCCCGCCCCAGATGCGGATGCCCGGCGGCGCGTCGCGGTAGGAGGCGATGTCGTAGGCCACACCCTCCTTCTCCAGCCGCGCCGCGAG
>DAIDKZ010000242.1 GCA_027449745.1 Acetobacteraceae bacterium | reverse complement strand
CGCGCGCCGCCCGCGCAGCGGAATCGGGGCCAGAACTGGGTGCGGAGCTGGGTGCGGCGGCGGCGCGCACGGCGCGGGCGAGCAGGGTGATGGTCGCCACCGTCGCCGCATAGACGAGGAGCTGCAGCCCGTCCGGCTGGTCGGTATAGCCGACCAGCGTGTGCGCCAGACGCCCGGCGATCGAGCCGTCGGCCAGCAGCCAGCTCGTATCCCACACCGGCTCGACCAGCAGTTCGGCGAACCCGCCCTGCTGGAGGAAGGCCACCGCCTGGCTCGCCATGCCGGCGGCGAGCAGGGTGATGAGCCACCCGGTGACGGCGAGCAGCCGCCCGGCGGGGATCGCCAGCAGGCCACGATAGACCAGCCCCGCCACGGCCGCGCCGGCGAGCACGCCGAGGCCGCCGCCGAGCGCGATCCCCGGCGCCGAACTGCCGCCGGTGGCGGCGATGCCGTAGAGGAACAGCACCACCTCCGAGCCCTCGCGCAGCACGGCGATGCCGACGACGGTGCCGAGCATGCCGAGCTTCGACTGGCCGGAGCTGACCGCGGCGCCGAGCGCGCGCAGTTCGCGGGCGATGGCCCGGCCGTGGCTCGCCATCCAGATCGTGTGCCAGGCCAGCATCGCCACCGCGGCGGCGAGCACGCCGGCCTGGAACAGCTCCTGCCCGGCGCCGGCGAAGGCCGCGCCCAGCCGCCCGGCGAAGGCGGCGAGCAGGCTCGCCCCCGCGACGCCGCCGGCGACCCCCAGCGCCACCATCCGCCCGCGCCCGGGCACGCCGCGCGTGGCGGCGAGCACGATGCCGACGATCAGACCGGCCTCGATGACCTCGCGGAAGACGATGACGAGCGCGGCGAGCATGGGACCTACTGCGCGATCACGGTGCCGCGCGCCGTTTCCTCGTGGTATTCACCGGTGAACGCGTAGCGGCCCGGCCTCAGCGGGCGCAGATGCACCACCGCGGCACCGTGGGCGGCGATGACTTTTTCCACTTTCAGCGACGGCGAATCGAATTCCTCCGCCGAGTCATCCAGATTCCGCACATGCAGCCGCACTGCCTGGCCGGCCGGCACGGTGATCTCCGCCGGTTCGAACCGATGGTCCTTGAGGGTGACCTCGATCGGCGCCGGCTCCGCGGCCCGCGGCGCGGCGGGCGCGGCGAGCAGCGCGACGGCGGCCAGCGGCAGGGCGAGCAGCGAAGGGGCGAGCAGCGAAGGGGCGAGCAGCGAAGGGGCGAGGCGCGCGGCGAGGTGTGGGACGAGGGGCATGGGGTACTTTCAGTTGAGAACGATTCGCAGTAAGGCCCACATTGCGCCGCAAGCCTCGCCTTGGTCAAGATCTGTCCGGCTGGCCCCAGCCATGCTGCTGCCGTTCGCCGCCGCGATCGCCGCCGCGGCCCAGCCGCCGGACATCGAGATCATCGCCTCCGGCAGTTTCAGCGCCGCGCCACCGAGCGGCTGGCAGGCGCCGGCGCCGGGGCAGAATACGCTGGCCGACATCGTCGAGCGGCCACTGCCGGCCCTGCTCGCCGCCGGGCCGGAGATCGTCGCCCGGCCGTGCGCGGTCTTCGGCCTGGAATACCGGCTGGCGGGCGCGTGGCCGCCCGTGCTGCGGGTGCAGGTCGATCATCCCCCGATCACCGCGCCGGACGGACGGCGGGCGGAGCAGGAATCCTACAGCGTGCCGACGGGGCCCGACGTCCGCTTCGTCGGCTTCGCGTTCGATGAACCATGGGAGATGGCGCCGGGACGCTGGCGCATCGCCCTGTTCGAAGGCGGGCGCGAACTCGCCGAGGAGACCTTCGTCGTCACCGTGCCTCCCGGCGTCGCCGGGCGTTCCTGCCAGGGTATTCCGGCGGCGCGCGGCGGCGGGAGAGCGATTGACCCGGTTTGACCTCTGCCATAGATCTGGCAGCGTGCGTCGAGAAGGACGATGCCGGCCGGCAGGCGAAATGCCAGCGGGCCAGAAGCGTCGTCGGACACGGAGGGAACGGTGATGTCGCGTACCATGTCGAGGGTACTGGCGTTCGCGTGGATCGGGCTGGCGGCGAGCACGGCGCTCGGCCGCGCCGATACGCTGAAGATCGCCTATGTCGATCCGCTGTCCGGCGGCGGCGCCAGCGTCGGCCAGGTCGGGCTCGAGCATTTCCAGTACATCGCCGACCAGGTGAACGCGAAGGGCGGCGTGCTCGGCATGAAGGTCGAGATTCTCGGTTACGACGACAAGACCAATCCGCAGGAGGCGCTGGTGCAGGTGCAGAAGGCGATCGACGCCGGCGCGCGCATCATCGCCCAGGGCAACGGCTCCTCCGTCGGCGCCGCGATCGAGGATTTCGTTGCCAAGTACGACGACCGCAACCCCGGCAAGGAGGTCGTCTACATCAACTACGCCGCCGTCGATCCCTCGCTGACCAACGCCAAGTGCAGCTACTGGCATTTCCGCTGGGACGCGAATTCGGACATCAAGATGGAGGCGCTGACCAACTACATAAAGACACGCCCCTCGATCAAGAAAGTCTATCTCATCAACCAGGACTACTCGTTCGGCCAGTCCGTGCGTACCGAAGCGCGCAAGATGCTCGCGCAGAAGCGGCCGGACATCCAGATCGTCGGCGACGAGCTGCACCCGCTGCTCAAGATCACGGACTTCTCGCCCTACATCGCCAAGATCAAGGCCTCCGGAGCGGATTCGGTGATCAGCGGCAACTGGGGGCAGGATATCGCGCTGCTGCTGAAGGCCGCCGCTGACGCCGGGTTGCAGGCGGATTGGTACACCTATTACGCCGGCGGCGCCGGCGGGCCGACGGCGATCCGCCAGGCCAATCTGCCGGATCGGGTCTTCGCCATCGTCGAGGGCTATCCGAACATCGACTACGCGCCGGCGCGCGAGGCGGAAAAGGAGTTCCGCACCAAGCTGAACGGGCAGTCGCTGTGGTATCCGCGCGTCTTCAACATGATGTCGATGGTGTTCCGCGCCATCGAGGAGGCGAAATCGGCCGATCCGGTCAAGTTCGCGCCGAAGCTGGAAGGCATGAAGGTCACCACCTTCGATGGCGGTGAAGGCTTCATGCGCGCGGCGGATCACCAGTTCTTCCAGGACATGTTCGTCGTCACCTTCGGCCCGCTCGGTGCCGATCAGCCCTTCGACGAGGAGCATACCGGCTGGGGCACGAAGCTGGCCGGCAAGGTGCCGGCGGATCAGACCGTTCTGCCCACCACCTGCAAGATGCAGCGGCCCGGCTGATCGCGCCGCGACGGGCCGCGAGGGCGCCCATCCGTGCTCGAGCTGATCATCGTCTCCACGCTCAACGGCGTGCTCTACGGCATGCTGCTGTTCCTGATGGCGAGCGGCCTGACGCTGATCTTCAGCATGATGGGCGTGCTCAACTTCGCGCACGCCAGCTTCTACATGCTCGGCGCCTTCTTCGGCTATCAGCTCAGCCGCGCGCTCGGCTTCTGGCCGGCGCTGCTGATCGCCCCGGTGCTCGTCGGCGCGCTCGGGGCCCTCGTCGAGCGCTACGGGCTGCGCACGGTGCACCGCCACGGCCACGTGGCGGAACTGCTCTTCACCTTCGGCCTCGCCTTCGTCGTCGAGGAGGTGGTGCAGATGCTGTGGGGCCGGCTGCCGGTCGATTACCGCGTGCCGCCGTCGCTGGATTTCACCGCGTTCACCATCTTCTCCACCAATTATCCCGCCTATAAGCTGTTCGAGCTGCTCACCGCCATCGCCATCTTCGCCGTGCTCCTGCTGGTGCTCACGCGCACGCGCGCCGGGCTCATCATCCAGGCCGCGCTCACCCATCCGGACATGGTGGCGATGCTCGGCCATAACGTCCCGCGGGTGTTCATGCTCGCTTTCGGCGTCGGCACCGGGCTGGCCGCGGTCGCCGGCGTCATCGCCGGGCCGGCACTGGTGACGCAGTCGAACATGGCGGGCCTGCTCGGACCGATCCTGTTCGTCGTCGTCGTCGTCGGCGGGCTCGGCTCGCTCGCCGGCGCGTTCGTCGCCTCGCTGCTCATCGGCCTGGTGCAGACCTTCGCCGTGGCGATGAACGTCTCGATCGGCGACCTGCTCGCCCTGTTCGGCACCCATCTCGCGCCGGATGCGTTCTTCGCCGAGATCACGCAGGTGACGGTGGCGCAGATCGCGCCGATCGTGCCCTATCTGCTGCTGGTGCTGATCCTCATCTTCCGCCCGCGCGGCCTGTTCGGGACGCGCGAGACATGAGCGCGGCGGTGCAGACCGGTGTGCGCGGGGCGGCGCGCGGCCGCGGATGGGCGCGCACCGGGCTCTGGCTCGCCGTCGCCGCGGTGTTCCTGGTGCTGCCGCACCTGTTCCCGTCCGGCACCGGGCTCACCACCATGAGCCTGATGGCGATCATGATCATCTTCGCGCTCTCGTACAACATGCTGCTCGGCCAGACCGGCATGCTTTCGTTCGGCCACGCGGTCTATTACGGGCTCGGCGGATTTCTCGTCGTGCACGCGATGAACGCGATCATCGGCGAGCATCTGCCGGTGCCGCTGGTGGTGCTGCCGCTGGTCGGCGGCGTGGCCGGGCTCGTCTTCGGGATCATTTTCGGCAGCGTCTCCACCCGGCGGGGCGGCACCGCTTTCGCCATGATCTCACTCGGACTCGGTGAACTCGTCGGCGCCAGCGCGCTGATCCTGCGCGACTTCTTCGGCGGCGAGGACGGCATCACCACGAACCGCACCAAGCTGCTCCATGTCGCGGGGTTCAATTTCGGCCCGCAGCTCCAGGTCTATTACCTCATCGCCGGCTGGTGCCTGCTGTGCATGATGGCGATGTATGCGCTCACGCGCACCCCGTTCGGGCGCATCTGCAACGCCGTGCGCGACAATCCGGAGCGTGCCGCCTTCATCGGCTACAACACGCAGAGCGTGCGCTTCATCGCCTTCTGCCTGGCCGGATTGTTCGCCGGCATCGCCGGCGGGCTCACCGCGATCAACTTCGAAATCATGAACGCCGCCAATGTCGGCGCCGCGCCCTCGGGGATCGTCCTGCTGATGACCTATATCGGCGGCGTCGGCAATTTCGCCGGGCCGGTGATCGGCGCCATCCTCATCACCTTCCTGCAGGTGATGCTGAGCGACGCGACCGAGATCTGGCAGCTCTATCTCGGGCTGCTGTTCATCGTCATGGTCAGCTTCGCGCCCGGCGGCATCGCCGGGCTGATCGCGATGCATGCCCCGGTCTGGCGCGCGCGGCTTCTGCATCGGCTGCTGCCGGCCTATGCGCTGGCGCTGCTCCTCGGGCTCATCACCTTCGCCGGCGCGGCGCTGGCACTGGAAATGGCCTACCGGCTCAGCGCCGGCTCGGAGGGCGGAACCGCTTTCCGCTTCCTCCACGTGCCGGTGGATGCGGCGAGCGCCGCGCCCTGGAGCCTCGCCGCGCTGCTCGCGGTGCCGGGCTTCCTCGCCTTCCGCCGCGTGCTTCCGATCGTCGGCAATGTCTGGGCGACGACGCTCGCCGAGGCGCGGCAGGGCCGCGGCCGATGACCGTGCCGGCCCTGGAACTCGAAGCGCTGCACAAGAATTTCGGCCGCGTGCCGATCATCCGCGGGGTCGACCTGGCGATCGCCGCCGGCGAGCGCCACGCCGTCATCGGCCCGAACGGCGCCGGCAAATCGACGCTGTTCCACCTCATCAGCGGCCGGCTGGCGCCGAGCGCGGGGCGCATCCGGCTCCACGGCGCGGACATCACCTTCCATGCGCCGTACGAGATCAACCGCCGCGGACTGGCGCGCAGCTTCCAGGTGACCAACATCTTCCCCCGGCTCAGCGTGTTCGAGAACGTGCGCTGCGCGGCGATGTGGGCCATGGGCTACCGCACCTCGCTGTGGCGCGCGGTCGAGGGGCTGGCCGACCTCACCGCGCGCACCGAGCACGTGCTCGAACAGATCAACCTCATCGACCGGCGGGATCTGCCCGCCGGCGTGCTCAGCTATGCCGAGCAGCGGGCGCTGGAGATCGGCATCACCATCGTCGGCGGCGGCGATGTCATCCTGCTCGACGAGCCGACGGCGGGCATGAGCCGCTCGGAGACCGAGCACGCGGTGGCGCTGATCCGCAAGGTGACGGAGGGGCGCACGCTGGTGATGGTCGAACACGACATGGGCGTTGTGTTCGACCTCGCCGACCGCATCTCGGTACTCGTCTACGGCCAGATCATCGCCTCGGACACGCCCGAGCGGGTGCGCGCCAACGCCGCCGTGCAGGAAGCCTATCTCGGCACCGCGGTGGCGACGCCGGCATGAGCGAGCCGCTGCTGCGCGTGCGCGATCTGCACGCCTATTACGGCAAGAGCCATATTCTGCATGGCGTCGATCTCGAGGTCGCGGCGGGCGAGATCGTCGCCATTCTCGGGCGCAACGGCGCCGGCCGCTCGACGACGCTGAAGGCGATCATGGGCGACGTGCCGCCGCAGGGCAGCATCGCCTTCCGCGGCGCCGCGATCGCCGGACGCAAGCCGTACGAGATCGCCCGCCTCGGCCTCGGCTACGTGCCGGAGGACCGCGCCATTTTCCCCACCCTGACGGTGGCCCAGAACCTGCTCCTCGGCCTCAAGCGTGGAAATCGCACGCCGCGCTTCGGCTTCGAGCAGACCTACGCGCTGTTCCCACGCCTCCAGGAACGGGCGGACACGGCGGCCGGCGTGCTCTCCGGCGGCGAGCAGCAGATGCTCACCATCTGCCGCACGCTGATGGGCGACCCGGACCTGATCATGATCGACGAGCCGACGGAGGGGCTGGCGCCGCAGATGGTCACGCGCGTCGGCGAGCTGCTGCGCGAGATCGCCGGGCGCGGCATCGCCATCCTGCTCGTCGAGCAGAAGCTCGCCATCGCGCTCGATGTCGCGCACCGCCTCTACGTCATGGGCCATGGCCGCATGGTCTTCGAGGGCACGCCGGCGGACCTGCGCGCCAACGACGCGGTGCGGCGCGAGTGGCTGGAGGTCTGACCGCGGCGTTCAGAGGTCGCGCAGGAAGCCGATCAGCGCCGCGTTCACCTCCGCCGCGCGCTCCTGCTGGATCCAGTGGCCGGCGCCCTCCAGCAGCACCTGGCGGCGCAGGCCGGGCACGGCTGCGGGCATGGCGGCGAGCGCCCGTTCGCCGATCGGGCCCTGGATCACCGCGTCCCGCGTCCCGGCGATGAACAGCGCCGGCTGGTGGATGCGCGCGCCCTGGAACGGGGCGGTGAGCTCCCAGTTGCGGGTGATATTGCGATACCAGTTGAGCCCGCCGCGGAAGCCGGTGCGCCGGTAGGTGGTGATGAACGCGTCGAGCACCGCTTCGTCCAGCCAGCCGGGCCGGGGAGGGGGCTCCGGCGCGACGGCGAGGAACCCGCCTTCCGGCACGTCGGTGAGGAACGCGCCGCTGCCGTCCATCGGTGCGTCTCCCGACGCGGCGTAGAGAATGCGGCGCAGCGTCGTCGCCACGTCGCGCTCGAATTCCGCTTCGGCCACGCCCGGGGTCTGGAAATGGAGGAAATAGTGCCGCCCGAACCCGCCCTCGCGCAGCGCGCTCAGCGGCTCGCGCCCGCCGCGGGGGCGGTGCGGCACGCTCATGCCGACCACGGCACGGAACAGATCCGGCCGCATCAGCGCCGCGTTCCACGCCACCGGCGCGCCCCAGTCATGGCCGACGATCACCGCCTGCGTCTCGCCGAGCGCGGCGAGCAGGGCCACCATGTCGCCGACGGTGTGGAAGATCGTGTAGGCGCCGGCCTCCGCCGGCGCGTCGCTGTCGCCGAAGCCGCGCATGTCCGGGGCCACGGCGCGGAACCCGGCCTCGGCCAGGGCGCGGAGCTGGTGGCGCCAGGAGAGCGAGAGCTCCGGCCAGCCGTGGCAGAGCAGCACCAGCGGCCCGGCGCCCTGCTCGCGCAGCGCCAGTCCGATGCCGTTGACCTCGACCCGGCGCAGTGTCTCCCCGGTCTTGGATTCCATGGGCATCGTTCCTCCCCCGATCTTGTCCGCACCGGCCACGAACCCTAAGCTGCCGCGCCGATCGAGCGGGGGAAAGATCCATGACAACGAAACGCTGGGACAAGTCGCGTCTGCCGTCGCGCCACACCACCGAGGGCGCGGACCGGGCGCCGCATCGCAGCTACTACTACGCGATGGGGTTGACCGAGGACGAGATCCACCAGCCCTTCGTCGGCGTCGCCACCTGCTGGAACGAGGCCGCGCCGTGCAACATCGCGCTGGGGCGGCAAGCGCAGTCGGTCAAGAAGGGCGTGGCCGAGGCCGGCGGCACGCCGCGCGAATTCACCACCATCACCGTCACCGACGGCATCGCCATGGGCCATCAGGGGATGAAATCCTCCCTGGTCTCGCGCGAGGTGATCGCCGATTCGGTGGAGCTCACCGTGCGCGGCCATTGCTACGACGCGCTCGTCGGCCTTGCCGGCTGCGACAAGTCGCTGCCGGGGATGATGATGGCGATGCTGCGGCTGAACATCCCGAGCGTGTTCATGTATGGCGGCTCGATCCTGCCCGGCCGGTTCAAGGGCCGCGACGTGACGGTGGTGGACGTGTTCGAGGCCGTCGGCCAGCACGCCGCGGGCCGGATGAGCGATGCCGATCTGCACGAGCTGGAATGCGTCGCCTGCCCCTCGGCCGGGGCCTGCGGCGGGCAGTTCACCGCCAACACCATGGCCACCGTGAGCGAGGCGATGGGGCTCGCGCTGCCCGGCTCGGCCGGCGCGCCGGCGCCCTACGAGGACCGCGACCGCTTCGCCGTCGAGTCCGGCCGCGCGGTGATGGCGCTGGTCGAGCAGCGCATCCGCCCGCGCGACATCGTCACGCTGAAGGCGCTGGAGAACGCCGCCGTCGTGGTCGGCGCCACCGGCGGCTCGACCAATGCCGGCCTGCATCTTCCCGCCATCGCCGCGGAGGCCGGCATCCGCTTCACCCTCGATGACGTGGTCGCGATCATGCGGCGCACGCCCTACATCGCCGACCTCAAGCCGGGCGGCAAATATGTCGCGCTCGATGTCTATCGCGTCGGCGGCATGCCGGTGATCATCAAGGCGCTGCTCGATGGCGGACTGCTGCATGGCGACTGCCTCACCGTCACCGGGCGGACGCTGGCGGAGAACCACGCCCATGTCGTCTTCCCCACTGACCAGGACGTGATCCACCCCGTGAGCCGGCCGCTCTCCCCCACCGGCGGTGTCGTCGGGCTGAAGGGCAATCTCGCCCCCGAGGGCGCGATCGTGAAGGTGGCGGGGATGCACACGCTGCGCTTCGAGGGCACGGCGCTGTGCTTCGATTGCGAGGAGGATGCCTTCGCCGCGGTGCAGGCGCGCGCCTACAAGCCTGGCGATGTCATCGTCGTCCGCTACGAGGGGCCGAAGGGCGGGCCGGGGATGCGCGAGATGCTCTCCACCACCAGCGCGATCTATGGCCAGGGCATGGGCGATCAGGTGGCGCTGATCACTGATGGCCGCTTCTCCGGGGCGACGCGCGGCTTCTGTATCGGCCATGTCGGGCCGGAGGCGGCGGTGGGCGGACCGATCGCGCTGCTGCGCAACGGCGACCGCATCATCATCGACGCCGAGGCCGGCACGATCGACGTCGCCCTCTCCGCCGAGGAACTCACCGCCCGCCGCGCCGCCTGGCAGCCGCGCAAGACCGACTACAACAGCGGCGCGCTATGGAAATACGCCCAAACCGTCGGCCCGGCCTGCTTCGGCGCCCTGACCCAGCCGGGCGCGGCGGCGGAGACGCATTGCTACGCGGATATCTAGGGTTTGAGGGTTCGGCCTACCCCCGCAGCAGGCGGCGCACAGTGGTCGCGGCGTGGCGGCGGCCGTCGCCGGCGTAGGCCTCGTGGTACTCCTCGATCTTCGCCGGATCGTAGAGATAATTCACCATCAGCGTCGCGCTCTCCTTCACGCCCTTCTCGGACGTATCGCCGAGCGGGTTGATCCGTTCCAGCCGTGCGCCGTTGGCGAGGTGGAAATGTGCCACCGGGTCGAGCGCGCGCTTGCCGCGGCTTTCGCGCAGCAGATACTGCGCAGCGAGGCGCAGCAGCACCGGTTCCACCGTGCGCAGCCGTGCCTGGTCGCGGAACCAGCCGCGCGTGTGCAGGATGGCCGTCAGCGCCGCCTCGGCCGTCGGCGCCTCGCCCGGCGCGACTGCCCGCAGCGCCGCTTCCTCCTCCTCGGAGAAGTTCCCCGGCGCCGCCCCGCCAAGGCGCGCCTCCAGCCAGGTGCGGAACCCGGGCATCGGCGAAAGCGTCGAGAATGTCTTGATGTTGCGGAATTCGGCCGATAGCAGCGCGACCACGCGCTTGATCAGGAAATTGCCGAAGCTGATGCCCGAAAGCCCGCGCTGGCAGTTGCTGATCGAGTAGAAGATGGCCGTGTCCGCCGCGCCGGGGTCGAGCAGCGGCGCCTTCTCGTCGAGCAGACGCTGCACGCTGCCCGCCAGCCCCTGCACCAGCGCCACCTCGACGAAGATCAGCGGCTCGTCGGGCATGCGCGGATGGAAGAAGGCGTAGCAGCGGCGATCGGAATCGAGCCGGTTCTTGAGGTCGCGCCAGGAGCGGATCTCGTGCACCGCCTCGTAGCCGACCAGGCGCTCCAGCAGCAGCGCCGGGCTCGACCAGTCGATGCGGCGCAGTTCGAGGAAGCCGACATCGAACCAGTTCGCCAGCAGCCCGCGCAGATCCGCCTCCAGCGCGGCGAGATGCGGATCGCCGCGGGTGAGGCCGAGCAGCGTCGCGCGCAGATCGACGAGGAACTTCATGCCGTCGGGAATGGTGGTGAACTGGGTGAGCAGGCGCGCGCGTGGCGGTTCCAGCAGGCGGCGCAGCCTGGTCTGGGCGGCGGCGCGTGCGGCGGGGTCGGCGGCGTCCTGCAGCGTCTCGAAGCCCCGTGCCACCGCCTGCGGATCGGCGTCGAACTCGGCCAGCGTGCGCAGGAACCGCAGGCGCCCGGCCTCGTCGAGCCCGAGATAGGTCTCGGCCAGCTTGGCGGCGCGGTTGCGCGCGCTCACCTCGCCGCCGCGGCCGGCGAGGCAGGCATTCATCTGCGCCTCGATACTCTCATCCTCCTCGCGCCCGACGGCGGCGGCCATATCGCGCCAGACGCCGGTGATGCGCTTGATGGCGCGGTCGAAGAGCCCAGTGGGAGCGGCAATTTCGTTCATCGTCGGCCTCGTCGGTGATGGCGCATGATACACTGGAAGCGGCCGGCGCTCAGCCGGCGCCGAGCGCGTCCGCCTCCGTCCGCGCCGCCGGCAGGGCGGCGAGCAGGTCCTCCGCGATCAGACCGGGCCCGGCCAGCGCGGCGGCCCGGCCGTGAATATGAATAAATATCTCACGTCGTCAATCGAAATCTAAAATTGTACTGTTATCATCCAAAGCCAAAAGAAAGAAATTGGTTGTATTCGATATTCGCACTCTTCTTGCTTGCGCTCGCCTACGTATATGTATTTTACAGCGCTCATTGCCGCTTGGCTACTTGCAAGGTTCGGTGCAGCTTGAGACTGTCTCCATATATGTGTATAAATTATGTAATCAAAGACGCAGTCCTAAAACTATTTACTCCATAACTCTAGAAATAATTAGAAGTTATTCATTCGTCTTGATTCGTTTAGTCCGTTTTATTTCGTCTGCTTTTTTCCACTCCCACAGTAAACTGCTCTCAGACTCCCAGGACGAAAAGTCACATAAAAAATAACGTTTGTTGCGCCAAAATAAATTTGTTCATTACTTTCATCAATCAAGAAACACTAATAAATCATTAATTCGAAAACAAAATGAGATAGCTTTGACCATTCTACATTGGTTCGAATAATTCATGCTTTACATAATCTTTTAAATCATATCTTTAAAATACCGTGACACTTTTTTCTTCTCATTTCGCTTTATAACGATTCACACAAACAATTTTAATCGTGAATCTAAAGGGTCGAGTTCGCCACAGAGTACTTTTCTTTTTTTTTTGTTTTTA
>DAIDKZ010000241.1 GCA_027449745.1 Acetobacteraceae bacterium | reverse complement strand
TCGGCCATCAGCAGCGCCGCCAGCATCAGCAGCCGCACCTCGCCGGTCTGCCCGCCAAGGGCCTTGATCCCGGCGATGCGCTCGTCGATCTCGCCGGCCATGGCCTGGAGATGGGTCTCCTGCCCATCCTCGCAGCCGACGGTATAGGCGTAGCCGTTGATCCGGATCGTCACCTGCGCCATGGTCCGCTCCGTCAGCTGGTGGCAAGGCCGGCGCGGACGGCGCCGATCAGAGCATCGAGCCGCTCGGCGAGAACCGCTGGCAGCAGCGGGTCGGCGGTGGTCGGCGCGGCCAGCGGGGGCGCTGATGGCGGCTCTTTGGTGCGAGCGGCGATGCGGTCCAAGGCCGCCTCCAGCCGCGCCGCGGCCTCCTCTTCGGTTTCGGCCATCGCGCCCTCTGTTCCCGGGTGATTGCGAGCGTCCTTGAAAGCAAGAGGGCAACGGATCGTCAAGCATGAACCAGGTCTCGCCGCCGCTGCCGCCCGCCGTCATCGTTCATGGCCTGGCGTACGCCCTCGCCGCACTGGCGCCCGGCCGCCCGGTCACGCTGCTCTCCGCCCCCGGCGCGGCCTGCTATGCCGGCGCCGGGTTCTGGCGCGCTCTCGTCACCGAGGCGCGCGGCGCGCACCCGGCGACGCCATGCGTCGACCTCCTCGATTGTGCCGACGCACCGGGACGCGCGCTCGAGGCGTTGGCGATCGGCCAGAAGGGTCTAATACTGCTCGAGGGCACCCCGGGGTTCGCCGCCGTAGCCGGCGCCGCGTCGACTTGCGGGGCGCGTCTGCTCGCCGCCGCCCCGCCGGCGCTCGATCTCGCCCGGGCGGGTGCGGCGCGGCATCTGCGGCCATGGCTGGATGGCGTGACAGACGCAAGGGCTTGGGCTAGTGGTGCGGTTGCGACGGATCTTCCCGTCGGCTCGTCCCGCTAGCGCCTGATCCGGCTGACCAATCCCGGCGCACGCACCGGGTTCGATGCCAGGGCGTTCCGGCGAGCACACCACGCCAGGAACGGAGAGCCGGCATGCGCATCACCCAACGCGTGAAGAAAATCCTCGACCGCTACGAGAGCGACAATCCCGGAACCAAAGCGAACCTCGCGCGCATCCTCATGGAAGGCAAGCTGGGCGGCAGCGGCAAGCTCGTTATCCTCCCGGTCGATCAGGGCTTCGAGCACGGGCCGGCGCGCAGCTTCGCGCCCAATCCGCCCGCCTACGACCCCCACTACCATTTCCAGCTCGCGATCGAGGCCGGCCTCTCGGCCTACGCCGCCCCGCTCGGCATGATCGAGGCCGGCGCCGACAGCTTTGCCGGGGCCATTCCGACGATCCTGAAAGTGAACAGTTCCAACAGTCTGGCCACGAGCAAGGACCAGGCCGTGACCGGCTCTGTCGCCGACGCGCTGCGGCTGGGCTGCGCGGCGATCGGCTTCACCATCTACCCGGGCAGCGAATATGCCTTCGAGCAGATGGAGGAGCTGCGAGAACTGGCCGAGGAGGCGAAGTCGGTCGGCCTGGCCGTGGTGGTGTGGAGCTATCCGCGCGGCCCGGGGCTGGACAAGGCGGCCGAGACGGCGCTCGACATCTGCGCCTACGCCGCCCACATGGCCGCGCTGATGGGGGCGCACATCATCAAGGTGAAGCCGCCCACCGAGGTGGTCAGCCTGGACGCGGCGAAGAAGGTCTATGAGAAGCAGGGCATCGACCGCTCGACCCTCGCCCGCCGGGTCGAGCACGTCGTCCAGTCCGCCTTCGCCGGGCGGCGGCTCGTCGTTTTCTCGGGCGGCGAGAGCACGGGCACGGAGGAACTCTACGAGACCGTGCGCGGACTGCGCGACGGTGGTGCCTCGGGCAGCATCATCGGCCGCAACACGTTCCAGCGGCCCAAGGACGAGGCGCTGGCGATGCTGGCCAAGATCATCGACATCTACCAGGGCCGCGCCTGATGGACCGGACGGCGGGGTGCCGGCTCTATCTCGTTACCCCGCCGGTCCTCGAGCCGGCGCCGTTCGCGGACAAGCTGGCCGAGGCGTTGGACGCCGGCGACGTCGCGGCGGTGCAGCTGCGGCTGAAGAACGCCGATGACGCAGCGATCTGCCGTGCCATCGACGCGCTGCGGCCGGTGGCGCAGGCGCGCGCCGTCGCCTTTCTGCTCAATGACCGACCGGATCTCGCGGTTCAGACCGGTTGCGACGGCGCCCATGTCGGCCAGGGCGACATGGCGGCCCGGGCGGCGCGCACCCTGCTCGGTCCCGAGCGGACCCTTGGCGTGACCTGCCATGGCAGCCGGCACCTGGCCATGCAGGCCGGCGAGGACGGGGCCGACTATGTCGCCTTCGGCGCCTTCTTCCCGACCGGGTCGAAAGACGTGACGCACCATGCCGAGGCCGAGATTCTCGCCTGGTGGTCGGACCTGATGGAGATCCCCTCGGTCGCCATCGGTGGCATCACCGCGGCGAACTGCGCTCCACTGGTCCAGGCCGGGGCCGATTTTCTCGCCGTCATCGGCGCCGTCTGGGCGCATCCGGACGGGCCGGCGTCCGGGGTCCGGGCGATGAGCGCCGCGATCGCCGCGGCCGGCCGCGCCTGACCGTCACAGCCGGGCGGCGGCACGCTCGGCGAGAGCGCCGAGCGTGGCCGGCGGGATGAGATCCATAATGCTCGCTGCCTCGGTCTCGAGGATCGCGGCCCGGTCGCCCGCCGGTGCGGTGCAGAAGGCGCGTCCGCTGGCCGAGGACATGGTCTGCTGCGTCGTGACGCGCACGCAGGTCGCCGTTCCGGCGCGGGTGAGTTCGACCTTCGCGCCCTTGCCGCGAAGCCGGTCCAGCGCACGCTGGCCGGTTGCGGCCTCCGCGTCGGCCCTGCTGGCGGCGCGCAGCGTCAGGCTGGCCTCGCCGGCCCGGCCGGCGCAGACCGGGACGCCACCCTCCTCCTGAGCACGATCGAACCCCTGGACCTTGCCCCCGGTTGCCGCCGCGATCTCGTCGCGGCTCAGCAGCGCGCAGGCATCCGGCGCGGCGGCACGTCCGGCCGCGGGGGCGCCCAGGAGGATCAGGATGGCGGCCAGGATTTTGCGGCTCATTGGGGCTCCGGCATTCAGCAGGGGCCGTGCAGGCTCGCCGACTGCACCTTGCCCTGGAAAATCTCGAACATCGTCTGGCAGACCATCGGCGCGCCGCCGAGGCTCGGATCGAAGAACGGCGAGGGCTGGTTGTAGGCGACGAATTTCCGCCCACCGGCCTCGTAGGTCTGCTGCGGCAGGCCGAACTGTCGGATCACGTCGGCCTCGGTCTGCCCGACCATGGCGACCAGCGCTGCCTGGCGGCGGGCTTGCGCCTCCTGGAAGGCGCGCGACGTGTCGCACCCCGCCAGAGTGGCGCCGGCCAAGCCGAGAGCGGCCAAGCGGGCGAGCAGGCTGCGCCCCGATCCGCCCCGGCCGATGCGTCGCGCCGCCATGTCGAACCTCCCGTCCTCAGCACCCATTCCCGGCCAGCGTGAAGGACTGGACGGTGCCGTTCGCGATCTCGAACGTCGTCGTGCAGGAGTAGTTGTAGACCGCAGGCGGCGTCATGATCGGCATGATCGGGTCCCAGTAACCAGGGTCGACCACCTGGTAGGTCTCGACGTAGGCGAGGAAATGGTGGCCGCCGGTGTCGTAGGTGCGGGTCGGCACGCCGAACTCGCGCACCAGGTCGATCTCGCGCTCGCCTACCTTGGTGGCGAGGGCCGCACGCCGTTGCGCCAGCGTGTCGACGCAGGCGGCGAGCGCGGCCGTGGCGAGCAACACCGCTGCCAGCCTCGCCATACCTTGCCCCGCCCGCATTCCTGTCGTCGCCCTTCCTTGCCGTGAGCCATGATTAGAGGCCGAAGCCGCCACCGGCGTCCAGGGTCTCGCCGATGAAATCGCGAGGCCAATGCTGCCCGCAGACCCGGCCCGCGGGCGCATCGACGGTGATGCAGAGCAGTGCTGACCACAGCGGCATTGCGGCCGCCACCAGCCGGCGCTAATGACGCGCGCGCCCGGCCAGACCGCAACTTTTCGGCGCATCGACTGGCGCTTTGAAACACGTATGACGCGCATTTCCTGAACGAAATGCTACTGAAACATGCCATCGATCCCCCGATTCCCGCCATAATGCGGCCGCTGCTTCGCCACAGACGCTTTCTTTGATAGATATCGCCCATTTCGTAAGCCACGCGTAAGTTCTATGGCATAGACTGGCATTGAGGCGCATGTTCGCCGGCCGCATGGATGGATGACAGAGACACTTCGTTCGCCGCCGCGCCAGATTCCCCTATGGACGACGTTGGCATGATGGGGTTTCCAGGCAAGAGCGGCCTCGCTCAGGGTGGTGCCGAAGCGGTGCGCCCCACGGTTGTGCGCGCGCCCACCGCCAGCCGCCATCGGCGGGCGTTTGGCGAGGCGCTGCTGCACGCGCCGCAGACGCTGCGCGCCCTGGTTCGCGCCGACGAAATCTGGCTCGTCGCGCTGGCCGCCTGTGTCGGGCTCGGCGCCGGCTTCGTCGTGGTGGCGATGAACATGGCCAGCCAGGCGATGCACGAAATTCTCTACGACCTGCCCCGGGGCGGGCGGCTGAGCACGGCGCTGTCGCTGGCGCCACTGCGCACGGTCCTGGTGCCAACCCTGGGTGGGCTCGGCTTCGGCCTCGTCGGGCTCGCCATCGCCCGCTGGTGGCCGCGCCGGGCGGTTGACCCGATCGAGGCGAACGCGCTGTTCGGCGGCCGGATGTCGCTCAACGACAGTCTCATCGTGGTGCTGCAGACCGTACTCTCGACCGGGGTCGGCGCGTCGGTCGGGCTGGAGGCCGGCTATACCCAGGCCGGCGCGGCGCTGGGGTCGCGGCTCGGGCGCAGCTTCCGGGTTCGTCGCAATGACCTGCGCGTGCTCGTCGGCTGCGGCGCCGCCGCCGCCATCGGCGCCGCCTTCGACGCGCCGTTGACCGGCGCGTTCTATGCCTTCGAACTGGTCATCGGCACCTATTCGATCGCGACCCTCGCCCCCGTGGTCGTCGCCGCGATCTGCGCCATCGGCGTCAGCCGCGCCTTTCTTGGTGACATCGGCAGTTTCCAGGTCAGCGTCCCCAGCGAGATCGCCGCGCTGGACTATCTGCCGGTGCTGGCTCTTGGCGTGCTCTGCGCGTTGTTCGGCGTGCTCGTCATGCGCGGCGTCGCCCTGACGGAGGAGGCGTTCCGGCGTACCGGCTTGCCGCTCTGGCTGCGCCCGATGCTCGGCGGCGCTCTGGTCGGGCTTCTGGCGCTGGCCGCGCCGCAGGTGTTTTCCTCGGGCCATGCGGCCCTCCACGCCGGGCTCGACGCGCCCTACTCGCTGCCGCTGCTCGCGACGCTGCTCCTGCTCAAGGCCATGGCCTCGGTGATCTCGATCGGAGCCGGGTTTCGTGGCGGCCTGTTCTTCGCCTCGCTGTTCCTCGGCGCCATGCTGGGCAAGCTGTTCGCCGGCGGGCTCGCGGCGGTGATGGTGGCGGGAGCATTGCCGGCCGTGGTGTGCGCCCTGGTCGGGATGAGCGCGATGGCCACCGCCATCGTCGGCGGTCCACTCACGATGTCGCTGCTGGCGCTGGAAAGCACCGGCAGTCTGCCGCTGACCATCGCCGTGCTCGCCGCCTCGGTGGTCTCGGCGCTCACCGTGCGGCGGACCTTCGGCTATTCCTTCGCCACCTGGCGCTTCCATCTGCGCGGCGAGGCGATCCGCAGCGCCGTCGATATCGGCTGGATGCGCAATCTCACCGTCGGGCGGATGATGCGCCGTGACATCCGCACCGTGCGCGCGGACACCCCGATCGCCGCCTTCCGGCGCGATTTTCCGCTCGGCGCCACGCAGCGCGTGATCGTGCTCGACCAGGCGGACCGTTATGCCGGCATTGCCCTGGTGCCCGAAATCCATGCCGCCGACGCCGCCACCGGGCGGATCGCAGACCTGCTGCATTATCGCGATGCGGTGCTGCTGCCGCAGATGTCGGTGAAAGAAGCCGCCACGGCCTTCGAGACGGCGGAAAGCGACGCGCTCGCCGTGGTCGAAAGCCGCGAGAGCGGCCGGGTCATCGGGCTGCTGACCGAGCAATACGCGCTGCGCCGCTACAGCGAGGAGCTGGACCGTCGCCGCCGGGAGCTGTCCGGGGAATAATCGGGATTGTGCCCCTATCTCAGGGGGGAATGGCCGGGAAGGCCGGGGGGACGACTGAATGAACGATGCGAAGACGGCGCTCGGGCGCAAGATACTCGATCTCAAGCGCGCGCGCGGCCTGAGCTGGGCGGAGATCGCGGCGCAGCTCGGCCACAGCCCGGTCTGGAGCTGCGCCGCTTGCCTGGGGCAGATGTCGATGACCGCCGAGACCGCTGCCAAGGCCGGCGCATTGTTCGACCTCGATGCCGAGGAGATCGCGCTGCTGCAGGAGATCCCCTACCGCGGCTCGCTCCCCGGCGCAGTGCCGACCGATCCGCTGATCTACCGGTTCTACGAACTCGTCATGGTCTACGGCACCAGCTGGAAGGCGCTGATCGAGGAGGAGTTCGGCGACGGCATCATGAGCGCGATAGATTTCGACATGAGCCTGGAACGCCAGCCGGACCAGAAGGGCGACCGGGTCAAGCTCACCCTTTCGGGCAAGTTCCTGCCCTACAAGCGCTATTAGCGTCTGTCCGCCGCAGGCGGAATTGCCGGAGGCGAATGAACAGACGAGCAAACAAGGAGCTAGAGTCCGTCGGCGCTTCAATGAAGCGCTGACAAACACCTAGGCGGCGCCGCTACTTCGCGGCGGCGCGCAGCAGGTCCCGGATCTCGGCGAGCAACGCCTCGCTCGGCGTCGGCCCCGGCGGCGGCGGCGGCGCGGCCTCGGCTTTTCGCTGCATCCGGCTCAGCCCTTTCACCACCCAGAAAATGGCGAAGCTGACGATCAGGAACTGGATCACGGCGTTGATGAACACGCCGATATTGAGGGTGACCGCGCCGGCCGCCTGGGCGGCGGCCAGCGTCGGCGCGCTCGGGCCCTTCAGCGTGATGAAGATGTTCGAGAAATCGATGCCGCCGACGAGCAGGCCGATGAGGGGATTGAAAATGTCCTTGACGAGGCTGCCGACGATCGCGGTGAACGCCGCGCCGACGATGATGCCGACGGCCAGGTCGACGACGCTGCCGCGCATGATGAAGGCGCGGAACTCGTCCACCCAGCCCGGCCGCTTCGGAATAAAGCCACTCATCGGACCCTCCCCCTCGCTGCGTATGCCGGCGCTCTGGCGGCGCCGGACCTAGCGTCTGTCAGCCCTTCACTAAAGCTCTGACAGACTCTAGGTCCTTGTTTACGCGTCTGTTTCTCCGCCTCCGGCGATTCCGCCTGCGGCGGACAGACTCTAGAGCACGGTCCGACCTGATGGAATCATCTGGTCGGACGGTCGTGCTCTAGAAACCTATGACTCTAGAGCAACTTATCTCCGATCTGACCGAGCCGTTCCGGCTCGGGCCGATCGGAGGTTGCTCTAGCGACCTCCGTAGGGCTTGCCGCTCCAGCCTCGC
>DAIDKZ010000240.1 GCA_027449745.1 Acetobacteraceae bacterium | reverse complement strand
GCCGGTGATCGCCACGGCGCCCGCGCTCTGCGTCGCCATCGAGCCGAGCCCTGCGACGTCCGTGACCCCGAGCGTCACCGCGCCGGTGCGCCCGGCGACGGAAACCACATCGGCCGCGAGGGTCGCGCCGGAGAGCGAGAGCCCGGCGCCGATCGTGCCCGCGGCGAGGATGGTGCCGGTGCTGAGGATCAGCCCGGCCGCCGGCACCGCCTGGCTCGCGATGGCGTTCAGGCCGGCCACGTCCGCGACCGCGAGCACCACCGCGCCGGTGCGCCCGGCGACGGAGACCACGTCCGCCGCGAGGGTCTCGCCGGAGAGCGAGAGCCCGGCGCCGATGGTGCCGCCGGCGAGGATGGTCCCGGTGCTGACGACGAGGCCGGACGCCGGCACGTTCAGCGCGGCGAGGCTGCCGAGGCCCGAGACATCCGCCGAGGATGGCTGGGCGAACACCGGCGAGCCGGTGGTGCTGATGCCGGTGACGAACTGGTGCGCGCCGCCGCTCGCCGCCAGCACGCCGCCGAGGGCGCTCCCGGAGGGCACGGGCAGCGTGTAGCCAACGGCGGCCAGCGTGCCCCCGCTCAGCGTGAGATTGGCGCCGATGCCGAGCGGGGCCAGCGCCGCGCCGGTGGAATAGACCACGCCGGCGGCGGGCAGCGACGCGGTCGCGAGCGGGCCGAGGCCGGAGATGTCGGCCGCCGTCGGCTGCGCGAAGGTCGGCGCGCCGGTGGGGCCGATGCCGGTCATGAATTCGCCGCTCGGCGCCGCCGCCTCCAGCACGCCGCCGAGCTGCGTCGAGGTCGGCGTGCCGATCGAGACCGGCGCGGCCGAGAGCGTGCCGCCGCTCAGCGTGAGGTTGGTGCCGAGCATGGTGACGGTGCCGAGCGCCCACGCCGCCTCCAGCGCGCCGCCGGCCACGGTGAGCCCGGCGCCGAGGCTTGCCACCGGCGTCGCGCTCCAGTCGGCGGAGACGGTGCCGCTGGCGATGACGACGCCGGCCCCGGCGGCGAGCGGCGTCGCCCCGGGCACGCTGAGCGTGCCGCCGGCATTGATGGTGACCGAGACGCCGTCCGGCTCGACCACGCCGAGCGTGCCGGGCGCGGCGATCGGCACCATCAAATGCCCGGCGCTGTCGATGTGCAGCGTCCCGAGCCCGGTGGTGATCGTGGTCGGCACCAGCACGCCGCCGAGCGCGTTCGCCGTGGCCGGGGCCAGCGCGCCGACGACCGGGTTGGCCGAGAGCGTGCCGTTCTGCCCCAGCGTCAGCCCGGCGCCGAAGCCGCCGAGCACGCCCCCGGCGAGGCCGAGGCCGCCCGCCGCGGTGAGCAGCCCGGCGACGCTCATCGCGCCGGTGGCCGCAACCTCCGGCGCCTGCAGCGCGAGGGACCCGGCCGCGCTCACGGTGGTCGGCCCGGTGCTCGCCAGCGCCAGCGTGCCGGCGTTCACGTTCACCGCCAGGGTCGAGCCGACGGTGATGCCGGTGGGGGTCACCAGCACCGTCTGGCCCCCGCGCGAGATGCCGACGCCGCCCGGCGGGAGGCTGCCGTCCGTATCCGAGGTGCTGTCCCCGCCCAGCGCCACCTTGTGGTCGCGCGAGCCGTTCACCTGCGCGATCAGCACGTCCGCGCCGGGCAGCGGCGAGGCGACGTAGCCGGGCGGCAGGAGCAGCTCCACGGACTGGAACTGTTCGCCGTCCAGCCCGGAGACGCCGAGCAGGGTGCGCGGGCCCACCTGCGCGCTGGTCACCTTGCCGCGGGTGAGCATCGCCGTGAGCAGGTCGTAGAGCGCGCTCACTGGATGTTCGCCGCCCCGGACCAGTTCACGCCGGCCTTCCCCCGCCCGCGCCGGTGCAGTTTCACCTGGCCCGGGTCCGGCGCGAACCCGTCCGGCGCGCCCAGGGTGAGCCGCGTGCGCGCGCCGGCCTTGTCCAGGATGAAGGCGACGCCGGAGACGAGCAGGTCCTGGTCCAGCGCCAGGAATGGCAGATGGCAGGCGACGAGCTGGTTGGTGGTCCAGACCGAGCCGTCCGGCTGGTGCCAGCCGGAGACGGTCGCCTCCGCCGTCGCCGCGCGGCCGGCCTGGAAGCGCGCCATCCAGTTAGCCCGCATCTGCATCCCCGCCGGCGAGAGCATGCTCTCGGCGATGGCGACATGGGTGCGCGGGCGCGGCACGCCCGGGTCCGAGGCGGTGGCCACCTGCGCGGTGAGCACCTGCGGCGTGGCGGCGGCGGCCTGCCCGTTGCCCCCGGCGCCGCTCCAGTTCGTCACCTGCGCGCCGATCGAGGTCTGGCCCTTGATGATGTATTTCGAGAACCGGTGGACGCCGGAGAAGACGCCGTGCGCCTCCACCACGTTCACGCCCTGCACCAGGCGCCCGGCGGCGCGGACGGAGCCGGTGGTGGTCAGCACCAGATTGCCGTTCGCATCGTCGGTCGCCAGCACGCCGGAGAGGCGGCACAGACGCTCGAGGAACCGATAGGCCGTCTCGGCACGGTAGATCGTCGCGTCCGGGAAGGTGATGTCGGTCGCGGTCGCCTCGACGACGTTGATGGAATAGAGCGCGGCGAGGGCGCGGGCGATCTGGCCGAGATCGTAGCCGGTGAACTGGCCGGAGGGCACGTCCGGCGAGCAGTCCACGAGGTCGGCGGTGCGGCTGCGGCCGGAGACCTGCAGCGTGTGGGTGTTGTGGCGGAGCGCCGGCGACACGGCGTCGATATAGCCGGTCAGCACCAGCACGCCGTCCAGCGACAGGGTGCAGGGCTGGAACGGCCGCAGCGGCCACGGCGACTGGTCCAGCCGCTGGGTCACGCCGATGACGAATTTCGAGCACAGATCGGTGAGCGAGCGCGAGACGGTGAATTCCGTCCAGCCGGTGATGGACTGCCCGCCGACGGTCAGCGTGAGCCCGCTCATGCGCTGAGCGCCAAGCCGGTGGGCGCCATGAACAGGGGCGCCGGCGAATCATTCAGCAGCGCGAGCTGCGCCGCCCGGGTCGGGTCCTGGTAGAGACGCTGCGCCAGCACGAGCGCCGGGAGCGAGGTGGGCGCGTCGTAGGGGCCGATCGTCGGCAGCGCCTGCGCGCGCTGGGTGAGATCGGCGACCGCGAGCTGGCCGAGCCCCTGCCAGGCGAGATAGAGCGCCTGGTTACCGGCCTCGGTCGCCGCTTCCATGCGCACATCGATCAGCGCCAGCAGCAGCGTGCGCGCCGCGGCGGCGGCGTTCGCGCTCTGCCATTCGGTGTTGGCGAAGACCTGGCAGATGGCGGCGACGGCGGAGCCGCAGATGAGGTCCGTCACCGCCTGCTGGGTCGCGGCCAGCGCCAGTGGCGCCGGCGCGGTGCCGATCACCGGCGGCAACGGCGCGCCGAACTGCCCCGGCGCCGGCGCGGTGAAGCCAGCCAGCGCCGAGCCGGGCGCGGCCGTGGACGGGTTCAGCCCCCAGAGCGCGGAGGCGGCGAGCCCGTAGGTGGGATCCGCCGTCGTCACCAGCGCCGGCAGCGAGCCCGCGACGGGGTCGTCCGGCGTCGGCACCACCAGCTGCTCGGCGGCGATGGCGGCGACGGCGCCGGCGAACAGCGCGGTGACATTCGCCGCCGTGGTCGCCGGCGCGGTGGGCGTGGTCGAGACGAGCTCGCTCAGGCCGAGCAGCGCGTTCACCGAGGACATCGTCAGGCCGCTGATGGAGCCGGGAAAGCCTGCGCCGAACCCGCCGAGCAGGCTCGCAGCGAAGGCGGCCGGGCTCTCCTGCACCAGGGCCACCGAGGCATAGACGTTTTCGACCACCGCGATGGCGGAGGCGACGCCGGAGAGAAGCGAGGAGGCGGTGTCTCCGGCTCCGAACGGCGCCGGGCCGGTGCCCGATTCGACGAACACGAGGTCGAACCGCGCCACCGCGCCGGCTTCGCGGCTCTCGCGCATATTGCACTGCACGCAGCGCACATCGAGCGCGCCGAGCAGCGGGTGCACCAGCGTGCCGGATTGCGGCCCGTCGCCGCAGGCGGCGAACAATGCGTCCCGGTCGGCGGCGTAGGTCGGGCCGATGGTGAAGCCGCGGAAATGATACCAGGTCTCCAGCCGGCCGAGATCCTCGCTGCTCGGCTCCTCCCGGTAGGGATAGCCGAACACGGCGACGCGGCGGCCGGTGGTAGTGCCGGTCTCGTCGATCCAGAACGGCGCGCCGCGGAAGCTCGCCGGCAGCCATGCGACGGTGGCGCTCACGGCGCGCCCCAGACGACGCCGGGGAAGGCCGGGCCGAGATTGACCTCCGGCATCGCCACCGCGCCGGAGGCGGTCGCGTCCACCTGCGCGCCGGGCGGCGCGCCGCTGAGATCGATGCGCACGCGCACCTCGCCGCCCCCGCCGGGCCCGGTGCCCCGCGGCGCGACGCCGGCGGGGGCCAGCGTCGGGCCCGCGAAGGGCTGGTTGAGGCCGAACATGCGCCCGGCCCAGGCCCGCAGCGGGGCGAAAATGTCGCCGCCCTCGCCGCCCTCCGCCTCGGTGCCGCGCCGCAGCGGCGAGCCGGCGGGAAGGGTCTCCGGCGAGAATCCCTCACGGTGCATCTCCCACATCTGCACAGCGAGCGAACCGGCGCGGCCGAGCAGGGTGCGGCCCATGGTGGCATCGGCCATCTGCGCCGCCTTGGCGGCGGCGGCGAAGGCGTCGGCGAGCGTGGTGCCGACGGCGAAGGCCGCTTTCCCCGCCGCGATGGTGAGGCCGCCAAGGGTGGTGACGGCCTCGATCACCGGGGCGAGGAAGCGCAGCGCGATGACGCCGCCGGCGACCTCAAACGCGACTTTGAAGCCGCCGATGGCGTCGATGCCCTCGCGCAGATGCGCGAGCGTGCCCTCGATGCCGCCGATGATCCCTTTCCAGTCCACGGCGGCGAGCGCGTCCCGCAGCCCTTCCACCGCCTCGCGCACGTTCAGCGCGACGAATTCCCGGTTCGCTGCGACCCAGGTCTGGAACTGGCGAACGATCGGCTCGAGCACCGGCGCCAGTGCGGCGCCGATGGCGGTGGAAAGCCCCTCCACGCCCGCTTTCAGGTCGAGCCAGGATTTCTTGAACCGCTCCAGCCCCTCCATCTCCTCCGGCGAGATGGCGTGGCCGACGGACCCGAACCGGTTGAGGCTCTCCTCCAGTTCCTCGCGGCCCTGCATCAGGAGCGGCAGCATCTCGACGCCGCCGCGCCCGAACAGCGTCATCGCCATCCGCGCCCGCATCGCCGGGTCCGAGGTCTTGCGGAACGCCTCGGCCAGTTCCGGCAGCAGCGCGGTGAGGGAGACGAGATGGCCCTTCGCGTCCCTGGTCTCGACGCCGATATGGTGGAACAGCGCCGCCGCTTCCTTGTTCTTGCCCCCCGCCGCCTCGGCGATGGTGCGGTTGAGCCGCGCCAGGCCAGTTTCCATCGAGGACACCGGCACATCCGCCTGCTCGGCGGCGTATTTCAGCGCCTGGAACGCCGGCAGCGTCATGCCCGCCTTGATCGCCGAAGCGTTCATCTCGCTCGCCGTCTCGGCGGTGTGGGCGGTGAGCTCGAACAGCGCGCCGAGCCCGGCGCCGACGGAGAGCGCGGCCAGCGCCGGCATCAGCTCGGCGAGCGAGTGGCCGACCTCGCCGATATTGGCGTTGAGATGGCCGAAATGGCCGCCGAGCAGCGTCACATGCTCGCTCAGCGCGCCGAACACGTGGCCGTGATGGCCGAGATGCTCGGCCTCCTGCCCGGCCTTGTGCAGCGCGTGGCCGGCGTGCTCGGCCTCGTGGCTGGTGCCGAGAAGCGCCGAGACGATGCCGCGCAGCGGCGTGGACGCCTCGTCCAGCGCGCGGAACACGACCTCGAAAATATGCTTGGCGTCGGCCACTCAGCCCCCGAGCGCGCGATGGATACGGTTGGTGTGACGGATCAGCACCGGCAGCGCCGAGAGCGGCTGGGCGAAGACCCAGTCCGGCGCGCGCCAGGCGTAGGCTAGGTCGAAGACGGCTTCGAGGACGGCGCCGGGGTCGGCGCCCTGAAAAAACCCATCACGGCCGCCGCCGCGGCCATGAAATCCGCCACCGAGAGCGCGTCCACCGTGGACGGGGGCACATCGGCGAGGCGGGCGATGAGGTCGCGGCAGGAGCGCGGGTCGATCACCGGCGTGATGGCGCGGCCGGGTTCCTCGCGCAGCGAGAACGGCAGCCCGGCGGCGACGAGGTCCGCGCCGCGCGGCTCGCGCAGCGTGAGCGCGGAGAGGGTCTCGCCGTGCGCCTTCACTTCGTGGCTGAGCGGAACGAGGGTCACGAGGCCACCTGCTCGAAGCAGGCGAGGCCCTCGAACTTCACCGTGATCTTGCCCTCGACCGCGTCCACCGGCGAGGCGCCGGCCCACCAGGCGCCGGAGAGGATGTAGGTCTTGCCGTTCACCAGCTCCAGCGTGACGGTGCTGGCGGTGATCGCGGCCAGGCCCTGCACCGAGACGCCGCCGCCGTCCGCAAGCGTGCCCTCGATGGTCGGCACCACGTATTTCTCGGTGAAGCCGATGACGCCGGAGGGCCCGGCGACGCCGGTGCGCTCGACATCGTTCGGCTGCACCTTCCAATCGCCCTGCAGCGCGAGCTGCGCGCCGTCCACCTTGAGATAGCAGGTTCCCGCAAAGGCTTTCGCTGCCATGATCCGGTTTCCTTATGCCGCCAGCGCCGCGGCGAGGCGGAACTGGTTGACGATGGCGACCTCGCGCAGGCCGCTGATGAGGTAGGGCGCCCAGAGCACGTCCATGCGCGTCGGGTCGCTTGCGTTCAGCGCCACCACCGTGCTCGCCGCCATCGCCGAGGCGCTTTGCACCAGCCCGGCGGCCTCCATGAGCTGATACTGGGCGACGATCTCGGACTTCATCACGTTCGGCGTCACCACCGGCTGGCCGGCGCCGAAGCGCGTGCCGTTGGCGGCGATCTTGCTGCGCGGGAATTTCTGCTGGATCGCGCCGCCGAGCTGCCGGCTGACGGCGGCCAGCGTGTAGAGCGTTTCGCAGTCGAGATAGCTCGTATCGGGCTGGCCGAACGCGTTGGTCTGGTAGGTGGTGACGGCCCGCAGCACCGACACCTGCCCGGCATTGTTGTAGGCGCTGAGCGCGATGCCGCTGCTGAGCAGCGTCTGCTGCGTGCTCTTGGTGAAGCGCGTGCTGTTCGGCGGCGCGATCACGCCGTTCACCGCCAGCGTCTGCGTCGGACGCGCCGGGTCCGCGCGGATCGCCGGGGCGATGGCGCCGGCGTGCGCGGCGGCCCAGCTCCAGGGCGGCGTCGGCGTGCCGGTGACGCCGAACATGGTCAGATGCGGGTCGTTGAGCGACGTGCCGAGCGTGATCAGGTTGGCGGAGGTGTCGACGTCCGCCGAGAACACGTGGCCGTAGAGCAGCCGCAGCGGCGACCAGCGGCCGGTCTGGTTGTTCCACTCCGCCGAGACGGCGGCGCGGTTCGTCGCGTCGGTGTAGGGGTTGACGACGAAATCGAACCCCTGGTCCAGCAGCGTGGTGTCCAGGTTCGGCAGCGTCACCGTGCCGGTGCCCCCGGCCATCGCCGTTACCGTCGCGCCGATGCCGACAGGCAGCGTCTGCCCGGCGGCGGTGCCGAGCGTGTTGAGCCCGATCGAGACGCTGTTCCACACCGCGCCCACGTTCACCGAGGTGAGGGTGAGGGTGCCGAGGGACGCCGCGGCCGTCACCGGCGCGTTGCCGGCGGCGGTGATGGTGGCGGCGACGTTCGCGGCGATGATCGTCGCCGTGTCGCCGATATTCACTGCCGTCTGATAGAGCGCGCCGGCGACATAGGGGTAGATCGTGCCGGGGGACGTGGCCGTGCCGGTGAAGGCGACGCTGCCGGTGGCGGCGGCGCCCCCCGTGGCCGGCTGCACGCCGAGCACCCAGACCGAGCCGAGGCTGTCGTTGGCGGTGTAAGCGGCGAACATGGCGGCCAGCATCGACTTCACGCCGTAGGTGGTCTGCACCCAGGCGAGCGAGGGGGCGAACTCGACGCCCGTCGGCGCGGCGACGTTCGTGGTCTCGCCGATGATCAACGTGTTCTGCGCGAACTGGGCGACGCCGGCCTGCGAGGTGTCGAACTCGATGCTCAGCAGCGGGATCCGCAGATTGGGGGGAATCTGCGAGAACGAAATGGCTCCGGACATGGCGGCTCCTCAGAGGGGCGGCGGTGCGAGGGTGCGGGCGAGCGCGGCGACGATGGCGGGGTCTCCGGCCTGGTTGCCGGCGATGAAGCCGGGCCAGATCGCCGCGCCTTCCACCGCGTCGTTCCAGGCGGTGATGAAGCCGACATTGGCCGGGCAGGCGGCCTGGTTGGCGGCGAGGAAGGCGAGCATGGCGGCGGCGTGGGCGGCGATCTGGCCGGGCGTTCCGGCGGCATAGACCGCGCCGTTGCCGCCCGAGGGCAGCGCGTAGGGCTCCGGCAGCACCGCGGCCGGCGTCGGGTCCCAGCCGGCCATCGCCGTCGGCGCCATCGGGAAGCCGGCGCTAGCGCGGGCGGACCAGTCCGCCGCCGCGTCCGACGCGAGCTGGGCATATTGCGCGCCGCTCCGGCTCACCGCCGGGGCGTAGCTGGCGGCCGCGTCCGCGCCCACCTGCTGGGCCAGCGCGACATTGTCGAACAGCGCCAGCGGCGAGGGCGAGAGCAGCACCACATAAGGGTTGCCGGTGCCCTGCGCGGCCGAGGCGCTCCGGGCAAATGCGATGCCGGCGGCCATCGCGGCGTTCGTGCCACCGGCCTGCACCGGGTAGAGCGGCCGCCCGCCAAGCACCGAGACGTAAGCGGGATCCGCGAAGGCGCCGACATCCCGCCACTGCGCCGCCGAGGGCGTGGCGGACCAGGCAGCGGGCTGGCCGGTGAGGCAGAACGCGACCCAGGGCTTGAGCGCGCTGGTCTGATAGAGCGCGTAGGCGGCCATCAGCTCGGAGGCAGGATCGAACCCGGCGAAGGCCCAGAAGCCGAGCCCGGCGCGGGCGGCGGCGGCGATCTCGGCATCCATCCCCGCCTGCGTGCCCTGCGGCCAGAGCGCGCCGGCCCCGGCGCCGGCGGCGGCAAAGAACGGCAGCCGCGCCGGGAAGGCGCCGAGCTGGGCGGCGACCATGGCGTTGATCGCGCCCCCCGGCTGATAGAATCCGTCCCAGCGGAACGCGCCGACGAGCGGCGCGGCACCGGGCTGTTTCTGCGGCCAGGTGATCGGCACCGTGGCGCCGTCCGCGAGGCTCGTGAGGTTCACGCCGGCGAGCGCGGTGGTGAGCGTCGGCTCGTAGACGTCCGAATACTGCACGCGCAGCGCGATGTGCGCCTCGCCGACGTGGCGGTCGCCGCTGGCGTCAAACTTCTCCATCGTCTCAAGCGAGGGGAAGCCCTCGATCAGGCGGTTGCCGTCCTCATCGGCGAGGCCGACGAAGGCGGGGTTCGTCAGGAGCGCGTTCACCACCTGCTCGCACAGGGTTTCGAGCTGCTGCTCCGCCGTGCGCAGCCCGGCATTCTGGGTGATGCATTCGAGGATCAGGATCGTCCGCATGGTGAAGCGCGGCGGACCGGTGAGGGCGGCCTCGTGGCTTTCCTCGTGCGGCGTGTAGATCAGCACCGCCGGCTGCGAGCCGCGCGGCACCGGCAGGTCCCGGGTGCAGAACACGGCATTGCCGGCCAGCGTGGCGGCGCCGGTGATGGCGTCCCGCGCCGCGTCCCGCAGTCTGCGGCGCATCAGGGTCAATTCAGCGTCTCCGCGATCATCAGCGCGAGCCGGAGATGGCCCTCACTGTCGGCGCCCGGCGCGTCCGCCACGCGCCAGGCGGCGCCGCGGATAACGAGCATGTCCCCCTGCGCCGGTGAGCCGGCGGGCACGCCGGCGGCGAGCAGCTCGGCCGCGCGCAGGCCTAGCACCGGGCGGATGCTGTCCACCTGCGCGCCGCCACGGTCCGGGCGGATCTCGCGCAGGCTGGTCTCGAACACGCCGCGCACGTTGAACAGACCGCCGCCGGCCGGCAGCAGCTGCACCGGCTCGGCGAAGGCATCCATGCCGGCGAGCAGCGCCGTGGTGTCGAAATCCACCGGCAGCGTGACCGGCGTCGCCGGCGTCCGCGCCCAGGTGAGCGGGCTCGTGGCCCCCGTGGCCTGGACGGAGGCCGGCGCCAGCGTGACGGTGCCGGTGCCCCCGATGGTCTCGCCCGCGCCGCCGCTGCCGGCGACGGGTGCCGCGACCGGCGCGCCGGTGC
>DAIDKZ010000239.1 GCA_027449745.1 Acetobacteraceae bacterium | reverse complement strand
GGCGCCCGCGGTCCCGCCGGGTGCGCCGCTGCGCATCATCGGCGACGTGCACGGCGATGCCCGCGCCTTCACCCATGCCGTCGCCACCGACCGGTTCGTGATCCAGCTCGGCGATCTCGTCGACTATGGGCCCGACAGTGCCGCGGTGCTGACGACCATGTTTGCCCTGATCGATGAAGGGCGCGGCCTGTTTCTCCTCGGCAATCACGAGTTCAAGCTGGCCCAGGCGCTGCTCGGGCGGTCGGTGGCGACGGCACCGGCGTTGCTGGCCACCCTCGCGGCCTTGCCCGCCCCGCTGGTGCCGCGCGCGCTCGACGAAATCGCCGCGGCGCCTGCCTGGCTGCGCCTCGGCTCGCGTGTCTTCGTCCACGCCGGTTTCCACACCGCCATGCTCGAAGGGCCACCGCCGCAGCCGCCCCCGATCGCCGCGGGACGCATCGACGGCGTGCTGGCCCGTGCGCTCTACGGCGAACCGACCGGCCGCATCCAGACGGACGGGTTTCCCGAGCGCAGCCTGCGCTGGGTCGATCGCATTCCCGCGGGCATCACCGTCTATTGCGGCCATGACCAGCGCAGCCGCGATGGCCGGCCCTATGTTCGCAAGGGCCGCGACGGCGGCAGCGCCGTGTTTCTCGATACCGGCGCCGGCAAGGGCGGGCATCTGTCCTGGATCGATCTTCCCGCCGAGGGATGACCGGCCGCGGGCGCTCACTGGTCGCTGTCCGCTCCCAACCCGAGCCAGCCGAAGAGCAGGCGCTTCCAACGATCGGCGAGCAGGATGAAGAGGGAGGCGGCCGCCGCGGTGGCTGCAATGACGGCGGGACCGAGCCGCGGCATCAACACCCCGGTCGCCGTCAGAGCGATGGCCAGCGCGATATTGACGGCAGCCGCGACGAGCAGGGCCGGCGCAGGGCGCGAAGCCCAGAACGGCCCACGCTCGCGGACCATGAAGGCACTCGCCTGGCTCCCCAGCGTCAGCACCAGAAAAGCGAGGCTCGGCGCCGTGGCGGGAGCAATTGCGAAGCCGCGCAGCCCGGCCCACAGCACCACCAGCGAAAACACGGCCTTCGCCAGCCCCAGCCCGAGCGCGGCGAGCACGTACGGGCGGGGGGCGGACCGTTCCGGCAAGGCGGCCGGACGGACATGGTCCGCGACCAGCGCCATGGTGAGAAAATCGTTGCTGACCAGCAGCAGCACCATCAGCAGCGGGGTCATCACCGCCTGGCCGAACAGGAGCAGCGCTGCGGCGATGACCAGGCCCATCTCGAACTTCTTCAGCAGCGTGCTCAGCGCGTAGGCGCCGGCGCGGCGCTGCACCCGGCGGCTTTCGCGCACTGCGGCGAGAATGTCGCGCAGCCCAGGGTTGGTCAGCACCAGCGCGGCCGCGGACTTGGCCGCGTCGGTGGCGGAGGCGACCGCGATGCCGACCTCCGCCTGGCGCAGCGCCGGCGCATCGTTCACGCCGTCGCCGCACATGCCGACGATGTGCCCCTCCGCCTGCAGCGCGCGCACGAGGCGCAGTTTGTCCTCCGGAAACACCCCGGCATAGACGCCGTAGCCCGGCGGCGGGCGATGATCGGCGAGCGCGGCCTCGGGACAGAGCCCGCCGCTGATCCCGACCGCTTCGGCGACGGCGGTGGCCGTGGCGGCTGCGTCGCCGGTCACCATCACCGTGCGGATGCCCAGCCTGCCGAGTTCGGCGATGAGCGCGGCCGAATCCGCGCGGGGCGGATCGCTCAGCGCCAGCATCCCGGCGATGCGGGCCGGGGCTTCTCCCCGCCCGATCGCCACCGCGATCACCCGGTGCCCAAGGCCGGCGAGCGCGGCGGCGCGCGCTTGCCACACCCCGCCATTGCTCGCCTCGCCGACGGCCGCGGCGAGCGCCGCCGGAGCACCCTTGAACACCCGCACGGGCAGCCCGGCCGCGTCGGTGCCGGCGCCGGTGGCGTATTTCCGCGCCGGATCGAAGGGTGTGAAGCGCGTCCGCGCCCAGCCCGGTGCGGCGCCCGTGGCGGTCATCACGGCCTGGTCCACGGGATCGGACGAGCCTTCCGGGCTCGCCAGCGCTGCGGCGGCGAGGATGTCGGCCGTCGTGAACGGAGCGAAAGCTTCGGCCGAGGCCACCGTGGCGCGGTTCTGGGTCAGCGTGCCTGTCTTGTCGGAGCAGAGCACATCCATGCCCGCCGCGTCGTGGATGGCCGAGAACCGGGCGATAAGCACGCCATTGCGCGCGGCGGCCAGGGCACCGAGAGCGGCGGCCAGTGTGAAGGCCGCCGGCAGCGCGACCGGGATCGCCGCCAGCAGGATCGTCACCGCCAGCGGGGCGATTGCGCCAAGCCCCATGCCGACGGCGTGACCATAGCCGACGACCGCGATGGCGAGCCCGCCATTCGCCAGCGCCAGCGCCCGGGTGACGGTGGCCACCTCGGCTTCCTGGCGACTCGGCCCGCCAGCGGTCCGCACCAGCTCGGCAGTGCGCCCGAAGAAGCTGCGCGGTCCGGTCGCCACCGTCAGGCCAACCGCCTCGCCGGCGCGGACAAGGGCTCCGGAATAGGCGATGCGGCCGGTGTCGACCTCGACGGTGAGCGATTCCCCCGTCAGGGCCGACTGGTCGAGCGAGACCGCGCCGGCGAGCAGCCGGAGATCGGCCGGGACGATTCCGCCCAGGCCGAGGCGAACGATGTCGCCCTCGACGAGGTCGCGGGCTGCGATCACCCGCCAGGAACCGTCCCGCCGCACCGTGGCGGTGATGGCGAGGCGCCGCCGCAGCGCCGTCACCGCGGCCTGGGTGCGCTGTTCCTGCACCGTGCCCAGCGCGGCGTTGAACACTAGAAGGCCGCCGACCACGCCGGCCGACAGGAACTCCCCGATGGCGAGCTGCAGCAGCATCGTCGCTTCGAGCATCCACGGTACCGGCGCCCAGAGCCGGCGCGCCAGGGCCCGCAGCGGCTGCGGCTGCTCCTCGGCCATGGTGTTGGGGCCAGACCGCGCCAGCCGTAGCGCCGCCTCCGCCGCGGTCAGCCCTGAACCGAGATCGGGCGGCGCTTCGGCGTCGCTCATCGCCGCGAGCCCACGGAGGCCGCGATGGGGCAAAGGGTCAACCGGTACGGCAGCGGCCGCGCTAGCTGCAACGGCCAGGCAGGCCGACAGAGAAAGGCGCTGCCGCCTTCCGGTGCCATGGTCTCGCGATTCGTCACGCTCATGGTCTCCGCGCGCCTGGTGACACCGCCCCCTCCAGCGTGGCGATCCATGGCGCGCTGGCAAGTGGGCCGCGACAAATCAGGCGCGGCGTGCCAGCATGGGGGTCATCACTCATTGTCCCCGATGCCTCCATGCGCCAGTTGCTTCTCATCCGCCACGCGAAATCAGCCTGGGACGACGCCGCGCTGCCCGACCATGCCCGCCCGCTCGCCCCGCGCGGGCGCCGGGCGGCGGTGGCGATGCGCGCGGCGATGCGGGACCTCGGGCTGGCACCGGATATGGTGATGGTCTCCTCGGCGCGGCGGACCATGCAGACGCTGGAGGCGCTCGAGCCGTTCGAGGACACGCCCCTGATCGAGCCGCTCGACGCGCTCTACATGGCGACCGCGCCGCAATTGCTGCAGGTCCTGCGCGGCGTGCCGGAAACCGCGCGCTCGGTGCTGCTCATCGGGCACAATCCCGGCCTGCATGATCTCGCGCTGTTGCTGGCCGGCGGGCGGGAGCGGCTGCACGGCTCGCCGTCGCTCGAACGCCTCGCCGAGCGCTATCCGACCGCGGCGCTGGCCGAATTCAGCATCCCGGGTCCCTGGGCGGGTCTCGATGCCGGGGCCGCGCGGCTGGTGCGCTTCCTGCTGCCGCGCGACTTGGCCGAACAGCCCGGCTGACGCCCGCCCTATGCTTGAATTCGCGCTCGCCTCGCCCGATGCCGCACGGCTGGGCCGGTTGCGCGGACTCGGCCGGCTGAAGCTTCGCCGCAGCCGGCCGGCACGCTGCGCCATCGTCTGGCACGACAGCGTCGACGACGGGTTGGCGAAACAGGCGATGGCTCTCGCCGAGAGCGGCGGCACCTGGCAGCTGGTCCAGGAAGCGCCGCAAGGCACCTGGCCCGGTCAGCCCCCCGCGATCCTGGCCGAGGCCGCGGCGCTGGAGGAACTCGGCCATCCGTTGCCCAGCCCGCTGCTGCCGCTCGCCGCGTTCGAGGGCAAGCGCCGGCTGCTGGTGTTGGAGCCGGCGCACGCCGCCGAAGCGGTGCCCGAGGCAGATGGTGCGGTCAGTCTGACCTTGATCGACGGCACCTTGCGCACGCTGACGGAGGAGCGGCCGATCGCGCGCGCCGTGCTGGACGGCCCGACCGCCGCGGTGCGCACCGTGGCGCTCGAACTGGCCACCGCCTTCGATCTGACTCTGCCGCGTGCCAGCCTGGCCGGGGAGGCGCGCGCCCTCGCTCGGGCGCAACCACCCCCGCCACGCCGGCTCGGCGCCCCGGACCTGCCGCCGGGCCTGACGGTCGAGGCCGCCTTCCTGCACATCCTCGCGCACCTGACCGAGGTTCTGGTCCATTGGGCGCCGCTGGTCATCGCCCTGGCGCCGAGCGGGGCGCCGGAGCCGGTGCACCAGATGCGCGTCGCCCTGCGCCGGCTGCGCTCCGCCTTCTCGGTGTTCAAGCCGGTGCTCGCCTGCGCCGAAATCGATGCCGTGCGCGCCGGGTTGAAGCGCCTTGCCGGGCTGCTCGGACCGGCACGGGACTGGGACGTCTTTCTCGGCGGGCTGGGGCAGGAGATCGGGGAGGTTTTTGCTGAAACGCCGGCCATGACCGCCTTGCTGGAAGCAGCGCGGCGGCGGCGCGCGGCGCACTACGGCCTTCTCACCGCCCATCTCGGCGGCCCCGAGTTCCGGGGCCTCGGCATCGCGCTCGCCTTTCTGCCGCGCACGCTGCCGTGGCGGGCGGACGCGCCGGAGACGCGGCATGCGGTGCTGGAAGCACCGGCCGAGCATTTCGCTGCCCGCGTGCTCAATCGGAGGCGCCGCCGCCTGCTGCGGGACGGCGCCGAGATGACCACCATGCCCATCGAGGCCCTGCACGCGCTGCGCCTGGACGGCAAGCGGCTGCGCTACGCCAGCGAGTTCTTCGCGCCCCTCTTTCCCGGCGGCCACGCCCGGCGCTTCATCCGCCGCCTCGTCGATCTCCAGGAGGTGCTCGGCAGCCTCAACGACGGCGCCGTCGCTGCGGCGCTGATGCGCGAACTCGGGCGTGCGCGAGGCAGCGAGACCGACCGTGGCCACGCCCAGGGTCTCGTCATCGGCTTTGCCGCCGCCCGCGCCGCGGCAGCGCGCGCCGACGGGGAACGCGCCTTCGACCGCTGGCGCCGGGCGCAGCCGTTCTGGGCCTGACGGGCCGCGCCAACGGGAGGATTGCGCCCACCGGCGCCTGCGCGCTAGCGTCTGTCCGCCGCAGGCGGAATCGCCAGAGGCGGATAAACAGACGCGTAAACAAGGAGCTAGAGCCTGTCAGCGCTGCAATGAAGCGCTGACAGGCTCTAGTGAACCGGCCGGCCGGTCGCGGGACCGGGCCGGGCTGAGGCCCGGAGACAGGGTGGCATGGTGCTGACGCCCCGACGCCGCATCTTCCGATCCGCCGTGACGCCGAGGCCCCTCCGGACCGGCGCACGCCGCTGGGTGGCCGGGGCTGCCGGTGCTGCGATCGTGGCGCTGCTGGCCTGGGGTGGGGCCGGCCTCTGGCACCGCGCCCCGCGCGCGCCAACGGCGCCCAGCGACGCTCCACGCTCCTCGCCGCCGCCCCGGGCGGCGGGCCAAATCCACGCCAATGCCACCGATGTCGCTGTGCTGGACGGCGAGACCTTGCGGCTCGGCGCCGACATCGTCCGCCTGGCCGGGGTGGAGGCGCCCTCCCGGCTGGAGACCTGCCGCGACGCCAGCGGGGCGGCCGCGGATTGCGGCGCGGCGGCGACGGCGGCACTGGCGGCCCTGGTCCGCGGCAAGGACGTTACGTGCGAGATCGTCGGCACCGATCCGGACGGACGGCTCACGGCGGCCTGCGCCGCAGGTGGCGCGGCGCTCAACCCTGCCTTGCTGGCCCCGGCCGGGCGACCTTGATCCGCCGTCGCGCCAGGGCGGCGTTTCCCCGGGCGGCGCTTTGCTGCAGCCGCGAAGGTTGCGTCCGCCCGCTTCGGCTTTTATCTACCTTTCTGCGACACACTCCTCGCCGCCCGGCGCGACGCGCCCGGAGCGCGCGCGGCACCATCTCGACAGGGACAGAAACATGAGCGGCACGGCGAACGGGTCCATCACTCTCACGGTCGAGGGCAGCAACAAGGCGACGCGGCTGCCGTTGCTGCACGGGAGCATCGGCCCCGCAGTGGCGGACATCCGCAAGCTCTACGGCGATCTCGGCGTGTTCACCTACGATCCGGGCTATGGCGCCACGGCCTCGTGCGAGAGCCGCATCACCTATATCGACGGTGACGAGGGCGTGCTGCTCTATCGCGGCTACCCGATCGAGCAGCTCGCCGAACATTCCACCTTTCTGGAGGTCGCGCATCTGCTGCTGAACGGCGAGTTGCCGAACCGCGCCGAGAGCCAGTCGTTCGAGCGCGGAATCCTGCGCCATACCATGCTGCACGAGCAGATCCGCAGCTTCTACAACGGCTTCCGCCGCGACGCGCATCCCATGGCGGTGCTCTGCGGCGTCGTCGGGGCACTCTCGGCCTTCTACCACGACAGTCTCGACATCAACGACCCCGAGCACCGCCGCATCAGCGCCTTCCGGCTGATCGCGAAGATGCCGACGATCGCTGCCTGGGCCTATAAATATTCCATCGGCCAGCCATTCATGTATCCACGCAACGACCTCGGCTACGCCGAGAACTTCCTGCACATGATGAACGGCGTGCCGACGGAATCGAGCTACGTGAACCCGGTGCTGTCGCGCGCGATGGATCGCATTCTGATCCTGCACGCCGACCACGAGCAGAACGCCTCGACCAGCACGGTGCGGCTCGCCGGCTCGACCGGCGCCAATCCGTTCGCCTGCATCGCGGCCGGCATCGCCAGCCTCTGGGGCCCGGCGCATGGCGGCGCGAACGAGGCGGTGCTGAAGATGCTGGGCGAGATCGGCCATATCGACCGCATCCCGGACTTCATCGCCCGCGTGAAGGACAAGAACAGCAACGTCCGGCTGATGGGCTTCGGCCACCGCGTCTACAAGAACTACGATCCGCGCGCCAAGATCATGGAGCGCACGTGCCACGAGGTGCTCGCCGAGCTCGGCATCAAGGACGACCCGCTGCTCGACCTCGCCATGGAGCTTGAGCGCGTTGCGCTCAGCGACGAGTATTTCATCAGCAAGAAGCTCTACCCGAACGTCGATTTCTACTCCGGGATCATCCTGAAGGCGATGGGCTTCCCGACGCACATGTTCACCGTGCTGTTCGCCGTCGCGCGTACCGTCGGCTGGATCAGCCAGTGGAAGGAGATGATCGAAGACCCGCTGCAGCGCATCGGCCGCCCGCGCCAGCTCTATATCGGCCCGACGCAGCGCGACTTCGTGCCGATGGAGCAGCGCGGGTAAGCAGGCGCGTCGCGATCGAGGCCGGCGCCGCCCTATGCGGCGCCGGGGTCGGCGATCGTCAGCACCATGCCGTCGTGGGCTGGCTCGAGCCCCGCCGGCAGATTGCGCCGGAGCCAGGCCCAGTCGAGATCCGTGCCCATGTGCGTCAGCACCGTGCGCCCTGGTCGAAGGCGTTCCGTCCATTCCAGCACCCGCCCGAGATGCGCGTGCGTGCGGTGCGGCGCCCGCTGGAAGCAACCGACCACCCAGGTATCCACCCCCGCGAGAATGGCCAAGGCGGGCTCGTCGAGCGAGACCACGTCGGTCGAATAGGCGAAGCCGCCGACCCGGAAGCCGAGTGTGCGGGAGAAGCCGTGGTCCTGGTCGAACAGACGCAGTTCCATTCCGGCCATAACCGCGCGCTCGCCAGGTGCCACCGGGCGCGCCAGCAGGACGGGGCGGTAGAAGAAATCGGCATCGCGCGGGCGGAATGCGTAGCCGAAGCGCTGCTCGATCTCGCTCAGCGCCGCGGCGCCACCGAACGCCTCCAGCGGACGGTCGACGATGCGGTTGAGGATGCGCACATCGTCTAGGCCGGTGATGTGGTCCGCATGCGCGTGGGTGTAGAAAATCGCATCGATGCCCGGAATCGCGCAGGCGAGCAGCTGGCTGCGCAGATCGGGGCTGGTATCGACGAGCAGACGCCGACCCGCGCGTTCGAGGACGATGCTGGCGCGCGAGCGTCGGTTGCGCGGCTCGGACGGATCGCAAACACCCCACTCGCCGCGGCCATCGGCGCCGCCGATCAGCGGCACACCGGCGGACCCGCCGCACCCGAGAATGGTGACGCGCAGCGTCACGGCCGCGGCGCCGTCTTGGTGAACAGCCGGCGGAAATTCTCGGTCGTCAGCGTCGCGATGCTGGCCGGTGAAACGCCGCGGCATTCCGCCAGAACGGAAGCGGTGTGCGCGACGAAGGCGGGCTCGTTGCGCTTGCCGCGGTGCGGCACCGGCGCGAGATAGGGCGCATCGGTCTCGACGAGCAGACGCTCGGCCGGCACGTCACGCGCGATCTCGCGCAGCGTCTGCGATTTCGGAAAGGTGAGAATGCCGGAGAAGCTGATATAGCCGCCGAGCGCCAGGCCCGCCTCGGCCAGCGCGCGTGTGGAGGAGAAGCAATGCAGCAGGAAGGCGAAAGGACCGCCTTCGCCACGCTCCTCGGCCAGGATCCGCGCCACGTCGTCATCCGCATCGCGCGCGTGGATCGCCAGCGGAACGCCGGCGGCGCGGGCGGCACGGATCTGCCGGCGGAAGCCAACCTGCTGCACGTCGCGCGGCGCGCGGTCGTAGAAATAGTCCAGCCCCGCCTCGCCGATGCCGATCACGCGCGGGTGCGCCGCGCGCGCGACGAGCGCTTCGACCTCCGGCAGCGGCGCCTCCGCGACGTGGTGCGGATGCACGCCGACCGTGCACCAGAGATCGTCAAATTCCTCGGTCAGGGCGACGAGTTTCGCCGTATCCTCGAAGCGGGTGGCGATCGTCACCATCTCGCCAACGCCGGCGGCATGGGCGCGCGCCAGCACATCCGCCAGCTCCTCGGCGCGGAAATAGTCGAGATGGCAATGCGAATCGATCAGCATCGGCCACTCAAGCGACGGGATCCGCGTAGCGCGGGAAAATGCCCTGTGGCGGCGGCAGCACCGCACCGTCGGCGAGCGGCGTGGCGAGGCTGGCGAGATCCCGCGCCTCGGCCGGAACGCCCAGCTGATCGAGCAGTCTCGTCATGCTTCCTGGCATGAACGGTTGCAGCACCGTCGCGACATCGCGCAGCACATCGATCAGCACCCGCAGTACCGCCGCCATGCGCGGCGGATCGGTGCGGCGGAGCGTCCAGGGGGCCTGGCGGTCGATATAGACATTGGCGGCGCGGATCACTTTCCACACTTCTTCGAGCGCCTCGTGCAGCGCCTGGCGGTCGAGCCGCTCCCGCAGCGCCGCCGGCAGCGCCGCCGCGGCCGCACGCAGGGCCGCGTCCTCCTCGGTCAGCGGCGCGCGGGCCGGGCAGCCGCCGCCGAGATTGCGGGCCACCTGCGCCAATGTGCGTTGGGCAAGGTTGCCGAGATCGTTGGCGAGCTCGTCATTGAGCCGGGTGATCAGCGAGCGGCGGGAGAAATCACCGTCATTGCCGAACGGTACCTCGCGCAGCAGGAAATAGCGCAGTGCGTCGAGGCCGAACGTCTCCGCGACCTCGCGCGCCTCGATGACGTTGCCGAGCGATTTGCTCATCTTCTCGCCTTCGGCCGTCCACCAACCATGGGCGAACACGCGCCGCGGCGGCGCCAGGCCGGCAGCCATCAGGAAGGCTGGCCAGTAGACCGCGTGGAAGCGCACGATCTCCTTGCCGACGATGTGGACGTCGGCCGGCCAGAACGCCCAGCGGTCGGCGCTCTCGTCGGGAAAGCCGGCGGCGGTGATGTAATTGGTCAGCGCATCGAGCCACACATACATCACGTGCGCCGGATCTCCCGGAACCGGCACGCCCCAGCGGAAGCTGGCGCGGCTGACCGAAAGATCCGTGAGCCCGCCGCGCACGAAGCTCAACACCTCGTTGCGCCGCGCGTGCGGTGCGATGAAATCCGGGTTCGCCGCGTAGAAGGCGAGTAGCTTGTCCTGCCAGGCCGAGAGCCGGAAGAAATAGGACGGCTCGCGCACCCATTCCACGGGCGCGCCGGAGGGGGCGAGGCGGCGGCCATCGGGCGCGGTGGTCAGCTCATCCTCGCCGTAGAAGGCCTCGTCGCGCACCGCGTACCAGCCTTCGTAGGAGCCTTCGTAGATATGGCCATTGGCGACGAGCCGGTGCCAGAGTTCGGTGCAGGAAGCATAGTGGCGCGGTTCGGTGGTGCGGATGAAGTCGTCGTTGGAGACGTTCATCCGCGCCGCCATATCGCGGAAATCGGCGGAGACCGTGTCGGTGAAGACCTGCGGATCGACACCCGCCTCGCGCGCCGCCTTCTCCACCTTCTGGCCGTGCTCGTCGGTGCCGGTGAGGAAGAAGACCTCGTAGCCGTCGAGCCGCTTCCAGCGCGCCAGCACGTCCGCGGCGATCGCGGTGTAGGCGTGGCCGATATGCGGCGCGCCGTTGACGTAGAAGATCGGGGTGGTGATGTAGAAGCGCTTGCTCATGGCTTGCTCGCTCGATCTGATCACGCGCCGGCCAGCACGGCGAGGCCGGCTACGATGGCCTGCCGCTTGTCGAGATGGAAGCGCTCGGTTTCGTCCTGGATCTTGGCGAGGGCGTGCCACACGTCGGTCCAGGCATCAAGGGGACGCAGAGCGGCGAGCCGTGCCTGCGCCTCCGAAGCGCCGCCACGCCCGGCGGCACGGACCGCGGCGGAAAGCCCGGTGCGGAGCAGGTCCATGAAGGTCCCGAAACTGCTCTCCTCGCCGGCCAGCGCGTCGGCGACCGCGTAGGCGCGCGCCGTGTCCACCGCGGGAAGCGCCGCCAGTACGTCCTCCACCAACGAGGCCAGCGCCAGCCCGTGCCCGGTGGCCAGGTCCACCGCCCGCCCTGGTGCGCCCTCGGCGAGCGCGATCAGGCGGGCGCGCTCGGACGCGGGGAGGTCCGGCAGCAACGCTGCCAGGGCCGCTGCCATCGGCTCGGGATCGAGGGGCGCGAGCGGCAGGCGGCGGCAGCGGCTGCGGATCGTCGCCAGCAGCCGGCCCGGGGCGCTGGCGACCACCAGCAGCACGGCGCGGGAAGGCGGCTCTTCCAGGACCTTCAGCAGGGCATTGGCGGCGTTGCGGTTGAGGTGCTCGGCCCCGTCCAGGACGACGACGCGCCAGCCACCCTCGGCCGGTGTCCGATGCAGGAAATCGGCGATGCCGCGGACATCCTCGACCACGATCTCGCCGCGCAGCCGCTTGCGCTTCGGGTCCCATTCGCGCTCGACGGTGAGCAGGTCGGCATGGGTGCCGGCGGCGACACGGCGGAACACCGGGTGAGCGGCATCGAGGGCCATGCGCTCCCCCGGCGCGCCAGCGAGCAGCCAGCGGGCGAACCGGAAGGCGAGCGTCGCCTTGCCGATGCCGTCGGGCCCGGCCAGCAGCCAGGCATGGTGCATCCGCCCGCCGCGCGCCGCGCGGACCAAGGCCGCCTCGGCTGCGTCCTGGCCGAACAGGAGCGCGTTTTCGCGCGGCGCCGGCACCTCGGCTGCCGGCTCCGCGGGTTCACTGCGCGAGGCCAAGCCGCGCCTCCACCGCCGCCAGCACGGCGCCGGCGATCGCCGCCTCGTCCGCCGCGGCGTCGACGACGACGCAGCGCTCTGGTTCAGCCGCGGCGATGGCGCGGAACCCGGCGTTGACGCGGGCGAAGAACGCTTCACCCAGCCGTTCATAACGGTCCGCCGTGCTGCCGCGGCCGGCCAGCCGGGCCAGTGCCACCGCCACCGGAACATCGAGCACGATGGTGAGGTCCGGCGTGAGCCCGATCATTGCCGCCAGCGCGCGGATCACCGCCTGGTCGACCCCGAGGCCGTGGCCCTGATAGGCCATGGTGCTGTCGGAGAACCGGTCGCAGACGACCCATTGTCCGGCGGCGAGCGCGGGAACGATGGCGGCCGCCGCGTGATCGGCGCGGGCGGCGAAATGGAGCAGCGTTTCGGCCAGCGGCGCCAGGGGCGCGCCGCCGCCGAGCAGCAGATCGCGGATCGCCTCGGCGCCCGGCGTTCCCCCCGGCTCGCGCGTCAGCAGCACCTGCAATCCGCGCGCGCGCAGCGCCGCGGCCAGGTGCCGAGCCTGGGTCGACTTGCCCGCGCCCTCGCCGCCCTCCAAGGTGATGAAACGCCCGCGCAAAAGTCAGCCGCCGGTGACATAGTGCGAGAGCACCGCGAGCGCGCGGGCCGGCAGCGCGAGCCGGGGCACGTCGGCGCCGGCGAACAGCGGCGCGTCCAGCGCAGGCACTCCGTCGCCACTGACCACCAGCCGCCCCAGCGCCACCCCCTTGGCCACCGGCGCGGCCACGGGTGCATCGAACCGCACCGTGATGCGCGCCTTGCGCTGCCACTGTCGCGGCATCGTCACCACGAGGTCGCGGCCACTGACCAGCGGCACGCTCGGCGCGACACCGAGCCAGACCGGCACGTGATCGACCACGTCGGCGGCGGAGAACAGCGTCACATCCTCGAATTCCCGGAACGCCCATTCCATCAGCCGTTCCGATTCCTGGGTGCGCTCGTGCTGCGAGGCCATGCCGTTGAGCACCACGATCACCCGCCGCCCGGCACGGTCGGCGCTGGCGACGAGGCCGAACCCGCCGGCTTCCGTATGGCCGGTCTTGAGGCCGTCGGCGAGGCCCTTCTGCACCAGCGGATTGCGGTTGTACTGCACGATGTTATTGTATTTGTAGTCCTTCTCGGAATCGAAGTGGTAATATTCGGGGAAGCCGCGGATCAGCGCGCCGGCCAGGATGGCGATGTCGCGGGCCGACATCACGTGGTCGGCATCGGGCAGGCCTGTGGTGTTGCGGAAATGCGAGTGGATGAGGCCGAGTTCCTTCGCCTTCTGGTTCATCAGCTCGACGAACTGCTCCTCCGAGCCGGCGACGCCCTCGGCGAGGACGATACAGGCGTCGTTGCCGGAATCGACGATCATGCCGCGGATCAGGTCCTCCACCTTTACCCGGCCCGGGTAGGGCACGAACATTTTCGATCCGCCGGTGCGCCAGGCCCGCTCGCTCACCGGCAGGTCCTGGTCGAGCTGCAGCTTGCCGGCCTTCAGCGCGCTGTAGACGATGTAGGCGGTCATCAGCTTGGTCATCGACGAGGGCGGCATGGGCGCGTCGGCGTCCTTGTCGAGCAGCGTCGCGCCGGTGCTGAAATCGCTGATGAACGCCCATTGCGCGACGGTCTCGACCGGGCCGAGGGGTGTCGTCGCCGTGCCGCCGGTCGCGGCCGGGGGCGGCGCGGCGGCGGGCGCGGCAGGTGGCTTGCGCGGGTGGCGCTGCTCGGCGCAAGCCACGCCAGGGCGCACCAGCCCTCCGGCCAACAGCGCGGCGGCCGAAGCGGGAACGAGGGCGCGGCGGGAGATCGGCATGGGCAGCTACTCCTGTTGCACGATCAGGTGGGCATCGACGACGCCGGCGCCGATGACCTGGGCGAGCAAGGCGTCGGCCTCGGCGACGGTGCCGATGGGCCCGATCATCACGGCATCGTTCTCGCGGCCCTCGCGCAAGGTGCGGACCACGCGGGCGCCGAAGCGGCCGAGGCGGTTGCGCTGTTCCATGGCCGGACCGTAGCTGTCGAAACTATCGCCGAGAATCCATATCTGTCCGGGCGCGGGTGCGCCTTGCACCACGGTTTCCGGCAGGCGCGCCGGCACCATCGGCAGCGATGGCTCGGCGGCAGCGCTCGGTTTCGCAGCCGGCGCCGGGCGTCCCGGAGGCGCGGCGGCGACCCCGCGCGGCGGCTCCAGCGCGGCGGATTGCACGCCCGTGCGTGGCGCCGATGCCACGGCGGGCCCGCCCTGATGCGCCTGCAGCTCCGCGGCCAGCGTCTCGGACAATGTCTCGTCGAGCTCGACGCGCACGCGCGCGATTCCTGCAGGACCGAAGCCGAGCAGTGCCGCGACGCGTGGGGTCACCTCGATCAGCCGCGCCGGCGAGGCTGGGCCGCGATCGTTGATCCGCACCAGCACCTGCCGTCCGGTCTCGAGATCGGTGACGCGTGCGATCGCCGGCAGCTGCAGCGTCGGATGCGCTGCCGCCATGGCGTTGGCGTCGAACAATTCGCCGTCGGCGGTAAGCCGCCCATGGCCGGGCGGGACGATGGCGGCGATCCCGGTGGCGTCGTAGTCGAACTGCTCGCGCGGATAGTACCAGATGCCGCCGGCCGCATAGGGCTCGCCGACCAGGTAGTGCGGCGCGGCGGCCGGTGCCGGCGGCGCGCGATGGAACATCTGATCGAACAGGGAGACCACCCCGCGCCAAGTCTGGCGGGCGAGATCCTCGGCCCGCGCGCAGCCCGACGTCGCCAGCAGGATCGACATCGCGAGCGTCAGACGCAGCCTCACGCGCCGGCCTCCGTGCCGATCAGACCGACCGCGAGGGCATAGAAATCGGAGGGATTGTAGCGGCGGATGGCGGCGAAATTGGCCAGCGTGAGGAACGCCTCGCCGCCCGCCCCGTCCGGCAGCAACAGGCTCGCCTCCGCGTCTGCCGGCGCGGGCTTCCGCCCCGCTCCGGTGACGACGCCGAGCCCGGCCCAGGCCGCGAGGCTGCGGCGCGTGCCGCCGAGGCGCGCGGCGTCCAGTCCTGGCGGCAGCCGGACCGCCATCCCCCAGCCTTCGCCCCGCCGCCAGCCGGAACGGGCGAGATAATTGGCGATCGAGGCGAGCACGTCGGCGGTGTCGTCCCAGATGTCGCGTCGCCCGGTGCCGGAATAATCCACGGCGTAGCGCAGGTAGGACGAGGGCATGAATTGCGGCTGGCCCATGGCCCCCGCGTAGCTGCCCCGCATGCGCGCGAGCGGAACGTCCCCATGATCGAGGATTTCCAGCGCGAGAACGAGTTCGGAGCGAAAGAACCGCGCCCGACGCCCGTCCCACGCCAGGGTCGCGAGCGCTTCGACGACGCCGAACCCGCCCGATTCGGCACCGTAGTTCGATTCGAGCCCCCAGATGCCGATCAGCACCCCGGGATCGACGCCGTAGCGGGCCGCGACGGCGTCGACCAGGGCCCGGTTCTGCGCCAGCGCCCGCCGGCCGGCGGCGACGCGCGTCGGGCTCACGCGGCTGGCGCGGTAGCGTTGCCAGGTCATGGTGAATTCCGGCTGGCGACGGTCGAGCTCCAACACCCGCGCATTGACGCCGAGCCCGGAGAGCGCCGCGTCGAGCGTGCGCGGCCGCACCCCGGCGAGCCGCGCCTCGGCCCAGACGCCGGCCAGGAACCCGGGGAAGCTGCGCTCGGCGCGCGCCGATCGCAGGGCCACGGAGGCGGTCAGCCCGGTCATCAGGGAACGACGCATGAGCATGACCGTGCTCTGCCACAGCGAGGCGGCTCGCCGCAATCCGCGCCCTTTCCGCCGGCCGCCGATTGCGACACTATGTTGACCGTTCCAAGGGGAAACGCACCAATGGGCCTCACCGCAACGCTCGCCGCCTACGCTGCCGGTCTCGATTATTCGCGCCTGCCCGCCGACGTCCGGGAGCGGACCCGGTTTCTGGTGCTCGATCTGGTCGGCAACATCGTCCGCGCCCGTCACGACGCGGAGAGCACCCCCTCCTTGCTCGCCGCCGCCCGCGCCCTCGGTGTCGCCGCCGGCAATTGCGGCGTGTTCGGCGATTCGGCGCGCTACACCCCGGCCGGCGCGGCGTTCCTGAACGGCGCGCTCGGCCACTCGCTCGATTTCGACGACACCCATGCGGCGGGCTCGCTGCACCCGGGCGCGCCGGTGATCCCGGCCGCGCTGGCCGCCGGCGAGATGGTCGGCGCGTCGGGGGCGGAGGTGCTTTCCGGCATCGTCGCCGGCTACGAGATCACCTGCCGCGTCGCGCTCGCGCTGCCGGCGAAGGCGCATTACGACCGCGGCTTCCACCCGACCGCGACCTGCGGCGCCTTCGGGGCGGCGGCCGCGGCCGGGCGCGTCATGGGGCTGGACGCGGCGCACATCGCCTCCGCCCTCGGCATCGCGCTCAGCCAGACCGCGGGCAGCCTGCAGTTCCTCGCCAACGGCGCCTGGACCAAGCGCTTCCAGGTCGGCTGGGCCGCGATGGCCGGGCTCGCCGCCGCGACGCTGGCGCGCGAGGGGTTCAAGGGCGCGGCCGAGGCGCTGGAAGGCCGCCACGGCTTCCTGCACGCCTACGCCCCGGCGCCCGAGCCGGAGCGGGCGCTCGAAGGTCTCGGCGAGCGCTACGAACTGATGGCGACGGCGGTGAAGCCCTATCCTTCCTGCCGCTACGGCCATGCCGGCATCGACGCTGCCCTCGCCCTGCGCGCCGAGCACGGGCTGAAGGCGGCGGAGATCGAGCAGGTCACGCTGGGTCTGCCGCGCGCCGGGCTGCTGCTGGTCGGCGAGCCGGCCGAGCAGAAATCCAACCCGCAGAACGTGGTGGACGGGCAGTTCAGCGGTCCATTCGTTATCGCCACCGCGCTGGCCACCGGAGCGATGGGCTGGGACAGCTACCGGCTGCTGCAGGATCCGGATATCCGCCGGTTGCTGCCCAGGATCGCCTGCGTCTTCGACGCCGGCGTGGAGGCCGAGTTCCCCCGCGCCATGGCTGGGCGGCTGACGCTGCAGGCCCGCGGTCAGACGCTCTCGCGCTTTGTCCACTACGCCAAGGGTGAGCCGGAGAATTTCCTCACCGAGGCCGAATTGCGGGCGAAGTTCGCCGGCCTGACCGGGAGCGTGCTGGGCGCGGACCGCGCTGCCCATTTGGCCGACGAGGTCCTGGCGATGGACCAGGCCGCCGGGGTGACGCCGCTGCTGCGCCTCGGCTCTTCGCTGATGGCGGCCAGACTGGCGGGAGAATAGCCGCCGCCGGCGGTATTCGGCCTGCCGGCGCGGCCGGTGCGGTTACCCATGGTGCGCTGCGCGTTGATCTGGCAAACCTGCGGTTGTCAGTCTCTCTGAGACACGACCGCAAGCGGACCGGATGATCAACGCCTACGCGGATCAGTGGCTGGCCAACTCTGGCCTCTGGAGCGACGCGGCCAACTGGCGGACCGGCCTGCCGGGTCCGTCGGACATTGCCGCGTTCGTTGCGCCGATCGCGGTCAGCGTCACGCTCGACACGCTGGCCGCCATCGCGACGCTGGTGGAGACCGCGGCGCCGGGGAGCGCGCTTACCGTTTCAGGCAACGTGTCGCTCTCGGCTGGCGGTGCCTGGGCGGGCAGCCTCATCGGCAGCGGCGGCAGCCTGGCGGTGCAAGGCGGCGTGTTTTCGCTAGCCGGCACGCTCTCGGCCGCCGGTGGCGCGGTATCGATCGCCCCTGGCGCGACCCTGGACCTGCTTGGCCCGGCGAGCCTCGCCACCAGCGCCGGCGCCGTCCTGACCAATTCCGGCGAGATCATCACCACCGGCGGCGCCGCCGTCAGCGGCAGCCTGGCCTCCACCGGCACGCTCCTGGCGTCCTTCGGCGCCTTTGATCTCGCCGCGGGATCGGCGACGCTGGGTGGGGCGGTTACCGGCGCCGGAGCCCTGTTCATCGACGGCCGGCTCGGCGGCAGCGAGTCCGCGACGCTCGCCGCCGGCGTGACGCTCGCCATCGCCGAACTCGCCGTGCTCGGCGCCGGCGCGACGCTGAGCCTCGCCGGCAGCGCCACGGATGCCGAGACGTTCGCGCTCGGCACCAGTGCGACACTGGCGCTCGACGGTCAGACGCTGGGTCTCTCGGGCACGGTACAGCTCGATGGCACGCTCGCCGGTCCCGGCACCCTGGCGCTGACCGGCACGGCGGAGGTGGGTGGGCTGGCGGTGCTCCAGGGCACGACGTTGCTCGACGGCGGCGCCATCCTCCAGGATGGCAGTGTCGCCCTCGCTCCCGGCAGTGCCGTTACAATCGCGGCCGGCGGCAGCGACAGTCTGCTCGGCGCGGTCGCAGTCGGCGCCGGCGGCACGCTGACCAATGCCGGGCTGCTCGTACGCGACGGGGCCGGCACCAGCGACATCGCCGCGATGTTCGCCTCCAGCGGCAGCATCGCCATCGATCGCGGCACGCTGCGGCTGGATGGGCCCTCGGTCGCCCTCGGCGGCAGCATAACCGGCGCCGGCACGCTGGCCGTGGCTGGAACCGGGCAAGCCAGCCTTGAAGCCGGGCTCAATCTGGCGGTGGCAGCGACCGCGCTCGCCGGCACCGGGCAGACCGCTCTGGGCGGCGATCTGACTTATGGCGGAGCGCTCTCGATCGCCAGCACCGCCAGCCTCGCCCTCGCCGGGCACACGCTGACCCTCGCCGGCGGGGCCGTGCTCGGCGGCACACTGGACGGCACCGGCCGGGTCCAGGTGCACGGCAGCGCAGACGTCAGCGCGCTGGCCCTGGCGAACGGTGTTACGCTGGTCGACGCCGGGCTGATCACCCAGGATGGCCCGCTGACCCTCGGCGCGGCCGCCAGCGATACCGCTCAGCTCTCCATCGATGCCGGCGCCACCTGGGCGATCACCGGCGATGCGACGATGTTCGGCCTCGGCACGGTCGCTCTCGCCAACGCCGGCACGCTCGAGAAGACCGGCGCCGATGGGGTCAGCCGCATCGGCGCGCCGATCGTCAACACCGGGGCGATCGCCGCGCTGTCCGGGACGCTCGATCTCGCCGGCACGCTCACCAACGATGGCACGGTGAGCGTCGCCGGCGGCGCCCTGATCGCCGAGGCGGCGATCGGCGCCAACGCGGTCGGCAGGCTGGCGCTCGCGGGCTCCGGCACACTCACCGCGCGCGCCGCGGTCGCGGCAAACCAGACGATCGCGCTGTCCGGGGCCGGCAACCGCCTCGTCATCGCGGCACCCGGCAGCTTCGGCGCTTCTATCACCGGATTCGCCGCCGGAGACACGATCGACCTGCCGGGCCTGGCCGCCAACGGCTTTGCCTACGCAGCGGGCGCACTGACCCTGACCGACACGCTGAACGGCCTCACCACGACCGTCGTCACCCTGGCCCTCCCCGGCCTCGCCACGCCTGCCGCGCTGGCCCTGCTTGCCGACGGCACCGGCGGCACCGCCCTGGTGCTGAACCACCCGGGTCCCGCGTTCACCACGCTCCAGAGCGGGGCCACCGCTGCGACCTGGCAAGCGGGCTCCGGCGACTGGGCGAACTCGTCGAACTGGCAGCCCGCCGCGGTGCCGGGCACCAACGCCAGCGCCACGCTGCCTGCCTCCGGGACGGGCTACAGCGTGAGCTTCGATACCATAGACACGATCGACCAGCTCTTCGCCGGCCCCGGCGCGAGCCTCGATCTGGCCGGCGGTGCGCTGACGGTGAATGCCGGCGGCAGCTTCGCCGGGAGCTTGGTGCAGACCGCCGGCCTGCTCGATCTCGTCAGCGGCCTCGCCATCGCCGGGGCTTTCACCCTCGCCGCCGGGGCCGCCGCGGAGGTGGACAGTGCGACCCTGGCGCTGGCGGCCGGCACGCTGGCGGGAACCATCACCGGCGCCGGCGCTCTCAGTCTCGGCGCCGGCGCCGGCACGGTCACGCTCGCCAGCGGTCTGGCCCTCGGGATCGCCTCGCTCGAAATCGCCGGGGCCGCCGCACTCACCGCGCCGCTCGGCGTTTCCGCCCCGTTCCGGCTCGATCCGGGTGCGACGCTCTCCCTCGGTGGGCAGAGCCTGGCGCTGTCTGGACCGGCGACGCTCGACGGAACGCTGGCCGGAACCGGCACGCTCACCATCGCCGGCGCCGCGACCCTCGATGGGCTGGCGGCATCGGGCGTGGCGGCGACGCTGGCGGGGACCGTGATCGCCGCCGGGCCGGTCAGCCTGGGCGCCGCGAGCCTGGCCAGCGGCGCCGTGCTCGATCTCATCGGCACGGCTGGCTTCGCGGCGGCGAGCCTGGCCAGTGCCGGCACGATCGAGAAGACCGGTGTCTCCGGCGAAGCCACACTCGCGGCGCCGCTCACCGGCGTGGGCGCGATCGCAGTCCAGGCCGGGACCCTGATGCTCGCTGGCGGCGGGACCCTCACCGGCGCGGTCTCCGGGTCCGGTGCGCTGTCGCTCGGCGGCACGACGACCCTCGCCGCCGGGCTCGGTCTCGGCGTCGCCGCGCTGGACCTGGCCGGCGGCACGACGGCGCTGGCGGCGAGCGAGAGCTACGCCGGACGGTTCGTGCTCGCGCCCGCCGCGACGCTGCTGCCCGGCGGCCAGACGCTCACCCTCGCAGGCGCCGCCGGACTCGCCGGCGTGATCGGCGGCAGCGGCACGCTGCTCGTCCAGACGACCGCCGCGCTCAACGGGCTCAGCCTCGCCGGCACCGCAACCCTCGCGGATGCCGGCACCATCATCCAGGACGGCGGCCTGACGCTCGGGACAGGGGCAGCCGACGCGCCGGCGCTCATCATCGGGGCCGGCGCGCTCTACGACCTGCGCGCGGATGTGCCGATCCTCGCCGCCACGGGCGGGTCGATCAGCAATGCCGGCACGCTGCGCAAAAGCGGCGGAGCCGGCCTCACCGCCATCGCCGCCAACCTCGCCAGCAGCGGCACGATCGCGGTGCAGAGCGGCACGCTCAGCCTCACCGGCGGGACCAATAGCCTGGCCGGCACGGTTGCGGGCGCCGGTGAGCTGGCGCTCGTCGGGCCGGACCAGACCACGGCGCAGCCGGGGCTCGACCTCGCCGTCGCCACGCTCGGCGTGTTCGGCGGCATGGACCTCGCCCTCGCCGCCAATGAAGCGGACGCCGGGGCGATGGCGTTCGACAGCTCGGTCACGCTCGATCTCGCCGGCCATACGCTCACCATGGGCACCGTCGCCGGCCTCGGCGGGCTGCTGCGCGGGCCCGGCACGCTCGATCTCACCGGCACCGGCGATGCGGCCGGACTGACGCGGGCCGCCGGCGCCGTGTTCAGCCTCGCCGGCAGTCTCGCCCAGGATGGCGGGGTGACGCTCGGCACCGGCACCGACGTCGCCATCGCCACCGTCGCCGCCGGGGCGACCTGGGACCTGATCGGCGACGCGCCGCTCGCCGCCGCCGGCAGCACCATGCTCACCAACGCCGGGCTGTTCGAGAAGACCGCGGCGCTCGGGGTCAGCACCATCAGTGTGCCGGTGGACAATCTGGCGACGATCCTGGCAGCCGCCGGCAGCCTCGACATCACCGGCTCGCTCGCCAATGACGGCACCCTCCTCGCGCTCGGCGGAGAGATCAGCGTCGGCCAGTCGCTGGTCGCCGACGTCAGCCAACAAGGCACCGCCGTCATCGGCGACGGCGGTACGCTGGCGCTGGCAGCGGGGGCGGCGAGTTCGCAGAGTCTCGCCTTCACCGGGCCCGGCACGCTGGAGCTGGCAGCGCCGAACGCCGTGCTCGGCACCATCAGCGGCTTCGGCCCGGGCGACGCCATCGATCTCACGCAACTCGCCTTTGCCCCGGTCAGTGAGAGCGTCGGCTGGTCCGCCGGCACGCTGAGCATCACCAGCGGCGGCACTGTCGCCGTTGCCCTGCGCGTCGCCGGGAGCTATGCCGCCGGTGCCTTTACGCTCGCCACCGACTATGCCGCCGGCACCGACATCCTCGCCGCCGTGCCCTGCTTCCTTGCCGGCACGCGGCTGGCGACGCCGGAGGGGCCGGTCCCGGTGGAGGCGCTCGCCGTCGGCATGCGGCTGCTCACCGCATCCGGACCGGCGCGTCCGATCCGCTGGATCGGTCGGCGCGCCATCGCCTGCCGGCATCACCCGAGGCCCGAGAAGGTGCTGCCGGTGCGCATCCTTGCCGGCGCCTTCGGGCCGGGCCGGCCGGCGTACGATTTGCGCCTTTCCCCCGATCATGCGGTTCTCGCGGAGGGCGTGCTGATCCCTGTGCAGCACCTCGTCAATGGGGTCACCATCCACCAGGAGCGGCCGGACACCGCGCTCTACTACCATATCGAGCTGGCAAGCCACGATGCCGTCCTGGCCGAGGGACTGGCGGTGGAGAGCTATCTCGACAGCGGCAACCGGACCCAGTTCGAGACCGAAGCGGCCATCGCGCTGCACGCCGATTTCGCCGCGCCCGCGCCCGGCGCGGTAGGCCAAAGCACGGCGGGCGAATATGCGCCGCGGCGCTGTGCCGGGCCGGAGCTCGCCCGGGTGCGCGCTGATCTGCACACCGAGGTGATGCGGCGTGGCTGGCGGGTCGAGCCGGCGCCCGGACTGGCGTTGGCAGCCGGCGGGCGCGTGCTGCGGCCAGCGCGGGTGCAGGGGGCGCTTTATCGGTTTCTTCTACCACCCGGCGGCGGCCCGGTGCGACTGCTCTCGGCGCGCTTCACTCCGGCCGACATCGACCCTGCCAGCAGCGACCGCCGCCGCCTCGGCATCGCGCTCAGCGGGGTGGTGGCCGGGGGGCGGGCGCTCGATCTCGGCGCGCGTGTCTTCGCCGCCGGGTTTTTCAATGTGGAATCGGAGGCGAACCGGATCTGGCGCTGGACCGATGGCGACGGCACGCTCGCGCTCACCGAAGACCTGTCCGGCGGCGTCCTCGATCTGCGGGTGGCGGCGCTGCCGCGGCGCTGGCAGCTTGCCCGCTTGACGCCATCGCCGGCGCGCGGCTTGCTTGCGTCATGAATGGGGACAAGACCGGGAAGCCCGTGAAGCCGAGCCGGCCAGTGCTGCGCCCGGAGGCCGCCGCCGAGCGGGCCGCCCGTCTCGCCCGTGAGGCCGAGGCGCTGCGGGCCAATCTTCGCCGGCGCAAGGACCAGGCACGGCGCCGCGCTGCCGCGCCGGCGGAGGAGTAGCCCCGCGACGATGGACGGAGTTGCGCCCGCCGCCGAAGCGCCGATCGACGCGGCCGAACCGTTCGCGCTGTTTCGCCCGGCGCGCCAGACGGTGCCGATCATCTTCACGTCTCCCCATTCGGGGCGCCACTATCCGGCGGAATTCCTCGCCGCGGCGCGGCTCGATCCGCTCGGGCTGCGGCGCAGCGAGGACAGCTTCGTCGATGAGCTGTTCAGCGCCGCCCCCGCGCACGGTGCCCCGCTGCTCGCCGCCACCTTCCCGCGCGCCTTCTGCGATCCCAATCGCGAGGCCTGGGAACTCGATCCGGCGATGTTCGAGGATCCACTGCCCGCCTGGGTCAATGTCGCCAGCCCGCGCGTCGGCGCCGGGCTCGGCACCATCGCGCGCGTCGTGGCCTCCGGCGAGCCGATCTATCGCGGCAAGCTGCGCTTCGCCGAGGCCGAGCGGCGGGTGCAGCGCTACTGGCAGCGCTTCCATGCCGAACTGGCGAGCCTGATCGCCGCGACCCGGGCGCAGTTCGGCGGCTGCCTGCTGATCGACTGCCACTCGATGCCCTCGGGCAGCGCGGAGGGACGGGGGCGGGTGGAATTCGTGCTCGGCGATGCGCACGGGACCACCTGCGCGCCCCCGATCACCCGACTGGTCGAGCGTCTCATCGCTGAACGCGGCCACGCGGTGCGGCGCAACGACCCCTATGCCGGTGGCTTCATCACCCGCCATTACGGCCGACCGCGCGATCGCGTGCAGGCGCTGCAGATCGAAATCGCGCGCCACCTCTATATGGACGAGGCTCGGATCGAGAAGCTGCCATGCTTCGCGGCGATGCAGGCCGAGATCGCCGCCATCATCGCCGGGCTCGTTCGCCAGGGTCCAGCGCTGCTCAGTGGATAAAAAAATGGCGGCGCTTGTGGCGCCGCCAAGTTTAGGGAGGAAACGTCCAAGAAAGCAGCATCGCGGCCTAGCCGCCTTGCTGCGATGCACAATGTAAGGGTGCTGAATGCCCGACGCAAGCGGGTTTTTGCAATGCTGTGCCGCGTGCAGCGCAGCATACCGATGTAGTGGGGCATTCGTCCCGGCGCTGTCGGGACGATAAGGGTTTCCTAAGCCCGGCCGCGCGAGAATGGCGCATGGTTTCGCGTCTGAGCGTCGCGCTGCTGGCGATCCTGCTGCCGCTCGCCCCTGAGCGGGCGGGCGCGGAGCCGCCTTGGCTGCTGGCCATGCCGCATGCGCGGCCAGCCGGCGGCGATGGCGTGTCAACCCCTGCGCCGCCGATTCCAGCGGTGGCGATCCCCGGGGTCGTCATTCCAGGCGTGGCGATTTCGGGGCCGGCCCCGCAGGCGCTCGGCGCTGCGACGCCGCCGGCCGGATCGGCCTGGACCCTGTGCCGCCCGGCCATCGCCCGGGCGGAGCGGGCCTATGGCCTGCCCGATCATCTGCTCGCCGCCATCGCCCGCGTCGAGAGTGGCCGCCGCGCGCCGGGCAGCGGGGCGTGGCAAGCTTGGCCCTGGACCATCGACGCGGAGGGCGAGGGCCAGTTCCTGGATAGCAAACCGGCCGCCATCGCCGCGGTGCGGGCCTTGCAGGCGCGTGGGGTCGCCTCGATCGATGTCGGGTGCCTGCAAGTCAACCTGATGCACCACCCGCACGCCTTCGCCTCGCTGGACGAAGCCTTCGACCCCGACGCCAATGCCGCCTACGCCGCGCGGTTTCTCACCCAGCTCTATCAGCAGGCGGGCAGTTGGCCGCAGGCGGCGGCGCTGTATCACTCCGCGACCCCGGCGCTGGCCGCCGACTACCAGCGCAAGGTCCTGGCCGTCTGGCCGGAGGAACGCGCCTACGCCGGGTTGGGGCCGGCGCCAGCGATGGTTCCACCGGCCCTGGCCGCGCCCTACTCCGGCGCCGGCGTCGCCACGCTGAGTGCATTTGCCCGCGCTCCGCCCGCGCGGGTGATCCCGCTCGCCGGCGCTGCTCCCGCCGCGGCGGCGCTGCGGCGCGATCTCGCGTCCTACCGGGCGGCGCCGGTGCTGCTCGCCGCCGCCCCGCCGCCGGCGGCGCCGGGCGAACTCGCGGGCCCGGCCCCAGTGTTCCGCCCGTTGCGCTGACGCACCCAGGCGCAAGCCGTTGCGCGGAGCCCTTCGAGACTATCGGCGGCCGGCACCCAGCCGAGATGCGTCCGCGCGCGGGCGGCATCGACGACGAAATCGCCGATCAGGCTCTGCATCATCGCCTCGCGCCCAAGTGCGCGGCCGATGCCGGCCAGGAGGCTCGGGACCAGGGGCACCAGGCGGGTGGGCCGGCCGAGCCCTTCGGCGAGCGCGCGCACCACATCCGGCGTCGCGATCGGGGCGGCGTCCGCGGCGAGGAATGTCTCGCCCTCGGCGGCAGGCTCGCTCAGGCACAGCGCGATCAGGGCGCAGAGCGGGCCGATGGTGACGAAGCTGCGCCGATTGCGGATGGCCCCGAGCGGCAACGGGACGCCGGCCTGGATCGCGCGCATCAGCAGATTGAGATTGCCCGGACAGCCTGGCCCGATCACCGCCGTCGGACGCACCACCGCGAGCGCCGTGGCCGATCCGGACAGCTCCGCCGCAACCGCCGCCTCGCCGGCAGACTTGCTGGCGGCGTAGTCATCCGGCGGCGCGATCGGGCTTGTCTCGCTGATCGGCGCGGCGAGTGCGCGGCCGTGCACCCCCGCGGAACTGATCAGCACGAAGCGCGCGACACCCGCCAGCCGCGCCGCCCGTGCCAGCCGCGCGGCACCGTCGCGATTGACCGCCATGGCCTCCGCCGCGCCCGTGCCGCGGCGGTGGGCGAGGCCGGCGGCATGGACGAACCCGTCACACCCCACGAGCCCCGCGTCCCAGTCGGCGGTTGGCGCCCGCAGGTCACCATAGGCGACGGCCTCGGCCTCCGTCACCGTTGCCGCGCGCCGGCCCTCCACCACCGCGATGCCGGCGGCGCGCAGATGGCGCGCCACGGCCGCGCCAATGAAGCCGTCGGCGCCGGAGACGAAGACCCGACGGACCACGCTCAGCCGAATTCGGCCCGGATCGCGCCCGAATGGGCGCCGAGCGCGGGGACCGGACCCAGGACGCGCGCGCCGTCCGAAAAGATCGCCGGCGGGGCGACGATGGCGACCTCGCCCTTCGGCGTCGCCACGCTCGCCCGGCGCAGCGCCGGGTGATGCTGGAAGCCCGCCAGGTCGTTGACGAAACCATAGGCGGTGTTGGCGGCCCGCAGCTTCGCCGCCGCCACCTCGCGCGTCAGCCCGGCGAAGGCGGCGGCGACATGGGCATCGACCATGGCGCGGTGTTCGACGCGGATCAGATTGGTTTCGAACCCCGGGCGGCGCGGCAGGTCCGGCTCTTCGAGGAACTTTGCGCAGAACTCCGCCCATTCGCGCTCGTTCTGGATCGCGATCAGCACCGAGCCGCCATCGGCGAGCGGGAAGGCGCCATAGGGACAGAGCGACGGATGAGCGAGGCCGACGCGGGGCGGCGCGACGCCGGTGCCCTCGAACATCAGCAGCGGCACGGTCATCCAGTCGGCCATGCCGTCGAACAGGCTGACGGCGACGCCCTTCCCGACGCCACTGGCGGCGCGGGCGAAGAGCGCCTCCAGCACCCCGGCGTGGGCTGCCATGCCGCAGGCGATGTCGCAGGCCGAGACCCCGATGCGGCCGGGCCCCGCCGGGTGGCCCGTGACCGTCACAAGCGCCGATTCCGCCTGCACCAGCAGATCGTACGCCTTCATCGTGGCGTATTCGCCGGATTCGCCATAGCCGCTGATATCGACGGTGATCAGCCGCTTGTGGCGCGCGCGCAACTCGGCCGAGCCGAATCCGGCCCGCGCCGCCGCTCCCGGGGCCAAATTCTGGATGAACACGTCCGCGCGTTCTAGGATGCGGTGCAGCAGTGCCGCATCATCCGGGTTCTTGAGGTCGGCGACGAGGCTTTCCTTGCCGCGGTTGAGCCAGACGAAATAGCTCGACTGGCCGGCGGCGGCGCGGTCATAGCCGCGGGCGAAATCGCCTTCAGGGCGCTCCAGCTTGATCACGCGCGCCCCGGCATCGGCCAGGCGGGAACTGCAATAGGGCGCCGCCACCGCCTGCTCGAACGACAGCACGAGGAGCCCTTCCAGCGGTCGTGCCTGGCTCATCTTTCCCCTCCCTCATGGCCTGACTCGGTTGTGCACCGTGGCCGCCGCGCCATCAAGCCGGCTTGCCGGACGCGCGCGCGCGTCGCAGCATGCGCCGCGAGGAGACTCCAATGACCGAAACGGGCTGGCAGGACGAGGTTTTCGAGGCGCTGAAGGCTGCGAACATACGGCAAGTGGGCTACGTGCCCGACGCCGGGCACAAGCGGCTGATCGAGCGCGCCCATGAGGAGGCATCGATGCGGGCCGTGGTGCTGACCACCGAGGAGGAGGGCATCGCGCTGGCCGCGGGCGCCTGGCTCGGCGGGCAGCGCGCGGTGCTGCTGATGCAGTCTTCCGGCGTCGGCAACTGCATCAACATGCTGTCACTGCCGGTGAATTGCCGCATGCCGGTGCTCATGCTCGTGACCATGCGCGGCGAATGGGGCGAGTTCAACCCGTGGCAGGTGCCGATGGGACGGATCAGTCAATCGGTGCTCACGCTCGCCGGCGCCAGCGTGCACCGCGCCGAGCATCCCGCTGAAGCCGCGCCGATGGTCGCCGCGGCCGCGTCGCTGGCCTTCGACAGCCAGATCCCGGTCGCGGTGCTGCTGGCCCAGCGGCTGATCGGCGCCAAGGTGTTCGTCCAATGAGCGCGCTCCTGGACCGGCGCCGTGCCGTCGCCACCCTTCTGCATGAGCCGGGCGATCTGCTGGTCGTCTCCGGCCTCGGTTCGGCCACCTACGACGCTGGCGCGGCCGGTGACCGGGCGGAGAACTTCTACCTCTGGGGGGCGATGGGCGGGGCGGCGATGATCGGGCTCGGCCTGGCGCTGGCGCAGCCCTCGCGGCACGTGCTCGTGCTCACCGGCGATGGCGAGGCCCTCATGGGCCTCGGCGCGCTCGCCACCGCTGCTGCCCAGCGCCTGGACAATCTCGCCATCGCGGTGCTCGACAATGGCCGCTTCGGCGAGACCGGAGGGCAACGGAGCCACACCGCCCTCGGCGCCGATCTGGCCGCCATCGCCCGCGGCTGCGGCTGGGAGCGGACCGCCATCGTCGACGACGCGGCGGGTCTCGCCGCGCTGGTGCCAAGGCTGCGGCGCGAGCCGGTCTTCGCCGTCATCCGCATCGCGCCGGCCGAGCCGCCACGCTTCCTGCCGCCGCGTGACGGCGCCCATCTCTGCCACCGGTTCCGTGCCGCCCTCGGCGCCGGCTGAGACTTCAGACCGATAAGGCATGCGTCGCGATCGGGTGACGGATCGCGCCCATCGCGGAATTGATGCGCTTTCGCCGGGTCGTCGGCTTGGCCCGGCCAGTGCGGTTCGTTTATGCTGCGTCTCTTGATCCGGGGCGGTGACGGACGATTTGCAGGACGGTCCGGGGTCGCGGAGAGGATGTAAGGGGCATGCGTTTGGGCGTTCGATGGCTGGCGGCAGCCGCCGCGTTGGCGGGGTTGTGCGCCGTTGCGGGCTTGGCGTCCGGCGTATTTTTGGTGCCGCGCCTGCACGCCCAGGCGCCTGCCGCAGCGCCGCTGCCGATTCCTGTGGGCGTCGCCAAGGTAGCCCAGCGCGACGTTCCCGTCCATCTGGTGGGCATCGGCAACGTCCAGGCGCTGTACTCGGTGCTGGTGCGTGCCCGCGTGGATGGCTATCTCGACCGGATCTTGTTCGCCGAGGGCCAGGAGGTCCACAAGGGCGATCTGCTCGCGATCATCGACCCGCGCCCCTATCAGGCGGCGCTCGATCAGGCGATCGCGCAGAAGGCGAGGGACGATGCCGGGCTCGTCACCGCCAGGCTCGATCTCGTCCGCTACCAGCATCTCGCGCGCACCGATTTCGCTCCGCGCCAGCAGGTCGATGACCAGCAGGGCGCGGTCGATCAGCTCACCGCCGCGATCAAGGGAGATCAGGCGAACATCGAAGCTGCGGCGCTCAATCTCTCCTACACGCGGCTGGTCTCGCCGATCGACGGCAAGATCGGCCTGCGCATGGTCGATCCCGGCAATCTGATCCATGCAACGGACTCGGCCGGCATCGTCACGATCGCGCAGATCCATCCGATCACGGCGGTCTTCACCCTGCCGGAGGAGGCGCTGCCACAGGTGACGGCAGCGATGCGGGAGGGTGCGGTACCGGTGCTGGCCTATCTCTCGGATCACCGCACCCGGCTGGCCGAGGGGCGGCTGCTGACGCCCAACAACAGCGTCGATGCCACCACCGGCACGATCCAGCTCAAGGCGATCTTCGACAATGCCGACAACGCGCTCTGGCCCGGCGCCTTCGTCGAGGCACGGGTCGAGGTGCGGCGGATCGCGGGCGCACTCACGGTTCCGGAGGCCGCGGTCCAGCGCGGCCAGTCCGGCCTGTTCGTGTTCGTCGTCCAGCCGGACGAGCGGGTGGCGTTGCGGCCGGTGAAGGAAGCGCTGGAACAGGACGGCACCGCCGTGATCACCGAGGGGCTGCACGCCGGCGAAACCGTCGTCACCAGCGGCCAGTCCCGGCTGCAGAACGGCACCCGCGTCGCGACCCACGCGGATGCGGTGGCCGACCATACCGGCTCGGGCGGCTGAGACTCCGCCGTGAGCATCTCCACTCCCTTCATCAAGCGCCCGATCGGCACCTCGCTGCTGATGGCGGCGATCCTGCTCGTCGGCATCGCCGCCTATCCGTTCCTTCCCGTTTCGCCGCTGCCCGAGGTCGAGTTCCCGACCATCGTCGTCAGCGCGCAGTTTCCCGGTGCCAGTCCCGCCACCATGGCCTCCTCGGTCTCGACCCCGCTCGAGGAACAATTCACCCAGGTACCCGGCGTCTCGCAGCTCACCTCGATCAGCGTGCTCGGCCAGAGCCTGATAACGATCCAGTTCGATCTCAACCGCAACATCGATGCTGCGGCCAGCGACGTGCTGGCGGCGATCAACGCCGCGGGCGGACAGCTGCCGAAAAACCTGCCCTCGCCGCCGACCTACCAGAAGGTCAACCCGTCGGACACACCGATCCTGCTGCTCGCGGTGCAGTCCGAAACGCTGCCGCTGACGGTGGTGGATGACTACACCGAGAACGTCATCACCCAGCAGATCTCGCAGATCACCGGCGTCGGGCAGGTTTTCATCGCCGGCAAGCAGAAGCCGGCGGTCCGCATCGAGGCCGACCCCGACAAGCTCATCGCCCGCGGCCTGACGCTCGAGGACATGCGCCAGGCGATGATGCAGGCGACCACCAATGCGCCCAAGGGCAGCATCGACGGGCCGCGCCGCGCCTTCGGCGTCTACGACAACGACCAGTTGATGAACGCGACGGACTGGAACAAGGTGATCGTCGCCGCGCATGACGGTGCGGTGGTCCGCGTGCGCGATATCGGGCGCGCCATCGATGGCGCCGAGAACCGCGAGCTGGCCGCATGGCTGACCGGCCATCGCGGCATCCTGGTCGCCGTGTTCAAGCAGCCGGGCGCCAACGTCATCGACACGGTGGAGCAGATCCTGGCCCGCCTGCCGCGGCTGCAGGCCTCGGTGCCGCCGGCCATCCAGCTGACGACCCTGGTCGACCGCACGCAGACCATCCGCGCCTCGATCGAGGATGTCGAGTTCTCGATGGCGCTGGCCGTAGCGCTCGTGGTGCTGGTGATCTTCCTCTTCCTGCGCACGCTGTGGGGAACGGTGATCCCATCGGTCGCGGTGCCGCTGGCCCTCGTCGGCACGTTCGCGGTGATGTATCCGCTCGGCTACAGCCTGGACAATTTCTCGCTCATGGGGCTGACCATCGCGGTCGGGTTCGTCGTCGACGACGCCATCGTCATGCTCGAGAACATCTACCGCTATATCGAGGAGGGCATGAAGCCGATGGAGGCGGCCCTGAAGGGCGCCGGCGAGATCGGCTTCACCATCGTATCGATCAGCCTGTCGCTGATCGCGGTGTTCATTCCCCTGCTGCTGATGGGCGGCTATGTCGGGCGGCTGTTCCGCGAGTTCGCCATGACCGTCTCGATCGCGGTGATGGTCTCCGCGGTGGTGTCGCTGACGCTGACCCCGATGATGAGCTCGCGCTTCCTGCGCCACGAAACCGGCCAGCACGGGTTCTTCTACAATGTCATGGAGGCCGGGTTCGACGCCGTCGTGCGCTTCTATGCCCGCACGCTGGACGTGGCACTGCGCCATCGTTTCATCACGCTGCTCGTGTTCCTGGCCACGATGGCGCTCAGCGTGCACCTCTATATCGCCATTCCGAAGGGCTTCTTTCCGGAGCAGGATATCGGTCTGATCATCGGCGTCTCGGACGGCGCGCAGGACGTTTCGTTCGCTGAGATGTACCGTCGTCAGGAGGCGCTGAACGACGTCATCAGCGCCGACCCCAACGTCATGTCGTATTCGTCCTATATCGGCCCCGGCTTCGGCGGCCAGACGGCGAACAACGGGCGCGTCTACATCAACCTCAAGCCCTGGGGCGAGCGCAAGCTGACGGCGCAGCAGGTGATCGAGGAGCTGCGGCCGAAGCTCGCCGCCGTCGAGGGTGTACGGCTCTATCTGCAGGCCGGCCAGATCATCCGGGTCGGCGGGCGGCTGTCGCGAACCATGTACGAATACACGCTGCAGGACGCCGATCTCGACGAACTGAGCGAGTGGTCACCAAAGCTGCTGGCGAAGATGCGCGCCCTGCCGATGCTTCGCGATGTCGCCACCGACCAGCAGATGGGTGGCACCGCCGCGACCATCCATATCGATCGCGACAAGGCGGCAAGCCTCGGCATCCAGCCGCAACTGATCGACGACACGCTCTACGACGCATTCGGCCAGCGCGAGGTGGCGCAGTTCTTCACCCAGGTCAATTCCTACTGGGCGATTCTCGAAGTGCCGCCGGACATGGCCGGCAAGGTGGCGACGCTCGATCTGCTCTATGTCCGCACCCCTGCGGGCAAGCTGGTGCCGCTGTCCACCTTCGCACGCTGGGATACGACCCAGCCGGTGGCGCTCTCCGTCAGCCATCAGAGCATGTTCCCGGCGGTGACGATCTCCTTCAACCTCGCGCCCGGCGCGGCGCTCGGCGATGCCGTGAAGTCGATCCAGCAGGCCGAACTCGAACTGGGCCTGCCGCCGACCGTACAGGGCTCGTTCCAGGGTACCGCGCAGACCTTCCAGTCCTCGCTGCGCAGCCAGCCGTACCTGATCGCCGCGGCGCTGATCGCCGTCTACATCATTCTCGGCGTGCTCTATGAGAGCTACATCCTGCCGCTCACTATTCTGTCGACGCTGCCCTCCGCCGGCGTCGGCGCGTTGCTGCTGCTCATGCTGCTGGGCTATCCGCTGACGGTGATGGCGCTGATCGGCATCATCCTGCTCATCGGCATCGTCAAGAAGAACGGCATCATGATGGTGGATTTCGCCATCAATGCGGAGCGGCATGAGGGCCAGGAACCGCTCGCGGCGATCCGCCAGGCCTGTCTCCTGCGCTTCCGCCCGATCCTGATGACGACGCTGGCCGCGATGCTCGGCGGGCTGCCGCTGATGCTCGCCACCGGCGCCGGTTCCGAGCTCCGCCGCCCGCTTGGCGTCACCATGGTCGGCGGACTCGCGCTCAGCCAGCTGCTGACGCTCTACACCACACCGGTGGTGTATCTCTATCTGGACCGCCTGCAGCATTGGCTTGCACCAAAGCAGAAGAGGCAGGTGCCGCGGCTGGCGAGCAAGCTAGGCGCTGCCGGGGATTGAGGCGCGCTTCGCCTCGATCGCGTCCCAGATCGAGCCGGCGGGGTCGCTGCCGTCAAAGCGCGCGATCTCCTGGATGCCGGTCGGCGAGGTGACGTTGATCTCGGTGAGATAGTCCCCGATCACGTCGATGCCGACGAAGATCAGCCCCTGTTCGCGGAGCGTCGGTCCGATGCGCGCGCAGATCTCGCGCTCGCGCCGGCTCAGCGCCGACTTCTCCGGCCGGCCGCCGACATGCATGTTCGATCGCGCCTCGCCCGCGGCCGGCACGCGATTCACCGCGCCCACCGGCTCGCCATCCACCAGCACGATGCGCTTGTCGCCACGCCGCACCGCCGGCTCGTAGCGCTGGAACATCAACGGCTCGCGCGAACGCGCGAAATGCATCTCGAGAAGCGACGCCAGGTTCTCGTCGTCCTCCCGGATGCGGAACACGCCGGCGCCGCCATTGCCGTAGAGCGGCTTGACGATGATGTCGCGAAACTCGTCGCGGAAGGCACGGATCGCTTCGAGGTCCCAGGTGATCAGCGTCGGCGGCATGAGTTCGGGAAACCGGGTGACCAGAATCTTCTCCGGCGCGTTGCGCACCGAAGCCGGGTCGTTCACCACCAGCGTGCGCGGGTGGATATGTTCGAGCAGATGGGTCGCGGTGATGTAGGCCATGTCGAACGGGGGATCCTGGCGCATCAGCACCACGTCCATCATCGCCAGATCGGCCCGCTCCTCGACCCCGAAGCTGAAATGCTGCCCGCGCTCGCGCCGCACCGTGACCGGACGTACCCGCGCAGACAGGCGCCCGTCGCGCAGCGCCATGTGGCGCACCTCGTAGTGCCACAGCGCATGGCCGCGTGCCTGAGCCTCCAGCATCAGCGCGAAACTCGAATCCGCGTCGATGTTGATCGACTCCATCGGGTCCATCTGCACCGCGACCTTGAGTTTGCGCATGCCGTCTCCTCGTGTCCTGTCCAGGTCGGTATCGCCGCGGGGGCGTTAGTGCAGTCGCGCGCGCAACGCGCTCATCGCTGCCCGCGCCTGCGCCGCCTCCGGGGCGATGCGCAGCATGTCGCCGGCACAGGCCAGCGCGCCGGCGAGGTCATCCTGCCGCAGCCGGCGCAGCAGGATGTTGTTCTGCAGTCGCAGCAGCACCGCCCGCGTCGTCATCGGCGCCAGCACCCCGGCCCCGAGGCGGATGCCACCCTCCGGCTCGGCCTTGCGCCGCAACTCCCGCCCATCGACCGCAGCGCCACCGTTGAATGGATCGAGGACCGCCAGCCCCTTGGCCCCGTCCAGCCCGACCATGAAATGGCCGGGGAAATCGATGCCGAAGCTCGTCCATCCAGCGGCGCGCGCGGCGTGCAGCCACAGAATGCCGAGGGTCACCGGCAGCCCGCGGCGGCGTTCGATCACCCGCAACAGGTTGGCGTTGGCGAGATTCTCATAGGTCTCGCTGTCGCCGCGATAGCCGTGTTCGCCGGCCAGCAGCCCGGCGAGCCCCTTCACCGCGGCGGCGGCCGTTTCCACCCCCGCGATGAGCGCGGCCGCTTCGCGCGCGATCTCGGACAGATGCGCGCGTGCCGTCTCGACATCGACCTCCGGCGCGTCGACACGGCCCAGCTGCAGCGCCGCGTCGGCGATGTCGATCTCGTCGTCCTCAAGCTGGCCGATGGCGCTGAGCGCCGCGCGCGGGTCGGTCTCCATGGGCGGAGTGTGGCCTGTCCTGGGGCGCGTCGGCAAGCGTGTCGGGGTGCGGCGCGCATCTATCGGCCGCGCCGTACGGCCTCGCTGTTCACCGGTGCGGCTTCATTGCCCCATGCACTGCGTATATAGGTCAACACTGCTGCTACGCTTGCGTCGTCCAGCCGCCAGCCGAGCGCAGGCATCGCCGGTCCGGTGGGGGCCGCGCCGGTGGTGGCGGCTCGGCCGCCATGCAGCACGACGGTGATCAGCGTGTCCGGCCGGGCCGACTGAACGGCGGCGCTGCCCGCCAGGCGGGGAAACAGGCCGGGTACCCCCTCGCCGTTGGCGCGGTGGCAGGCGGCGCAGGTATCGGCATAGATCGCCGCCCCGATCCTGTCGTTCGCTACTGGCGATGGCGCCGCGGACCGCTGCGACAGCGGCGCGTCCTGCTTTAAATAGAGCGCGATGGCGCGGATGTCCGCCATCGTCAGCCGTGCCGTCGAATTCTCCACCACCTCGGCCATCGGTCCCGCCGCCAGCGCACGCCCATTGCTCCCGGTGGCGAGATAGCGTTCGATGTCGTCGAGGCTCCAGCCGCCGAGGCCGGCGCGCGGATCGCCGCCGAGGTCCGGGGCGAACCAGCCGCGCACGCGTCCACCGCCCAGTACCCCCGGCTCGCGGTCGGCGCCGAGCGCGCCCTTCGCGCCATGGCAGGCGCCGCAATGGCCGAGGCCCTCGACGAGATAGGCGCCGCGGTTCCACGCTATCGAGCGGCCGGGGTCGGCCGCGAAGGGGGCAGGGCGGAAATAGAGCGCGTCCCAGAAGACCATCAGCGGGCGCAGGTTGAACGGAAACCCGAACCCCGCCCCGCGCGCCGGGTTGGCGACCGGGGTCAGCGTCGCCAGAAAGGCGCGGATGGCCAGCAGATCCTCGTCGCGCACGGCGCTGAAATAGACATACGGGCAGGCCGGGTAGAGGCGCGCGCCGTCGGGGCGCAGGCCGCGCTTCAAGGCACGGAGAAAATCGGCGTCGGACCAGGCCCCGAGCCCGCTGGCGCGGTCGGGCGTCAGGTTCGGCGCGATGATCGGTCCGAACGGCGTCTCGATCGCCCGTCCGCCGGCGAACGGGGTGCCGCCCGGAGCGGTGTGGCAGGCGACGCAATCGCCGACGGTAGCCAGATAGCGGCCACGCTCAGCCGGGGTCTCGGCCCTGGTCTCATCGGGGGCGGCCGCGACGAGCGCGGCGAGCAGCCCGAGCATGGCGAGCACCCTCATCGCGGCACCAGGGGCCCCGGGGCCGGGAGATAGCGGGTGAGGATCGCATTCGCCGCGTGAAGCGCGAGCGTGGCGACGGTGCCGGTCGGGTTGTAGCTGGGATTCTGCGGAAACGACGATGCGCCGACGACGAACAGGTTCGCCACGTCCCAGCTCTGGAGCCATGGATTGACCACGCTCGTGGTCGGATCCGGCCCCATCACCGCGCCGCCGACATTGTGCGTGCTCTGGTACGGCACGACGCTGTACGGCCCATGCCTCTGGTTCACCACCATCTCCGCCGGGCCCATGGTACGGCCGATCTCGGCCAGCCGGTCGGTGGCGTGCTGGATCATGCGCAGATCATTGGCGTGGAAATCGAAGGTCATGCGCAGCAGCGGGCGCCCGTGCCGGTCCCGATAGGTCGGATCGAGATCGAGCCAGGCCCCGCGATGGCTCAGCGAGCTGCCCGACGCGCCGAGGCGGACATTGCGCAGATAGTCGCGCGCCACCGCGCGTTTCCACGCCCCACCCCAGCGCGGCGTGCCCGGCCGGGTCGGGCGCGATTGGATCGGTCGTCCGCCCGACTGCATCGCCGCCAGATGCGCCCCGCCGATGAACCCCAGCCGCGCATGGTCGCGCCCATCGGCATTCAGATCGTCCACCACCATCCCCAGCGCACCGGCGCCGATGAAGGGATTGAACCGGGTCTCGTCGAAGAAGAGCTGCACCGAGGCGGTCGTCTGATAGGCGTAGTTGCGGCCGACGACGCCGCTGCCGTCACGCGGATCATAGGGCCGCCCGATGCCGGAGAGCAGCAGAAGCCGCACATTCTCGAACGTGTAGGCGGCGAGAATGACCAGCTCCGCCCGCTGGTACCGCTCGATCCCGTCGGCGTCGACATAGCGCACGCCGCGCGCGTGCCGCCCGTCCGGCGTGCGCGCGATCTCGATCACCTCGGCTCCGGTGCGCAGCGCGACATTGGGACGCCGGCGCAGCACCGGCATCAGCACGGTTTGCGGGCTGGCCTTGGAATAGTTGCCGCAGCCGAACCGCTCGCAGAAGCCGCAATAGCTGCACGGCCCGATCACCACCCCGAGCGGATTGGTGTAGGGCTCGGACAGATTGGCCGAGGGCTGCGGGAACGGATGGTAGCCGAGCGACTGCGCCGCCGCGGCGAAGCGGGTCGGCGCCAGGGTCATGCGCATCGGCGGCGTCGGGTAGTCGCGCTGGCGCGGGCCCTCGAACGGGTTGCCGCCCTCCTGGCGGTGCCCACGCAGGTTCCCCGCCCGGCCGGAGATGCCAGCGAGATATTCGAACCGGTCGTAGAAGGGTTCGAGTTCGGCGTAGGTCACGCCCCAATCCTGGATGGTGGCATCGCTCGGGATCACGCCGTGGCCGTGGGCGGTGGCAAGGTGGCTGCGGAGCACGAAGTCGCTGGGGCGGAACCGCCAGGTCTGGCCGTTCCAATGCACCCCTCCGCCGCCGGCCCCCGAGGCCGGAAGGAACGAGCCCCATTGGCGCACCGGCAGCGCGGTCTGGGCGACGCGGTTGCGGAAGGTGATGGTATTCTGCGCCGTCGGAACGACGAGATCGTGGCGCACCGCATAGCGCAGCTCATCCGGCGCGAAGCCGGGGGGGAAATCGCTCGCCGTGTCGCGATACGGACCACGTTCGAGCACGACGACCCCGAGCCCGGCGGCGCTCAGCGCCTCGGCGATCAGCGCTCCGGACCAGCCGAAGCCGATGATGACGACATCGGCCGCGGGCAAGGCCTCAGCCGGCATCGTGCCATCCCGGGCGACCGCCGATGCCGACCGGCGGGAGCGTATAGGCGGCGCCGTGGCGTTCGACCCAGTCGCGGTAGTCATACCGCGCCCCGGGGAAACCGATCAGGCGCCAGCCTGCCATCTGGCGGTTGCCGCCATGGATCGGGTCGGCGAAGAACCCCTCCATGGTCATCTGCAGCACCAGGTCGAACCAGGCGCGTGCATTGACGCCGGCGAGCGGCCGCGTGCCATCCTCGATCTCGGACAGCAGCCGATCCTGCACCGCCGGCGGCAGCGCGGCGAAGGCGCGGCCGACGAAAGCGGTGCAGCAGTAGGCTTCGAGCGCGGCGAGGCCGGCGCGCAGGCGCACGGCAGGCGTGAGCGGGGACTGCGGCCCCTGTTCCGGCGTTCCGTCCAGGAAGGGCGGCAGCAGGTAGAGGGACTCGCTGCGTCCGAACGGGCCGGCGAGCTGGCGGTCGATGAACAGGGCGCATCCGGCGTCGCGGCCGCCGGGCCCGAGCTCGTCGGGTGGGATCAGCCGATCGACGATCGCCTCAAGGGTCGCCGCCTCGGCCAGGGTCAGCACCTGGTAGGGTCCCGGCAGGACCGGTTGGGGCGGAGCGCTTCCTGTCCGCGGCATCGGCGGGTTCGGGCCGGCGCAGGCGGCCAGCGCCAGCAATGCGGTCGAGGCCAGCCACGCGCGCCGACCCTGCATGCCGCTCTAGTCCGGGTCGGTCGCGAGCTGCGCTCGCGCCGCGGCGATGAGGTCGCGCTGCGCCGCGGTAGGGGCGGGATAGCTGAGATCAAGCCGCTCGAGCGCCTCGATCATCGCCGCGACGACGAGCAGATGGGCGAACCATTTATGGTCTGCCGGCACGATGAACCACGGCGCATGCGGCTTCGCCGTGGCGGCGATAGCCTCCTCGTAGGCCGCTATGTAGCCATCCCAGTACTGTCGCTCGGCGAGGTCGGTGGGGCGATATTTCCAGTTCTTGTGCGGGTCGTCGAGCCGCGCGAGCAGCCGGCGCTTCTGTTCGGAGCGGGAGATGTGCAGGAAGAACTTCAGCACCACCATGCCCTGCCGCGCGAGATAGGTCTCGAAGGCGACGATGTCCTCGAACCGGTGCCGCCAGAACTCCTTGCCGTGCGCGGCGTGCGGCAGCCGCTGCGCGGCCAGCAGCTCCGGGTGCATCCTGACGACCAGAACGTCCTCGTAGTGGCTTCGGTTGAAGATGCCGATCTGGCCGCGCGCCGGCAGCTTGCGCGTGACGCGCCAGAGGAATCCGTGGGCCAGCTCCTCCGGGCCGGGCTCCTTGAACGAACTCACCTGCACACCCTGCGGGTTCACGCCCGACATCACGTGCTTGATGGTGCCGTCCTTGCCGCCGGCATCCATGGCCTGGAAGATGCACAGCAGCGACCAGCGGTCCTGGGCGTAGAGCAGCGATTGCAGCTCCGCGAGGCGCTTGACGTCGCGGGCGAGAATCGCGTCAGCCTCGTCCTTGGCCAGGTCGAGCCCCGCGGTATCGGCCGGGTCGATGTCGGCGAGGCGCAGTTTCCGGCCGCTGGTGACCCGGAAGCGGTCGAGAATCGTCTCCAGATGAGCGACCGAGGCGCCCAAGGCTACACCGCCCGCTTGACCGCCAGCGGCCCCGGCGCCTGGCAGGTCGGCATGATCTCCATGCGGTTGACATTGAAATGCGTCGGCAGCCCGACCACCCAGGCCGCGGCCTCAGCGATGTCCTCGGCGGTCAGCGGCTGGGTTCCGGCATAGACCGACGCGGCCTTGTCGGTATCGCCGCGGAACCGGACGCTGCTGAACTCGGTGCCGCCGCACAGGCCGGGCTCCAGGTCCGTCACCCGCACCAGGGTACCCACCAGATCGGCACGCAGATTCAGGCTGAACTGCTTCACGAACGCCTTGCTCGCCCCGTAGACGTGCCCGCCCGGATAAGGGTAGGTGCCGGCGGTCGAGCCGATATTGACGATGTGGCCGCGGTTGCGCTCGACCATGCCGGGCAGCAGCGCGCGGGTCATGTGGATCAGACCGGTGATGTTGGTGGCAACCATCTGGTCCCAGTCGGCCACGCTCGCGCGGTGTGCCGGGTCGAGCCCGAGGGCCAGGCCGGCATTGTTGACCAGCACGTCCACGACCGACCACCCGTCGGGCAGCGATCGCGGCAGCGCATCGACGGCCGCGAGGTCGGTCACGTCGATCGGGAAGCCGAGCAGCGACGGCCCGAGCTCGGCCGCCAACGCCTGCAGCCGGTCATGCCGGCGCCCGGCGGCGATGACGCGGTGGCCGTCGCGGACGAAGCGCGTCGCGATGGCGCGGCCGAAGCCGGCGGTGGCGCCGGTGACGAAGATGGTCAAAGCCATGGCGTTGGTCCCCCAGATCTCAATCGCGACGGCGCTGATCAGGCGGCCAGTGCACCGCGCACGGCGGCGAGCGCAGCCTCCGCCGCCGCCGCGTCGGGCCCGCCGGCCTGCGCCAGGTCGGGCCGCCCGCCGCCGCCCTTGCCACCGACCGCCGCGCTCGCCGCGCGCACCAGATCGACGGCGCTGAAACGCGGCGCCAGGTCCGGCGAAACGCCGACGACGATGCTCGCTTTGCCCTCGGCGGTCGAGACCAGGGCGACGACGCCGCTGCCGATCTGCTTCTGGATGGCGTCGGCCAGATTCTTGAGGTCGCGTGGCGGAACATCGCCGAGATTGCGCGCGGCGAGGCGGATGCCGTTGATATCCTCGACTGCGGCTGTACCGGCGCCGGTCGCGAGCTTTTTCTGCAGCTCGGCGATCTGCTGCTCGAGGCGCCGGCGCTCCTCGAGCAGAACGGCGAGGCGCGCGGGCAGCTCGGCCGGCTGCACCCGGAGCCCCGTCGCGGCCTCGGCCAGCAGGCGCCGCTGCGCCGTCACCGCCTCCAGCGCGGCCGCGCCGGCAACCGCCTCGATCCGCCGCACGCCGGCGCTGACCCCGCCTTCGCTGACGATCTGCAACAGGCCGATATCGCCGGTGCGCGCGACATGGGTGCCGCCGCACAGCTCGATCGAGTAGGCCGCACGGTTGCCCTGGCCGCTTCCCATGGCGACCACCCGCACTTCCTCGCCGTATTTTTCACCGAACAGCGCCATCGCGCCCTCGGCCACGGCCGCTTCGGGGGTCATCAGCCGCGTCGTCACCGCGCTGTTCTCGCGGATGCGGGCGTTGACCTCGGCCTCCACCCAGGCCAGCTCCTCGGCGGTGATCGGCTTCGGATGGCTGACATCGAAGCGCAGCCGGTCTGGCGCGTTCAGGCTGCCCTTCTGCGTCACGTGCTCGCCAAGGCGGCGGCGCAGCGCCTCGTGCAGCAGATGCGTCGCCGAATGGTGTGCCCGGATGGCGCCGCGCCGCGCATGGTCGACCGCCAGCAGCACCGGCGCGCCGACCCGCGCGCTGCCGGCTTCGACGCGCCCGATATGGACGAAAAGGTCGCCAAGCTTCTTCTGGGTATCGGCCACGGCGATGACCAGCCCGTCGGCGCCGGTGATGCGCCCCGTGTCGCCGACTTGGCCGCCGCTCTCGGCGTAGAACGGGGTCTGGTTGAGCACGACGGCGACCTCCGCACCGGCCTCGGCCTGCTGGACCTGAACGCCGCCCTCGACCAGGGCGACGATGGTGCCCTCCGCGGTCTCGGTGGCGTAGCCGAGGAATTCGCTGGCGCCGACGCTTTGGCGCAGTTCGAACCAGACGCGCTCGGTCGCCGCCTCGCCGGAGCCGGCCCAGGCGGCGCGGGCCCGCGCACGCTGCTCGGCCATCGCGGCCTCGAAACCCTCGACATCGACGCCGCGGCCCTGCTCGCGCAGCGCGTCCTGCGTCAGGTCGAGCGGGAAGCCGAACGTGTCGTAGAGGCGGAAGGCCACAGCCCCGGGCAGCGACTGGCCGGCACCGAGACGCTGGGTTTCCTCGCTCAGCAGGTGCAGGCCGCGCTCCAGCATCGCCTTGAAGCGGGTCTCCTCCAGCTCGAGCGTTTCGGTGATCAGCGCCTCGGCGCGGCCGAGTTCGGGATAGGCCACGCCCATCTGGCGCACCAACGCCGGCACCAGCCGGTGCATCAGCGGCGCGCGCGTGCCCATCATGTGCGCGTGGCGCATGGCTCGGCGCATGATGCGGCGCAGCACGTAGCCGCGGCCCTCGTTGGAGGGGAGGACCCCGTCGGCGATGAGGAACGAGGTTGCGCGCAGATGGTCGGCGATGACGCGATGGCTGACCTTGTGCGGCCCGTCCGGCGCGACCCCTGAGGCTTCGGCGGAGGCCATGATCAGCGCGCGCAGCGTGTCGGTATCGTAGTTGTCATGCTTTCCCTGCATGATCGCGGCCACGCGCTCGAGTCCCATGCCGGTGTCGATCGAGGGGCGCGGCAGCGGCGTGCGCACGCCGGGCGGTCCCTCCTCGAACTGCATGAACACCAGGTTCCAGATCTCGATGAACCGGTCGCCGTCCGCCTCGGCGCTGCCCGGTGGGCCGCCAGGCACCGACGCGCCGTGGTCATAGAATATCTCGGAGCAGGGCCCGCAGGGGCCGGTGTCGCCCATGCGCCAGAAATTGTCCGCCGTATCGATGCGGATGATCCGGCTCTCCGGCAGGCTGGCGATTTTGCGCCAGCGCGTGGCGGCTTCGTCGTCATCGGCATAGACGGTGACGAGCAGGCGCTCGGCAGGCAGACCGAAATCGCGCGTCACCAGCTCCCAGGCATAGGCGATCGCCTGTTCCTTGAAATAGTCACCGAAGCTGAAATTGCCCAGCATCTCGAAGAAAGTGTGATGGCGGGCCGTGTAGCCGACATTGTCGAGGTCGTTATGCTTGCCGCCGGCACGGACACATTTCTGCGCGGTTGCCGCCCGCGCGTAGGGACGCTTTTCCTGGCCGGTGAAGACGTTCTTGAACTGCACCATGCCTGCGTTGGTGAACAGCAGGGTAGGGTCGTTGCGCGGGACCAGAGGCGAACTCGCCACCGGCTGATGGCCGTTGCGCGCAAAGAAATCGAGGAAGGCGGCGCGGATATCGTTGCTGGTCTGCATGCTCGGGCGGGCTTCCTGGGCGTCGATCCGGGGAGAGGGATCACTCTCCCCGGATTTGTCACGAATCCCGCCGCACCGCCAGAGAGGGCGGCGTGACGCGCGATGCCGGTCTCACGGCCAGGGGGTGGCGAAGGCCGCGGGGCCGCCCGGCAGGTCGATCGTCGCCCCTGGCGTGAGGGCGCCACCCTGCCAGCGGAAGGCGATCAGCTTATGGTCGCGGAAATTCTGCGCCAGGATTGTCCGCCCATCGCGCGAGAAGGCGACGCCCTGCGCCCAGCCGCCGGCGGGCGCTTCGGCCAGGCGCTTCAGACGCCGCCCCGCCTGCGTTGGCGCGCCGGGCTCGGGCGGCTGCACGGCATAGAGGGTGAGCATGCCCTGGTCGTGGTAGAAGACGTTGCCCGGCGCCTTGATCGAACCATTGATCGAGACCACGGCCAGCATCGAGCCATCGGGCGAGAATTTGACCGATTCCGGACCGGACGGCACCGGCACCGCGTCGATGACGCGTGGCGGGGTGGCCTTCATGTCGATCAGGCTCACCGTGTCCACGTCGCCGTCGCCGCGCCCGACGCTGGTGACCGCGGCGAGATCCCCGGCGGCATCGAGGTCCATGGTGTCAGGGGCGAATCCGGCCGTGAGCGGGCGCGGATCGATGGTGATGGTGGTGCCGGCGATGTGCAGCAGATTGATTGTGTTGTCGCCGGTGCGGCTGACCAGCGCGGTCTTGCCGTCACGGCTGATGATGAGCCCCTGCGGGATCGACTTGGGGTTGCCGAGATCGACCGTGCCGGCGGGGCTCAGACTGTGGCCGGCGATGGTGAACACGGAGACC
>DAIDKZ010000238.1 GCA_027449745.1 Acetobacteraceae bacterium | reverse complement strand
TCTCGAAATCGAAGGTCTGCGCCGTCAACTCTCGGCTCTCGCCAAGAGCCCGGAAGGAACGGAACGGTTCTTTGCTGCGATCATGCGCGACAAACTCGACGATGCGATCGCGAGCCTGAAGCCGGCGGACGTGATTGCCGGCGATCCCAATACCGCGCTGAAAACGCTCGGCGACGCTCGGTCGCTGTGGCAGCGCGGCAAGAAGATTGATCTTCTCGACGATCTTATGGAACAGGCCAGGAATGCGGCCAAAGCCAACTATACGAGCGCCGGGATCATGACGGCGATCAGGCAAAAATTCCGCGGTCTAGCCGCGCGGAAGGATTACAAAGCACTGTTCAGCGCAGCCGAACGCGATGCCATTCGCCAGATCATCCGCGGCACCAAGACCGAGGCGGTTGTCCGGTTCCTCGGCAAGTTCGATCCGCGCAGCCCGCTCATGCTGACCGTGCTCGGCGGCGCGGGAGTTGCCGGTCATCCGTACCTTGCCGCCGGGGCGGCGGGGCTCGGCCTCGTCGGCAAGGAGCTGGCGGGACGGGCGGCGCAGCGGTCCGTAAACAGCCTGAGCGAGATGGTGGCGACGGGCGCTGTTCCCTCGCCGAAGCTCTCACCCGTCAATCTGCCGCTGAGCGCCTTCTACGGCACGTCGGAACTCAACCGACCCGGCAAGACGCCGCTGGAGATCACGGTCAGCCCCACGGTCAAGCGTGACGCGCTCGGGCGGGTTATCGGCACGGTGCCGACGCGCTGAACGTCGCCGCCGAATCCAGTCGGAACCGCGCACGGACAGGTCGGTGACCGCGAAGGCGGCGAGGCCGGCAACGAACAGCATCGCCGACATCGGGAAGGTGTGCGGGCCGGTCGAAACGTAGAACTGGACGGCGCCGAGAACAATGCCGGCCTGCACCAGGTACCAGAACATCCAAGGTCTCCCGACTGAAAGCGTGACCAACACGAGCGTCACGTACAGCGGCATCGGCAGGGTGAGATTCCCCGCCGCGATCAGCAAGACGCGCATCCCGACAATCTAGCAGGAACCCGAGTCGATGGCGACACTGACGCCTTATCAGCGCGACATCCTCATCCGCACGGTTGCCGGCGAAGCCATGAGCGAAAGCCCGGCCGGTCAGGCGGCCGTCGTCCACACCATCCTCAACCGGGCAGCGGACGGGCGCTGGCCGACCGACCCGGCGAAGGTCGCGCTTCAGCCGAAGCAGTTCTCGGCATGGAACAAGGGGGCCGGCGGCAACGCGCTTCCCTACACCATCAAGCCGGGCTCGGCTGCCTATGAAGCCATCGGGCAGCTTGTGGATGGCGCGGCTTCCGGGGCCATCGCGGACCCGACTGGCGGCGCCGTCTTTTACTATGCCCCGAAGGGCATGGCTGGTGGCAAAAAGCCGTCGTGGTACGGATCGGCCAATCGGGAAGGCCCGGCCCGCCGCCTCGGCAATCATATTTTCCTCGGGCGCGTCGGCGCGCCCAAGACCGGCGCTGCGGCGACTGGCGGCGTTCTGAAGCGCGGCTCACGTGGGCCTGCCGTCGCAGCCCTTCAACAGACCCTCGCCGACGCCGGCCTCTACAAGGGCAGGATCGACGGCGACTACGGCCCGCGCACAATGGACGCGGTGCGCGCCTATCAGCAACGCTACGGCCTGTCGGCGGACGGCATCGCCGGACAGGAGACACAGCGCAGCCTCGCGGCGACGGCGCCACGCGGACCAAGCGCGACGCCGGGCGCCATCACCGAACCGCCACCGACCTGGCCCGACACGTTCAACCCGCCGGCCGGGCTGAACGTCGGCAGCGGCTTCCCGGCCGAGACATCGCCGTTCCCCGGCCTTCCTCCCGTTCCCGGTCGCTCGCCGGGGCCGGGAGGGCCGCTTGGCGTCGATCTGGCGACCTTCCCCAACCCGCAGGAACGACCGTTCCGCGGCGCGCCGCTGGCGCCAGTCGAGCGCGGACCGGACCTCGCCAATATCGGGCCGGTGCCGTCGCCGCGGCTTCGCCCGGACATGCCGGGCACCTCGCTGCCGATGGCGGGCGACGAACGGATGCCGCCGCTGCCGGCAGGTCCAGCCGCATCGATCGCCGACATGTTGCTTCGCCCGACCGGCGAGGACATCCGCCTTCCCGGCACCGATATCACGCCGTCCGGTTTGCCATCACTCTTCGCGGCGCGGCCGGAGACTCCCGGTGCTCTGCCGGGTGCCGGGGCGCGCGCGACGGCACTCCCGCCCACTGCCGCACTCCCTCCCAGCTTCGCCGCCACCATGGGCGATTACCGCCCGATGATGCCGGACGAGCTCACCCGCAGCATTGCCGCCTTCGATCGCCGCAAGGCCGATTTCAACCGGATGCTCGAAGAGAACCGCGGCAAGTCGGTTCCCAACTTCGACTTCGCCACAGCGCCAACACCGCTTCCGAATGCCACCACCAGGCCGCCGCCGTTCTCCGATCGCGCCTTGATGATGGGGCCGAGACGCGAGGACATCACCACGGCGAACAGCCCGTTCGCGGCCGGCATCCCGGAACTGCCGGCGCCGCCGAAGCCGCGCGTGCCGGACTTTGATTTCGTCGCCGGCTCGGGGGGTGATCCCTCGCTTGCCCAATGGCTGGAGCGGAACGGGCCGAACGCGACGAAGGCGACGGCACAGGGCGGCGGGCCGCTCGATTTCCTCTCGGGCGTCCTGCCGGAGCAGAACCTGTTCCGCGACCTCGGCCTGATGGGGCCGGGTTCAGTGCCGGCTGCCGCCGTGACGCCGCCGCCGAGCATGGCATTGCCTCCGCCTCCGCCGCCGCCCGCAGCGCCGTCCGCTTCTCCGGTGTGGGACCCGTTCGGTACGCTCAACCCGAACAAGGACCAATCCCGCCATCCGGCGATGACTGGAGCGACCTCAAGCCTCGCCCCGCCGATGGGACAGGTGAGCATCCCCGGCGTCAAGATGGCGGACGCCTCCGGGGCATGGCCAGCGCTGACGGCCGACGCCTTTAGTGAGCGCTTCGGCGCGCCCATCCAGCCACTCCCGCCGCCGCCTGCTTCCTACGGCACCATTCCCGGTGGCACGCCGCTCAGCGGCTATGAGCCGAAGCCGGCAGCGTTGCCTGGCGTCGTCACCGTTCCGTCCGGCGGACTGCCGCCGCCGATGCCTCTGACACCTCCGGCCGCGCCAGCCCCGATGCCGGTTCAGACGCCGCCGCCCGTGCGCCTTGCTTCTCCGGCGGCGGAGCGTCGCCCGGAAGAACGGCGCGGCCCGTTCAACGGCCCGTTCGCGCGTGCGCTCGTGGGCTTTGCGACCGGCGGGCCGCTCGGGGCCGCTCTCGGGCTGCTTGGGGGGCGCGGCATTTTCGGCGGCGGTGCTCCCGGCACCAATCTGTTCTCGTCCAGCGGCACGTCCGTTTCGCCGAGCGGTTACAGCTTCGGCTACGGGACATGGGGCAATACCGGCCAGCGCGCCGTGCAGGGCAGCAACGGCCAGACTTATGTCCAGCAGTCTGACGGCACTTGGGCACAGGCGCTATGACCGCCGGCATTGAATGGCTGTTTCCGGGGCGGCGGCCGCAAGAATACGATGCCACGCTGACGGCACTTGCCGGGCTCAATTCGACCGCCGGCCTTGTTGCGCAGACCGGCGCGGATGCATTCACAAAGGTCTCTTGGGCGGCATCCAGCTACACTCCGACGCTCACCGGCGTGCTCAACGTTGATGCGACGACGAGCTATGCCGCCAACTATGCGCGGATCGGCAATGTTGTAGTCCAGTCCGGCACTCTCGCCGTTGATCACACGACCAGCGGGGCACGCACGCAGGTTGGGCTATCCCTTGCCGTCGCCAGTGCATTTACGACGACAATTCCATTGCGCGGAGGTGGATTTGTCTTGACTGGCGCTTCCGTTACGCCGGTCCAAATATATGCTGACGCTACGAATGACAGAGCGCAATTGGATTACTACGCTCCATCGGCAGGAAATGATAATATCAGCTACATCTTCTTGTATGGTATCATCTAATGCTCGGCACGCTCGACGAATGGCTCCCCGCCGAGGGTAAGCCCAACACCTGGCGCCGCGTCGTCAATGGCAAAATCGACGGAGCAGCCGGTGAGGTGACAATCGTCAACCCGGCCCGCTGGCCGACCTTCGCCGATTACTGGGCATGGCGGCAAGCCGAAGCGAATAAGCCCGAGCGCCGTCTCGTGCCGAAGCGCGTCATCATCGACCGGCTCTATGAGGCTGGCCTGCTTGCCGCCGCCCGCAAGGCGCTTGATGCCGCCCCGCTCTACACCCGCGAGCGCTGGGCCGCCCGCGACGCGGTGTTCGCCGACGATCCGGAGAGCATTGCCTTCCTCAAGGCGATCGGCGCCGATCCGGCCGTGATCCTGGCTCCGTAGCACTCCCACGAAAATACCCACGAAAATTGTGAGGCCGCATGATCGACCGCAAAATCTTCTTCGATTGCGTCCGCAAGAATCCGTTCGACGGCTCGCTCACTCAAGG
>DAIDKZ010000237.1 GCA_027449745.1 Acetobacteraceae bacterium | reverse complement strand
CGTGACGAAGCGGTAGGGCGCGCTGCACCAGATGACGATCTCCTCGGCGAACCGTGAGAGATGCATCGCCGAAATGGCGCCGGCGGCGAGGAATTCGAGGGCGAAGTCCCGGTCCGAGACCGCGTCGATCGAATTGGCCATAGGCCGGGCGAAGCCGAGCGCGGCGGCGGTCGCCTCGCGATCGATCGGGAAGGAGGTGCCGGCCAGCGCAGCGGCGCCGAGCGGGCATTCATTGAGCCGGGCCCGCGCATCGGCGAGCCTGCCGCGGTCGCGCGACAGCATCTCGACATAGGCCAGCAGATGATGGCCGAAGGTGACCGGCTGGGCGGTCTGCAGATGGGTGAAGCCGGGCATCGCGTCGGCGGCGTGCTCGGCGGCGCGGGCGGCGAGCGCGCGCATCAGCCCGGCGAGTTGGGCATCGAGCCCGTCGATCGCCTCGCGCACCCAGAGGCGGAAATCCGTCGCCACCTGGTCGTTGCGGCTGCGCGCGGTGTGCAGCCGCTTGCCGGCCTCGCCGATGCGCTCGGCCAGCCGCGCCTCGACGTTCATGTGGATGTCTTCGAGCGCCTCGCTGAAGACGAACTGCCCGGCCTCGATCTCGGCGCCGATCGCGCCGAGCCCGTCGGCGATGGCGGCCGCGTCCTCGGCACCGATGATGCCACGCGCGGCCAGCATGGCCGCGTGCGCGCGCGAGGCAGCGATGTCCTGGCGCCAGAGCCTGCGGTCGAAGCCGATGGAGGCGTTGATGCGCTGCATCACCGCGGCCGGGCCGGCGGCGAAGCGCCCGCCCCATTGCACGTTGGCGGCCGGTTCGGTCTGGGTGGCGGCGGGAGCGGGATCGGTCACGTCTGAAGTTCCGGCGATGGGCGGGCGCCGGCGGCGCCTCGGACGCGGCGCACGCTAGCGGCGCCGCGTCCGGGGTGCAAACCATGCCGGACCGCGCCCGCGGGCCGGACGAAGCCCGTCATCGGTTGAAAGAATGGTCTCGCGCGCCGGCTTCCGCTTCGTGTAGGGTGCCCGTCAATCAGAACGAGCGTCCCACGGGAGCCTCGTCTAATCCCCGCGGGCCGCCCGACATACAGGGGGGGACGAGCCATGAAAGAAGGTGGCTCCGTGCGGGGTTTGTCGCGCCGTGGCCTGGTCGGTGCCGGCGCCGCGGTTGGTGCGCTGCAGGTCACCGCGCCTTATCTGCTGAGCGCGCGTGGCGAGCAGCCGGTGCGCATCGGCATGATCGATCCGCTCACCGGGGTCTATGCCACCCTCGCGGTCAGCGAGGTCGAGGGCGCCAAACTCGCGGTGGCGGAAATCAACAAGGCCGGCGGCGTACTCGGGCGCGAGCTGCAATTGCTGGTCGAGGATTCCGCCAACGATGTTGGTACCGGCGTGCAGAAGGCACGCAAGCTCATCGACCGCGACAAGGTGGACGTCATTTTCGCCGACGTGAATTCCGCCATCGCCTACGCCATCTCGCAGGTGACGAACGAGAAGAAGGTGTTCCACATCGTCTGCGGCGGCCATACCGACCCGATCACCGGCAAGGACTGCAAGTGGAATGTGTTCCGCGTCTGCAACACCACCACCATGGATGCGGCCGCCATCACCGACACGCTGGTGAAGACCTACGGCAAGAAATGGTTCTTCATCACGCCGGACTACGCCTATGGGCATTCGGTCCAGGCCGCCTTCGTCAAGCGGCTGACCGCGCACGGCGGCACCTATACCGGAGATCTGCTGCCGCTCGGCACGGCGGATTATTCCGCCTCCCTCATCAAGGCCAAGGCCTACGGGCCGCAGGTGCTGATCAACACCATGGGCGGGCTGGACCAGATCAACAGCCTGAAGCAGTTCGTTCAGTTCGGCCTGCAGAAGGACATGGCGGTCGGCGGCTCGCTCTACGAGCTGCAGATCATCCAGGCCGTGCCGAAGGAGGCGCAGATCGGCTGGTGGACCATGGAATGGTGGTGGAACCAGCCCAATCTCCCGGAGGTGGCACGGTTCGTCGCCGCCATCCGCGCCGCCACCGGCAAGCCCGCCGCGGCCCGGCACTGGTTCGGCTATCTCTCGGTGCACGCGGTGAAGCTCGCGGCCGAGCGCGCGAAATCCCTCGCCGGGCCGGCGATGGCGCGCGCGCTGGAGGATCTGCGCCTGCCGCCGGAGGTCGCGCTGCAGCCTGGCGAAATCTATTTCCGCGCCGGCGACCACCAGCTGATGAGCAACGTCTTCGTCGGCGAGGCGCACCCGCCGGAGGGCGATCCGGCCAATGTCTTCACCGTGCATGAGATGGTGCCGGGCCCGACGGCAGCCGGCACCGTTGCCGATACCGGCTGCCACATGGCGTATCCGGCGTGATCGCGCCGCGCGCAGCAGCCGCGCGAGCGGTCCGATGACCCAGCTGGTTCTCTTCAACGTCACCAACGGCCTCATCGTCGGCGCCTTCTACGTGCTGATGGCCCTCGGCCTCTCTCTGATCCTCAATCTCAGCAACGTGATCAATTTCGCCCACGCGAACTTTCTCACGCTCGGCGGCTATTTCGCCTATGTGCTCATCCCCGTCATCGGCTTCTGGGCGGCGCTGTTCGTGGCGCCGTTGCTGACCGCCATCGTCGGCATCATCGTCGAGCGGCTGATGATTCGCCGGGTCTATGGCCGGGATCCGGTCTACAGCCTGCTGCTGACTTTCGGGCTCGCCTTCATTCTCCAGGATATGTGCCGCTACGTCTGGGGCACGCAGGGCCTGCCGCTGGCGGTCCCGGCGAGCATCGCTCAGCCGCTCAGCGCCGACCTGTTCTTCATCACCGGCTATCGCGTGTTCATGGTGGTGATCGTGCTGGTCGCGGTGGCCGGCCTGTTCGCCTTCCTGCGCTATTCGCGCGCCGGCATCCGAATCCGGGCGGGCATCCTCGATCTCGAGACGGTCGCCGCCCTCGGCGTCAATGTGCAGCTTCTGCGCTCGCTGAACTTCGCAGTCGGCATCTTCCTCGCCGGCCTTGCCGGGGTGCTCGCCGCCGGGCAGATCGGACTCAACCCGAACATGGGCGACAGTCTGCTGATGCCGAGTTTCATCGCCATCATCGTCGGCGGCGTCGGCAGTCTCGCCGGCACGCTGTTCGGCGGTCTGCTCATCGGCGTCGCCGCAGCGGTGACGACGGTGTTCTATCCGACGGCGGCCGACGCCGTGATCTACGTCATCATGGCACTCGTGCTGCTGGCACGGCCGCGCGGACTCTTCGGCGAGGAAGGGATGATGTCGTGAGCGAGGCCACGGTGCTGCGCAGCGCCACCACACCGGTCCTCTCGCGCCAGCGGCTGGGGCTGGCGGTGCTTTGGCTGGTGCTGATCCTGGTGCCCTTCTGGGTGCCCTTCGTCGGCGGCTACACCCAGCTCGCCGGGCGGGCGCTGGTGCTCGGTCTCGCCGCGATGGCGCTGAATTTCCTGCTCGGCTTCACCGGCGTGATGAGTTTCGGCCACGCCGCATGGTTCGGGCTCGGCGCCTACGGTACGGGGTTGATGCTGCGCTACGTCACCTCCAGCACGCTGCTGGCGACAGTGGCAGGCGTATTGCTCGGCGGCGTTCTCGGCACCCTGCTCGGGCGCCTGCTGGTGCGGCGGCGCGGAGTCTATTTCGCCATGATCACCATCGCGTTCGGGCAGATTTTCTTCTACATCGCCTATCGCTGGAACAGCCTGACCGGCGGCGACGACGGTCTGCGCGGCTTCCAGCGCCAGCCGATCGGCTTCGGCCGATTCCTGCTCGACATCCAGGGCAACGACATCGCGCTCTACTACTATCTCCTCTTCGTCTTCGCGATCTGCGTCGGTCTGATGGGCCTGCTGCTCGGCTCCCCGTTCGGCCGCACCCTCATCGCCATTCGCGAGAACGAGCGCCGCGCGCGCTTCCTCGGCATCGATGTCGAGCGCCAGATCTGGCTATCCTTCTCGCTGTCATGCTTTTTCTGTTCCGCCGCCGGTGCGCTCTACGCCCTGCTCAACAATTTCGCCGACCCGATGACGCTGCACTACACTCTGTCGGGCGAGATCGTGATCATGGCGGTGATGGGCGGCATGCGCAGCTTCTGGGGCCCGCTGCTCGGCGCCGCGGTGTTCGTGGTGCTGCAGGATTATGTTTCATCGATGACGGTGAACTGGATGAGCTTCATCGGCCTGCTGTTCGTGCTCGTCGTGCTGTTCGCCCCGCGCGGCCTGCTCGGCGTGCTGCAGCGGGAGACACCGCGATGAACCTGCTCGAAGTCCACCATGTGAGCAAGAATTTCGGCAGCCTGCACGCGGTGCAGGATGTCTCGTTGATGGTCGCGCCGGGCGAGCTGCGGGCGATCATCGGGCCGAACGGCGCTGGCAAGACGACGTTCTTCAATCTCATCACCGGCTTCTTTCCGCCGAGCGCGGGCGAGATCCGGTTCGATGGCACCGACATCACGCGCGTGCCGGCCTCCGGGCGCGTGCGGCTCGGCATGGCGCGCACCTTCCAGATCACCGAGATCTTCCCCGAGCTCACCGTGCGCGAGAATGTGCGCATCGCCGTGGAAGCCGCCGCGGGCATGACGCTCGGCATCATCCTGCGCCGCGCCCGGCAGGAAGCGATCGCGCACGAGATCAGCGCCGCGATCGCGCTCACCGGGCTCACGGACCGGGCCGACCGCAAGGTCGGCGAACTCGCCCATGGCGATCAGCGCGCCGCCGAAATCGCCATGGCGCTGGCACTCCGCCCGCGCCTGCTGCTGCTCGACGAGCCGACGGCCGGCATGGGCGAACAGGAAACCTTCGAGATCGCCGCGCTGATCCGCCGCCTGCATCGCGACAGCCGCTACACCATCGTGCTCATCGAGCATGACATGCGCGTCGTGTTCCATCTCGCCGACCGCATCACCGTCCTTGAGCAGGGCTGCCTGCTGGCCGAGGGCACGCCGGCGGAAATCGCCGCCAACGAGGCGGTGCAGGCGGCCTATCTCGGGCAGGCGGCATGAACGCGATCGAGGCCGAAGGGCTGCACACCTATTACGGCAAGAGCCATATCCTGCACGGGGTCGATCTGGCGGTCGCCGAGGGCAAGGTGACCACCTTGCTCGGGCGCAATGGTGCCGGCAAATCGACGACGCTGCGCACGCTGATGCGTCTCGTCGCACCCAGGGCCGGCCATGTGCGGGTGTTCGGAGCCGAGACCACGCGCTGGCCGAGCTACCGCATCGCCGCCCACGGCGTCGGGTTCGTGCCCGAGGGGCGGCGCATCTTTCCCAATCTCACGGTGGCCGAAAATCTGCGCGTGCCGCTGGAACGCAAGGGCCCGTGGTCGCTGGCGCGCGTCTACAGCGTCTTTCCCCGCCTCGCCGAACGGCGCGACAATCGCGGCCGGCAGCTTTCGGGCGGGGAGCAGGAAATGCTGGCGATCGCGCGCGCGCTGCTGCTCAATCCGCGCGTGCTGATCCTGGACGAACCCTCGCAGGGCCTGGCGCCGCTGGTGGTGCGCGAGGTTTTCCGCATCATCACCGAGATGCGCGCGGAGGGGATCACCGTTCTCCTGGTGGAGCAGAATGTCCGCCAGAGCCTGGAGATCGCGGATTTCGCCTATGTGCTCGACCACGGCGTCATCACCCATGCCGGCCCGGCCGGCGAACTCGCCGCCGATGAGGACCGCATCCGCTCGCTCGCCGGCGCCAGCGCGGAGGCGTGGGAGCGCTAGAGCACGGTCCGACCTGATGGAATCATCAGGTCGGACGGTCGTGCTCTGGAAACATATGACTCTGGAGCAACTTATCTCCGATCTGCCCGAGCCGGAACGGCTCAATCAGATCGGAGGTTGCTCTAAGACCGGCTTGCAGATGGCCGTTGGCGGCGCGACATTGGGGCATGCAATCCATCCCGCGACGGACCATGCTGATCCTCGCCACCGCGGCTGCGGCCGCGTCACCGCGCGTGCAAGCCAGCGAGCTGCATGGCTTCGACAGTCTGACACTGCTGGCGCCGCCGGAAGCGTTGCCGGAACTCAGCGTCCGCGCCGCCGATGGCACCGAGCGCCGGCTTGCCGCATTCGCCGGGCGCGGCGTGCTGCTCAATCTCTGGGCCACCTGGTGCGCCCCCTGCATGGCGGAAATGCCGGCCCTGGACGCGCTGGCGGCGCGCCTCGCCGGCACCACGCCGCCGGTCGCGGTGCTGCCGGTGGCGATGGATCGCGGCGGCGCGGCGGCGGTGCGGGCCTTCTATGACAGCCACCGCCTGGCCCATCTGCCGGTCTGGCTCGACCCCGAGGGCGAGGCGCTGACGGCGTTCAAGCTGCGCGGCATCCCGACGACATTCCTGCTCGATGCCGGCGGCCGTGCCCGGGCGCGCTGGGAGGGGCCGATCGACTGGTCCGGCGCGGACGTGCCGGAGCGGCTCGCACGCCTGCTCGCCTGAGCGGCCGCAGCGGACGATAGAAACCGCCGGCGAACCCGGCTATGCAGGGCGAGCTTGGCCGCGCACCCAGGTGACGCGCCCGGGTGAGGCAACAACGGGTCAGGAGAGGAAACCAGAATGATCAAGGTCAGCGTGCTCTATCCGAACAGCGACGGCAGCAAGTTCGACATCGACTATTACTGCAACAGCCACATGCCGATGGTGGCGAGCAAGCTCGGTGCGGCGCTGAAGAAGAGCGAGGTCGATCAGGGCCTGGCCGGTGGCGCGCCGGGGGCGCCCGCGACCTACGCCGCGATGGGCCATCTCTATTTCGACAATGTCGAAGCGTTCCAGGGCGCCTTCGGCCCCCACGCCAAGGAGATCATGGCCGACATCCCGAACTACACCAACATCCAGCCGGTGATCCAGATCAGCGCGATCCGCACCTGATCTCGGCGGGCGCGGCCGCAACTTGGCCGCGCCCATTTCGCTTTTCGTCGAGTGATCGCGCCGATTATGCCAGCCGCCGCCGCAGCCGGCCGGAGAGCGTGTCGATCACCGCGACGGTCGCCAGGATCAGCAGGATGATGAAGGCGACCTCGTTCCAATAGCGAACCTTGATCCGCTCGGCGATCTGCAGCCCGATGCCGCCGGCGCCGACGACGCCGAGGATGGCCGCACTGCGTGTGTTACTCTCGAAGGCGTAGAGCGTCTGCGCCAGCATCACCGGCAATATCTGCGGCAGCAGGGCGAAGCGGATCACGGCCAGCCGGCCGCCGCCGGCCGCGCGCACCGCCTCGGTCTGACGCGGGTCGGCGTTCTCGATCGCCTCGGCATAGAGCTTGGCCAGCACCGCAACCTCGGCCGCGGCGATCGCCAGCACGCCGGCGAGCGGACCAAGCCCCACCGCGCGCACGAACGCCAGCGCCCAGATCAGCTGGTCCATGCCGCGCAACCCATCGAACAGCCGGCGCAGGCTGAAATGGGCGAGCCGGTTGGCGAGGATCGAGCGGGCACCGAGCAGGCCGAGCGGCAGCGCCAGCAGCGCCGCGGCGAGCGTGCCTAGCAGCGCCATCGCCAGGCTCTCGCCAAGCCCATGCAGGATATCGGCGAGCTGCGCGCCGGGCGCGGGCGGCACCATCAGGCGCAGGATCACCGCGACCCCGGCGATCCCGTGGGCCAGCCGCGCCGGCGTGATGCCGAACCACCAGACCAGCGTGCCGAGCCAGAGCAGAGCCGCCAGCGCCACCCCCGCCCGCGCCAGCCGGCGCGCGCGTGATGGCCCGAACGCGGCGGGCCAGCGCGCCCGCGCCCGCGCCACCGACGCGGCATCGGGCGTCGTCGGCCTCATGCCGCCATCGCTCGGCTGCGCAGCCGCTCCGAGACCAGATCGATCGCGCTCACTGTGATCATGATCAGCACGAGGATGGCGCTGATCTCCTGGTAATAGTTGAAGCTGATGACGGTATAGAGCTCCTGGCCGATGCCGCCGGCACCGACGAAGCCGATGACGCTGGCCCCGCGCACATTGATCTCGAACCGCAGCAGGGCGTAGCTGAGGAAATTCGGCGCCACCTGGGGAAGGATGGCGTAGCGGATCGCGGCCGCCCTGCCGCCGCCCGCCGCGCGCACCGCCTCGAAGGGGCGCATGTCGGCGTTCTCCACCACCTCGGCGAACAACTTTCCGAGCGCCCCGGCGCTGTGCAATGTGATCGCCGCCACCCCGGCGAGCGGACCGACCCCGAAGGCCCAGACCAGGATGAGCGCATAGACCAGGTCGGGCACCGAGCGCAGCAGGTCCAGGAGGCGCCTGGCGAGGAGGAGCACGCCGCGCCACGGCGCCAGGTTGGCGCTGGC
>DAIDKZ010000236.1 GCA_027449745.1 Acetobacteraceae bacterium | reverse complement strand
GAGACGGTCTCGCTCGGGGCCTATGTCGCCGCCGGCACGCGCAACGAGGCGGCGGCGGAGAACGGCGTCTCGCACTTCCTCGAACACATGGCCTTCAAGGGCACCGAGCGGCGCAGCGCCCAGCGCATCGCCGAGGAGATCGAGGCCGTCGGCGGGCACATCAACGCCTACACCGCGCGCGAACAGACCGCCTACTACGTCAAGGTGCTGAAGGAGGATACCGCGCTCGCCGCCGACATCATCGGCGACATCCTCACCCACAGCACCTTCGAGCCCGAGGAGTTCGAGCGCGAGCGCGGCGTCATCCTGCAGGAGATCGGCCAGGCCAACGACACGCCGGACGACATCATTTTCGACCATTTCCAGGAGCGCGCCTTCCCCGCCCAGCCGATGGGCCGCCCGACGCTGGGCACCGAGGCGATCATCCGCGGGCTCGGGCGCGACAGCCTGGTCGGCTACATGCAGCGCCACTACGCCGCCTCCAACAGCGTCGTCGCCGCCGCCGGGGCGCTGGAGCACGCCTCCGTGGTCGAGCTGGTCGAGCGGCACTTCGCCGACCTGCGCCCCAAGACGATGCCGGCGGCGGAGGCGGCCCGCTACGAGGGCGGCGAGTTCCGCGAGGCGCGCGAGCTGGACCAGGTCCACATCGTGCTCGGCTTCCCCTCCGTCGCCTATGGCGATGCGGACTATTACCCGGCGCTGCTGCTCTCCACCCTGCTCGGCGGCGGCATGTCCTCGCGCCTGTTCCAGGAGATCCGCGAGAAGCGCGGCCTGGTCTATTCCATCTATTCCTTCACCGCGCCCTACATGGATGGCGGCCTGTTCGGCATCTATGCCGGCACCGGCGAGCACGAGGCGGAGGAGCTGGTGCCGGTGGTGATCGAGGAGCTGCGCCGGGTGCAGCGCGACGGCAACGAGCCCGAACTCGCCCGCGCCCGCGCCCAGGTGAAGGCGAGCGTGCTGATGTCGCTGGAGAGCACCTCCAGCCGCTGCGAGCAGCTCGCCCGGCAGTGGCAGGTGTTCGGCCGGGTGATCCCGACCGAGGAGACGGTGGCGCGCATCACCGCCGTGACGCTGGAGGACATCGCCCGCGTCGCCGCGCGCCTGTTCCGCGCCCCGCCGACGCTGGCCGCGCTCGGCCCGGCGGGCAAGGTGCCGGGCCTGCCGGTGATCGCCGACCGGCTGGCCGCGTGATGGACGCGATCGACCTCCTCGGCGGCCTGGTCGAGGCCGCGCGCGCGGCCGGCGCCGAGGCCGCCGACGCCGTGCTGCTCGCCGGCGCCTCGCTCTCGGTGCAGCGCCGGCTCGGAAGGGTGGAGCATGTCGAACGCTCGGAGACGCGCGACATCGGCCTGCGCGTGTTCATGGGCCGCCGCGCCGCCATCGTCTCCGCGAGCACGGTCGATCCGCGCCGCTTCGCCGGGCTCGCCGAGCAGGCGGTGGCGATGGCGCGCGTGGTGCCGGAGGACCCGTTCGCCGGGTTGGACGCGCACCCGCAGCCGGCGCCGGATGCCGCGCCGCTCGATCTCGCCGATGCCGCCGAACCCGACGTCGCCGCCCTGATCGCGCGCGCCGCCGAGGCCGAGGAGGCAGCGCTTGCGGTGCCCGGCGTGACCAATTCCGAGGGCGCCGAGGCCGGGTTCGGGCGCAGCGACATCGCCCTCGTCACCTCCGCCGGGTTCGCCGGCACCTACGCGCGCACCAGCCACTCGGTCTCCGCCACCGCGCTCACCGGCGCCGGCACGGCGATGCAGCGCGACTACGACTATTCCACCGCCGTTCACCTCGCCGACCTCGAACCCGCCGCCGCCATCGGGCGCAGCGCCGGGGAGCGGGCGGTGGCGCGGGCCAATCCCCGCCGGCCGCGCACCGCGAAGCTGCCGGTGGTCTACGACCCCCGCGTCGCCTCCAGCCTGCTCGGCCATCTCGCCGGCGCCATCAATGGCGGCGCCATCACCCGCGGCACGAGCTTCCTGAAGGACCGGCTGAACAGCGCCGTGTTCGCCCCGGGCATCACCGTGCGCGACGATCCGCGCCGGGTGCGCGGCCTGCGCTCGCGCCCGTTCGACGCCGAGGGCCAGCCGACGGCGGCGCGCGACCTCGTCGCCGGCGGCGTGCTGACATCCTGGCTGCTGGATCTGCGCAGCGCCCGCCAGCTCGGCCTCGCCCCCACCGGCCACGCGGTGCGCGGCACCTCCGGCCCGCCGGCGCCCTCGCCCTCAAATCTCTACCTGCTGCCCGGCGCGCTGAGCCCGGCCGCGCTGATGGCCGACATCGCCGAGGGGCTCTATGTCACCGAGCTGATCGGCATGGGGGTGAACATGGTCACCGGCGACTACAGCCGCGGCGCCGCGGGGTTCATGATCCGCGCCGGCCAGCTCGCCGAGCCGGTGGCCGAGATCACCATCGCCGGCAATCTGATCGAGATGTTCGCCCACCTCACGCCAGCCAGCGACCTGCGCTTCCGCCGCGGCACGGATGCGCCGACCGTGCGCGTGGACGGGATGACGCTCGCCGGCGGGTGAACCTCGCCCCCCTGCCGCGGCGCTGGCATCGTGCCCATATCCGATCGGGTTTCACCCTGGAGCGAAGCGCATGCGCCTCAGCCATTTCCGCCCTGCCGCCCTTGCCGCGCTGATTCTGGCGCTGGTTCTGGCCCTCGCTCCGGCGCTGGCGGAGGCAAGGGCCGGCGGCGGCACGTCCTCGGGCAGCCGGGGCAGCCGGACCTATTCCGCGCCTTCGGCGACGCCGACCGCACCCTACAGCGCCGCGCCGATGCAGCGCAGCCTGACCCAGCCGGAGGCGCCGCGCTATGCCGCTCCCGGCTACGCGCCCGGCTATGGCGGCCGCTCGCCGTTCATGTCCGGCCTGCTCGGCGGGCTGATCGGGGCCGGCATCGGCGGGCTGCTGTTCGGCCACGGGCTGTTCGGCGGCATCCACGGCATCTTCGGCTTCCTCGGCTTCCTGCTGCAGATCTACCTGCTCTACCTGGTCGCGCGCTGGCTGTTCCGCCGCTTCGGCCAGGGCTTCGCCTTCGCCGCGCCGGGCGGGCCGGCGCGCGGACCGGGAATGGGGATGGGCGGCGGGATGGCCGCTGGGGGGATGGCCGCTGGGGGGATGGGCGCCGGCCGGCCGGCGGCCGCGCCGGTCGCCATCACGCCGCAGGACTACCAGCAGTTCGAGCGCGCGCTGATCGACATCCAGGCCGCCTGGAGCGCGCACGATCTCAGCGCCCTGCAGCGCCTGGCGACGCCGGAGATGGTCTCCTACTTCGCCGAGCAGCTCGCCGAGCAGGAAAGCCGCGGCGTGCGCAACCTGGTGCGCGACGTGCGCCTGGAGCGCGGCGACCTCAGCGAGGCCTGGGCCGAACAGGGACGGGAATACGCCACCGTGGCGATGCAGTTCTCGATGACCGACGTAACGCTCGACCGCGCCGGCCGCGTCGCCGACGGCTCCGCCACCGAACGCGTGATGGTGACCGAGCTCTGGACCTTCCTGCGCGCCCAAGGCGGCCGCTGGCTGCTCTCGGCCATTCAACAGGCGCGCTGAGGCGCTGGGCGGGCCAGGTCTCGTTCCGACGATCAATCGGCATAGGAGGCGGTCGAAGACCGCCCCCTCTTTGTTCCAGACGATGCGTTCCGGACGATGCGCCGCGGCTCAGACCGAACGGCGGCGGCGGCAGACCAGCCGGGTGCCGAGCAGGCCGGTGCCGAGGAGCAGGAGCGAAGCGGGCTCCGGCACGTCCGCGGTGGAGATCCCGCCGGCGGTGGAACCGAGGCCGGTCGCGGTGATGGTGAAGACTTCCAGGACCGAGTATGTGCCGGTGGTCAGCGGCGTCGGCGCGATCTGGTTCAAGCCTCCCGTGCCGGTGAAGGTGGTGCTGCTGAGCAGCGTACCGCCATAGAGCCCGTTGCCGGTGTTCAGGTAGGTCGCCTCTTCGACCGAGCCGATGCCGCCGCTGATCGAGGTCAACGAGAAGCCGCTCAGCATGTTGTAGACGCCAAGCGGGCCGGTGACATCCTGTTCGGTGATGGTGATGGTCAGGGTTCCACCGCCGGTCGCGGAAACGTCCAGGGTGGACGAGGTCAGCCGCGGCTGGGCGAGCGGGGGCGTTCCCACGGCCGAGGCCGTGACCGTGAAGTTGCCGAAGGTCTGGCCGGAGACGTTCGCGCTGCCGGAGCCATTGGTCACCTCACTGCCGTTGACGCTGATCACGATCAGATCGGCCCGGGCCTGGGCGGCGAAAGCGAGGCTGCCGCCGAGAGCCGCGGCGGCGAGCAGGGATTTCTTCAGCACGGTGGGTTCCTCCCGGTAATGATGTTCTGAGTTGTGCAAGCAATCCGCGCGCCACTGTCATCAGGCATTGATTCAGGGCATGTTCGTTCCGGCGTCCGAGAGGGCTACGAAAAATAGAGACATTGTAGCCCGCACGCGGGCGCTTGGCCTGTTCGGCAGCAGCGAGGATCCTTAAATTATATTTTTCGGCCGTGTCCGTCAAAAGAGTGATTTGCGGCATAGATTGAGGCGGCCACGGATCCGGCGGCCGGGGTGGTGATCCTGGGTGAGGGTGGCTTCCGGCGGCGCTGCCGGTCGCCTGGAGCAACGAGCGCAAGCAGAAGGGAGGGGCCGCGAAGGCGAACTACGATCAAGACAAGCAGAACGAGGCATGGCTCGCGGACAATGGCCTGCGCTCGTGCATTCATCGCAGGAAGCCGCGGGGCCGGCCGATGCCACGCCGGACGGCTGTCGCCAACGCGGCGAAGTCACGGGTGCGCGCGGCGATCGAGCATGTCTTCGCCCGGCAGAAGGGGCCGATGGGATTGTTCGTCCGCACCATCGGCATCGACCGGGCGACCACGAAGATCGGCCTCGCCAATCTTGCCTACAACATCCAGCGCCTGGTCTGGCTCGACAGGAGAACTGCGCCCGCCTGACCAAAATCGCCCCGGCCGGAGGCAGATACCCGCTCCGCTGGACCGGAAATCATCCCCAGATACCGCCGCCAACGTCGCCTCAACGCGACAATCGCTCCCATGTCGCCCTCCAACAACGGAAAAATTCCGCGTTCTTCGAGATGTCCAACTGGCTCAAAGAGGAGAGCCGAGCCACCACCAAGCGGTCGTAGTCAGACGAAATCAGTCCAATTCATAGCCCCAATCCCGTTCAGGAAGCGCGACTTCACCTGATTTAATATGTCAGGCTGGCTTGCCTTTCGGTTGCCGAGAGCGATCAAATCCTCGATCTCTTTTGCACCATCCAAAGCATACATGCCGGGTGTCGTCGTGACATTCACGCGCAAAAAGCGCGGCTCGCCCACAAGAAGCTGGGCATGTCGGACAGATGCATCCTGTTGAGCGTTCATCAGCAAGCTGATGAGGGTTCTCCCCCAGCGCGCCCATCCGGCTTCTGCCATGGACTTTACTGTAAACGGTTCATCGGTCGTGCCGACGCTCAGGATATCGATGCGATCAAGCGGAACATTGAGATAGCACACGGCCTCCACAATCGCAGCCATGGCCGGACAGCTTGCCCACACGCCGCCATCGAAATACGATGCCTCGGAAACCATGTTGCGGACGACCGCCGATGAAAAATAGGTCGGCGCCGCCGCTGTCGCCAAGGCCACCTCGGCGGCATTTGTAGAAGCGTCAGCCTTCAATAAGGGATGGTGCGGCGTTCTAAACACATGGCAAACACCGCTCACTGCATCATAGGCGGGTATCACCAAGCGGCAGACTGAATCGCCAAGGACCTTCGACTGGCCATTCGGGAAATAGGCTTGCTCTAGCTCGCGGCGCAGCACGGCCTGCGAGTACTTTGGCTTGATCGCATGGTACAGTTTCGACCGTAGCCGCTTGTGAAAGCGCATGATCGGAAAGACGGTCGGCCCACGTTCCCGATAGAAACGCAGCATATCGGTGGGCTGAAGGCCCAAGCCGAGAGCGATGGCAAGAATGCCACCCGTCGATGTTCCCGCCACTAGGTCGAATTGACCTATGATTGGCACACCGAGGGAGGATTCGAGGGTTGCAAGCACTGAAGCGGTGAACGCCCCTCGAATGCCTCCACCATCCAGCGCAAGAATTCTGAACGAAATGCCATCCGACACGCGCCCGCGCACAAGCGGAAGGCGCGTGAGCTGGCTACAGATCGTATGCACGATCCCCGGAATGTTCTTTTCCAGGGCGAGCTGCTGGTTCGTGGCGTCGTCAAAGCCGTTCCTAAGCGATCTCAGGACTTCAGGGCGGCTTGCAATGTAGTCCTGAGCAGCCCCGCCCAAGCCCCCGATTAGAAAGCAGGGCAAGCCCCGATCGATCGCCAAGCCCGCTTCCACGGGAACACCTGCGCGTCCTGCAACGGGCTGCCACCAAAGCCCCCCGGCCGCTACGAATGCATCGCAGCGATCGGACATCCACCGGCGAAGGAGTCCTAAGCTGTCGTCCCTGGGAGATTCGCCGGTCGTTGCTTCCGGTGTCTCATAGACCATGCAAGTCTGCCGCCATTCCTGGACGGGAACCTCTTTGGGATCCTTTGACCAGAACCTCGATACTACCAATGTAAGACAATCTTTGCGCCCGCCACTGCCGATGTGTTTAGCCGCTTCTTCCAACAGGATCGGTGTGAATGTCGGATGGCTCCCATGGAGAATATGAGCGCCAGCCCGAAAGATCTGTTCAGCAAAATGTCTGACGAAAGTGCGAAGCGCGCTCTGATAGGCGGCGTCCGCGTCGGGAGGCACGGCTCCGGAAAGCCAGATACGAACTCCGTGAAGCGGGGAATGGCTATATGACGTCGTGCCCAACCCTCGTCCCGCTGCCGGCATCAGCTTTTGCGGCTGTTGATGGCGGTCTCTACCCAACTGCTCAGGTTCGCTTTGATGTCGCCATACGCATCATTGAAAATCGGATTATAGCACTTCACGACGCTAGATAGCTTGGTCCCGTCTTTGAGCGTGAATTGGTCGAACGGGTTTGCGCCCTGACTACCGAGGCCGTTGCGGGGGCACTTGAGGTTGTGTATATAGACGCCGAGAAGGCCCTTCTTGTCGTTCCATGCCTTCTCGATTTCGTATTTCACCCACTTGCGGTCCGCAGTGCGCTTACCAACAAGGACGACGACACATGACCGGTAGGCCATGTTATCATCAATCCACTTTTTGACCCCGCCATCCTTCCTCTGAAGCTGTTCCCATTCGTTCGGGGAGACCGGTTCGTCGCCGTCGACAACGCCCATGTTGCGGATTTGCTGGACCCGCATCACGTCATCGTCGAAGCAGAAGCTATAAAAGACTTGGCGCTTTGTCTGTGCCATGTTCGCCATCCCTGTTGACCGGAGCGGCCCAATAGCCGCGATTGAGAAAAGCCTGCCCCGCTAGAGATAGGCCCATTTTCTTGACGGTCATCGCCTTCCCAGCGACCGCCGAAACTCCACAATACCACACTCATCCGAGTCGCAAGGCCAAAAATTTCCTTGCCTGCGACCGGTTCAGACTGAAGCGGAAGGGCTCACACCCCCAAGGCGCGCGAGTAGCACCCGGGTCGCCGCCCGAAGCTCACACCGCAGCAGCAGGTGGA
>DAIDKZ010000235.1 GCA_027449745.1 Acetobacteraceae bacterium | reverse complement strand
TTCCAGGCGCCGCCATGGTGCCCGCCCTCGACCACTTCCTCCTTGCGGATGACGATCGTTGGCTTGTCGTTGCCGCGCGCGCCGCCCTTCTTGCTCATCGACCCGGTTCTGCTCCTTGCCTCGGGCCCAGAGTGGCAGGGTTTGCTTAATCCCCGGCTAATCCGCCGCCCGGGGCGGGCCGCCCGGCGAACCGGGCAGGATCCAGGCGTGTGAGCGCCGCGCCGGCGGCACCGGGGTCGCGCCCGGCGATCAGGTCGGCGACGAGACGGCCGGCCGCCGGCGAGGTCTGGATGCCGTAGCCGCCCTGGCCGACGCACCAGAAGAACCCGGGCTCAGTGGCATCCCAGCCGATCGCCAGGCCGCGATCGGGCGTGAAGGTCCGCAACCCCGCCCAGGCCCGCTCGACCCGCCGCACCTCGATCGCCAGCGCCTGCTGCATGCGGTCGATGGCCAGCGCGATATCGAGCTCATCGGGCTGGACGTCGTGGGGCGGCATCGGCGTCTCGTCCGCCGGGGTGACCATCAGCCGCGTGCGCGCCTCGGCCCGCGCATACCATGTGTGCGCGACGTCGTGCACGACGGGCCAATCGGCCACCGCCCACGGCGCCGGATCGATGATCACGCCGGTGCGCCGGCAGGGCGTCAGGCCGAGCGGCCGCAGCCCGGCCGCGGCCGCCACCGCGTCGCCCCAGGCGCCGGCGGCATTGACCAGGACCGGCGCCGTGAAGGTCTCAGCCGCACTGCCCACCTGCCACATGCCGTCGCGGCGCGCGAAGGTCTGCGCCCGCTGGTCCAGCGCCAGCGTGCCGCCGCGGCGGCGGAACTGCCGGAGGAAACCCTGGTGCAGCGCAGCGACATCGATGTCGTAGGCATCATCCTCGAAGGCGCAGGCGGCCACGTAGCCTGGCCGCAGCGCCGGCACCCGCGCCATGGCCTCGGCCGGCGAGGCCACGCGCAGGCCGCTGCCCTCGGCCAGCATCGCAGCGAACTCGGCCTCCTGCCCGCGCTGGGCGACGAACAGGATGGAACGCGGGCGTACCAGCGGCGTGTCGCAGAATCCGGCGGGCGGCGTCATCAGGAAGTGGCGTGAGAGACCGGTCAGCACGCGCGCGTCCGGCGTGCCGTAATTCAGGATCCACATCGCCGCCGACCGGCCGGTGCTGTGCATGCCTGCCGCCGCCTCCGCCTCCAGCACGACGACGCGGTGCTCGGCGGCGAGTTCGGCAGCGGCACTGGCCCCGGCGATGCCGGCGCCGATCACGATGATGTCGAACCGGTGCGTGTCCATGGCGCTGTCTTCCTCCGCTTCGGCGCCGCCGGCAAGCGCCCGGCTCGTCGTGGACTGCGCGCAGGCCCGGTTTGCCGTTGGGGCCGGCCGCGATAGAATGCAACGCGATGGGCATCCAACGACCTTCTCTCGCACTCAGCATAGCCGCGCGCGGCCTGCCGGTGCGGATGGGTGCGTTCGGCTGAGCGCGGGGTGACCTCCATGTCGGCGCTCCAACCGCTGCCGCAGTTCCCGGTGGAGATCGCGGCGCCCGATCTCGATGCGTGGATCCCCGGCAATGTCGGCATCCCGGGGTTCATCACGCGCGAGAGCGGCCGGCCCGGCCCGCACGTGGCGCTCGTGGCCTTGATGCATGGCAACGAGATCGCCGGCGCCATCGCGCTCGACCGGCTGCTGCGCGCCGGGCTGCGCCCGCGCCGGGGCCGGCTGACCTTCGGCTTCGCCAACCTCGCCGCCTTTGCCCGCTTCGATCCGCGCCAGCCGACGGCCTCGCGCTATGTCGACGAGGATCTCAACCGCATCTGGGACGCCGCGTTGCTGGATGGCCCGAGGCATAGCAGCGAACTCGACCGCGCCCGGGAGATGCGCCCGCTGATCGAGGAGGTCGATGTGCTGCTCGACCTGCATTCGATGCTGTGGCCCTCCGAGCCGCTGATCCTGTGCGGCAGCACGGCGCGCGGGCGGGCGCTGGCGATGGCGATCGGCCAGCCGTCGCTCGCCGTCGCCGATCGGGGCCATGCCACCGGGCCGCGTCTCATCGACTATACCCCGTTCACCGACCCCGCGGGCGAACGCGCGGCGGTCCTCGTCGAGGCCGGCCAGCACTGGGAGGCACCGTCCGTGGCGATGACGCTGGCCGCGATCGGCGGGTTGCTGCGCGCCACCGGCCTCGTGCGCGAGACCGAGCCGGCGCTGCCGCCGCGTGCGCCCGCGGCGACCCCGCGCTTCGCCGAGGTCACCGCCTGCATCGCCGCCGCCAGCGCCGAGTTCGCCTTCGTCCGCCCGTTCCGCGGTGGCGAGGTGCTGGCGCGGCGGGGCGAGCTGGTCGCGCGCGACGGCGAGGTCGAGGTCCGCAGCCCGTACGACGAGTGTCTGCTGGTGATGCCGAGCCTGCGCCCCAGCCGCGGGCACACCGCCGTACGGCTGGCCCGCTTCCGCGCGCCGGGTGGCGACACCGCGTGACCGGCGGAGGCGACGCCGCCGCGCAACCCGAGGCGCTGCACCGCACGCTGCACGCGCCGCGCCACGGCGCGGCGGAGGATGCCGCGTTCCTGCAGGCGCTCGGCCTGCAGGTGCGCACCCTGCGCGCCCGGCGCGGCATCACCCGGCGCGACCTCGCCCGCCAGTCCGGCGTCTCGGAACGCTTCCTCGCCCAGCTCGAGTCCGGGCGCGGCAACGGCTCGGCATTGCTGCTGCGCGACCTCGCCCGCGCCCTCGGCGTGCGCACCCCGGATCTGCTGCCCGATGCTGCCACCCGCCCGGCCGAGCGGGCGCTGATCGAGGGCCTGCTCGATCGTCTCGACGAGACGGACCTGCGGGCGGCGCGTGCGCTGCTCGTGACGCGCTTCGGCGGCACGCCGCTCGATGCACGGCGGCGGCGCATTGCGCTGATCGGCCTGCGCGGGGCGGGCAAATCCACGCTCGGACGGATGCTGGCCGAGCAGCGCGGGGTGCCGTTCTTCGAACTCGATCGCGAGGTCGAACGCGAGGCGGGCATGGAGCTGCGCGAGATTTTCGAGCTGCATGGCCAACGCGGCTTCCGCGGCTTCGAGCGCGCCGCGCTGTTGCGTCTCGTCGCCGAGACGCCGGATGCCGTGATCGCCGCCGGCGGCAGCATCGTCGCCGAGCCGGCGACCTATGAATTGCTGCTCAGCACCTGCTTCGTCATCTGGATCCGCGCCTCGCCCGAGCAGCATATGCAGCGGGTGCAGGACCAGGGCGATCTGCGGCCGATGCAGGATACGGGCCAGGCGATGGAGGATCTTCGGGCCATCCTCGCCAGCCGCGAGGCGCTCTACGGCAAGGCCGACGCGACCCTCGACACCTCGGCGCAGGGCCCGGCCGAGAGTATGGAGACTCTATCGAGGCTCGTTTAGAGCACGGTCCGACCTGATGGAATCATCTGGTCGGACGGTCGTGCTCTAGAAACCTATGACTCTAGAGCAACTTATCTCCGATCGACCCGAGCCGGAACGGCTCGGTCAGATCGGAGGTTGCTCTAGTAGGTCTCGATATGCAGCCGGCCGTCGGTGCGCATCGCCTCGCGCAGCGCGGGCCAGTCCAGCGCCTGCGCGGCGGCGATGTCGGTGAGCGCGGACTCGACGCCCGCCTCCAACCCGCGCAGCCCGCAGACATAGAGATGGGTGGCAGGGCGGCCGAGCAGGTCGCCAACCACGTCGGCGCGCGCGCGCATGCGGTCCTGGACATATTCGCGCGGCGTGCCAGGCAGGCGCGAGAAGACGAGTTCCTGCTCGAGAATGGTCCGCGGCACTTTCTGCAGCGGGCCGAAATACGGCAACTCCTGCGGCGTGCGCGCGCCGAAGAAGAGATGCAGCCGCCCCTTGGCGTGCGGCGCGCTGCGCCGGCGATGTTCGGTGAAGGCGCGGAACGGTGCCGACCCGGTGCCGGTGCAGATCATCAGGATGTCGGCATCGGTGTCGTCCGGCATCAGGAACGTGGCGCCGAACGGGCCGACGACGCGCAGTTCCGCGCCGCGCTCCAGATCGCACAGCCAGTTGGAGGCCACGCCGCGGAAGATGCTTCCGTCCGGCCGCGGCTCGGCGACGCGCTTGACGGTGAGCGCCAGATTGTTGGTGTTGGGCCGCTCACCATCGCGCGCCGAGGCGACCGAATAGAGGCGCATGAGGTGCGGGCGGCCGGCTGCGTCGGTGCCGGGCGGCAGCAGGCCGATGCTCTGCCCTTCGAGAACGGGAAAGGGCGTGGTGCCGAAATCGAGGATGAGGTGGCGCACATCGGATTCGGCATCGCGGGCGGTGATGCGGTAGTTGCCGGTGAGTGTGGCGATCGCCGGCGCATCGCGTGTGAAAAGGTTGATGCGCGGCTGCGAGGCGGAGCGCGGCGCGCGCGCATGCCCGCCACGCGCATGCGCCTCCGCGATCAGCGCCGCCGCCTCCTCGTCGAGCGCGTCGGCCCGCGCCCCGTCCTCGCTCTCCGCCGCCGGCGCCGGCAGTTCGCTCCAGGTGAACTGCGCATCCACCGGAAACGGCGCGCGCACGAGCAGCCAATGATCGATCGCGCCGGTGGGACAGGGCGCGACGCAGTCCATGCAGAACTTGCACGTGCCCGGATCGACGACATAGTTGGCTTCGTCGTGGGTGATCGCACCCACCGGGCAGGTCGCCTCGCACGTATTGCAGCGGATGCAGATCTCCGGATCGATGAGATGCTGCTTGACCGCCGCACCCCCCTCGGCCACGCGCCCCTCCATCAGCCCACCCCCGTCCGCCGGCGACCGATCGGGCCGGCTTCACTCCTCGATACGAACATACTCGAAATCGCCCGGCTTGTTATCGATTCCCACCTTCGGCGGCGCAATCCAGTTGGCATAGGCGCCGCGGGCGGAGACCGGGCGCATCAGCGATGCCACGTAGGCCGCATCATCGGCGTTCGGCAGCATGGCGTCGCGCCGCGCGGCCCAGTTGGCGGCATCGAGCACCCGCCCTTCGGTGTCGACGGGCAGCGCGGTGAACTCGCCGATATGGCGGTTGAAGGCGACGTGCGGCAGGGTGAGGCGGAAATCATAGCCGGCCTTCTCGATGATCTTGTTCCACCGGCCCACACCGCCCTGGCAATCGGCGACGTAATCGTCGCGCAGCCGCATGTTCAGCGCCGACAGCGCCGGCGCCGCTTCCGACACGATGGCGCCGTCAATGCAGCGCAACACCGGATAGGTGGCGTCGCGCAGGACATGGTCGTCGGTGAGCTTGTCCTCCCGATAGCGTCCCTTCAGGCCGGCATTGAACAAATTGGCGGCGTTGGTGGAGATTTCGGCGCCGAAGAGATCCAGCGTGAGCGAGAAGTGCAGGTTCATCTTGCGCTGCACCGCCGGCAGGTCGATCACGCCGAGGGCCCGCACGCGCTCGCTGTCGCCGGGATCCTCGATCCCCGCCGCGCGCATCGCCTGGCAGGTGCGTTCGATGATCCGCGCAACCCCGGTCTCGCCGACGAACATGTGGTGCGCTTCCTCGGTGAGCATGAAGCGGCAGGTGCGCGAGAGCGGGTCGAAGCCGGACTGCGCCAGCGCTTCGAGCTGCATCTTGCCGTCACGGTCGGTAAAGAAGGTGAACATGTAGAAGGACAGCCAGTCTGGCGTCGCCTCGTTGAAGGCGCCGAGCATACGCGGCGAATCCTGGCTGCCGGAGCGGCGGCGCAGCAGATCCTCGGCTTCCTCGCGCCCGTCGCGGCCGAAATATTTCTGCAGCAGATAGACCATCGCCCAGAGATGGCGCCCCTCCTCCACATTCACCTGGAACAGGTTGCGCATATCGTAGAGCGAGGGCGCGGTGGCGCCGAGATGGCGCTGCTGCTCGACCGAGGCGGGCTCGGTATCGCCCTGGATGACGATGATCCGGCGCAGCATGGCGCGATACTCGCCGGGCACGTCCTGCCAGGCCGGCTCGCCCTTCTGCGCGCCGAAGCCGATGCGCCGATCCTCGACCGCAGGCGCGAGCAGGATGCCCCATTTATATTCGGGCATGCGCACATAATCGAACTTGGCCCAGCCCTTGGGGTCGACGCCGACGGCGGTGCGGAGATAGACTAGGTTCTCCTGGAACCCTTCAGGCCCCATCTGCTTCCACCAATCGATATAGCCGGGATGCCAGGTCTCGAGCGCCTTGCGCAGACGCGCATCCTGGTTGAGGCCGACATTGTTCGGGATCAGGCCGTCATAATCGACCATCATGCCATCGGGCATCGTGCGTCTCCTTCCTGCGCGCGGCTCAGACCCGCTGCGGATTGAATTCCGGCTTCATGCCGCTGCCATAGCGCTTCAAGGCGCCGCTCTCGCCAACCGCGTTGGGGCGCTGGAAAATCCAGTTCTGCCAGGCGGTGAGCCGGCCGAAGATGCGCGTCTCCATCGTCTCGGGGCCGGCGAAGCGGAGATTGGCCTCCATCCCGGTCAGCGCGTCGGGCGAAAAGCTCGCGCGCTCCTCGAGCATCATCCGCACCTCGTCATCCCAGTCGATCTCGTCATACGCGACGGTGATGAGGCCCATGGCCGCCGCATCCTCGGCCGCCAGCGGCGTGCCGATCGCGGCCTCGGCGCGGCCGACGCTGTCGTGCTCGCCATAGAAGCGGTTGGCCAGACGCGTCAGGCCGTTGCCCATTGGGTAGGCGCCGAAATTGAGCGCGGTCAGGGTCAGCGTCGCCGGAGGGCGGTTGTCGCCGGCGCGGCTGCCGGAGAACATCACCGCCCGATCGGCGGCGAAGGCGATCTCCGCCAGGGTGCCGGCAAAGCAGGAGCCGGGCTCGATCAGCGCGACGAGGCTGCGCGCGGTCATGTCGATGCGCTTGAGCACGCGCTTCCAGTAGAGGCGGATCTCGCGCACCAGCCAGTCGCCAGCGTGGGATTCGAGCAGCGCATCGGCCGCGCGTACGGCGGCGGCATCGCCCTCGGTGCGGAAGACCAGCAGACCAAGGTCGGGCTCGTTGAGCCGCAGATGCAGGATCGCGTCGTCGAGTTCGCGCGCCAGCGCCAGCGGCCAGAAATCCGCGCCCTGCGCGTGGATCGTTGCGAGATCGGCGGCCAGCGTGCCCGGCCGCGGACCGCGCAGCGTGATCACGGCGCGGCGCGCGGCGCGCTCCAGCGCCACGGTGACGTGCGGGTAGGCGAGGCTGTCGGCGGCGATGCGTCGATCGAGCGGCACGAGTTCGATGCCCTGCGCCGCGGCCGGCCGGTCCGAGCGCGCGGCGATGGCACGGGCACGCGCGGCCACCGCATCCTCCCAGCCCGACGGCGGCACCACCTCGTCGACGAGCCGCCAGGCAACGGCGCGGGCGCCGCGCACGCCTTCCTCCGTGGTGCAGAAAAGATCGGCCAGATCACGGCGCACTCGACGCTTGTCGGTCAGCCGGGTCAGCCCGCCGGTGCCGGGCAGCACCGCGAGCAGCGGCAGTTCGGGCAGGGAGACGGCGCTGCGCCGATCGTCCACGAGCATGATGTGCTCGGTCGTCTCGGCCAGCTCGTAGCCGCCACCGGCAGCGGTGCCGTTCACGGCGGCGAGGTAAATCTGGCCGGAGGCCGTGCTGGCATCCTCGATCGCCAGGCGCGTCTCATTGGTGAATTTGCAGAAATTCACCTTATGCGCATGGCTCGACTGGCCGAGCATGCGGATATTGGCGCCGGCGCAGAACACCCCGTCCTTGGCCGAACGCAGGACCACGGCATGGACCTCGGGGTGCTCGAAGCGCAGCCGCTGCACGGCGTCGGCCAGCTCGATGTCGACGCCGAGATCATAGGAGTTGAGCTTCAGCTCGTAGCCCTCGACCAGGCCGCCCTTGGCGTCGACGTCCATGACGAGATGCGCCACCGGACCGTCGAAGGCGAGCCGCCAGTGCCGATAGCGCGACGGATCGGTTTGGAAATCAATGAACTGGCTTGTCATACCATCCCCCTGCGGAAACGCACTATAATACCTTCTCCGCCGAGCGCGCAAGCGATTTTACACGGATTATGCGCTATAGTGCACTTCATTCCCTCCAGATGCCCCATCCCCGACCGCGAGAAAGGCCAGGATCGCGGCCAGCGCCGGCTCCGGCGTCTCCAGATGCGGCGCGTGCCGAGCCTCGTCCAGAAGCCGCGTCCACACCGGCACGCGCGCCACCCGCTCGGCGAAGCGCGCCTGGGCCATGGTGCCGTAGGGATCCCGCCCCCCCTGGAGGATCAGCGCCGGCACCGACCAGCGCGCGACCTCGTCGCGCAGGTCGAAGGCCCGGAACCCGGGCGCGAGCCAGGATTCGTTCCAGCCGCGGAAAGCGATATCGGGATGGGCGTGGTAGCGGGCGAGGCGGGCGCGCAGATCGCCCTGTTCATACGCCACCCGCGCCGCCGCGATCGCTTCC
>DAIDKZ010000234.1 GCA_027449745.1 Acetobacteraceae bacterium | reverse complement strand
CGGCCCGCGCGGCGCGGCCCCGGGCCGGTGCGCGACCGCGTCGCCGCCGCCTGAGGACGGGCGTCGGCGGCCGGAAGGTGGAGCCGCCTTGATCTAGATCAAGGGGTCGATATCGGCGTTGCCCTACCATATCTAGGTATTTGAGGGAAACGCCATGCCGAACGAACTCGCCGTTCCCGCTCCATCCGAGATCATTCGCCGCGACGGCTCGCGCGCCCGTTTCGATATCCGGCGGATCGCGGCGGCGCTCGCCCGTGCCGGGCGGGCGAGCGGGGAGTTCGATGACGATGTCGCGGCAGACCTCGCCGCCGAGGTGAGGTCCGGTTTTGCCGCCCGTTCGAATTGGCTGCCGCCCTCTGTGGAGGAGGTCCAGGATGCGGTGGAACTGGTGCTGATGCGTCGTGGCTGGCACGAGACGGCGCGCGCCTATATCCGCTACCGGGCCCAGCACGCACGCCTGCGTTCGGACCGCAGCGTCGCGGTCGATGCCATTGCGTCCATCAGCGAGTATCTCGATCGCTCCGACTGGCGAGTGCAGGCGAATGCCAACCAGGGCTATTCGCTCGGCGGCCTGATCCTCAATTCGGCCGGGAAGCTCACCGCCAATTACTGGCTCAGCCATGTCTATTCGCCCGAGGTCGGAGAGGCGCATCGCGACGGCTCGCTGCACATCCACGACCTCGACATGCTCGCCGGCTACTGCGCCGGCTGGTCGCTGCGCATGCTGCTCGAGGAGGGGCTGAACGGCGTTCCCGGCAAGGTGGACGCGGCGCCGCCACGCCATCTCTCAAGCGCGGTCGGGCAGATGGTCAATTTCCTCGGTGCGCTGCAGAACGAATGGGCAGGGGCGCAGGCGTTCAGCTCGTTCGACACCTATCTGGCGCCGTTCGTGCGCAAGGATCGGCTCTCCTACGCGGAGATTCGCCAGAACATCCAGGAATTCGTCTTCAATCTCAACGTGCCATCGCGCTGGGGCAGCCAGCCGCCGTTCACCAATGTGACCCTGGACTGGACCTGCCCCGAGGATCTGCGCGCCACCGTGCCGGTGATCGCCGGCGAGGAAATGCCGTTCCGCTATGGCGATCTGCAGCCGGAAATGGATGCCATCAACCGCGCCTATATCGAGGTGATGAGTGCGGGTGATGCGCGCGGGCGCGTGTTCACCTTCCCGATACCGACCTACAACATCACCCCGGACTTCCCCTGGGAGTCCGAGAATGCCGAGCGCCTGTTCGCGATGACGGCGCGGTACGGGCTGCCCTATTTCCAGAACTTCATCAACTCGGATCTGAAGCCCAACCAGATCCGCTCGATGTGCTGCCGGCTGCAGCTCGATCTTCGCGAACTGCTCAAGCGCGGCAACGGTCTGTTCGGTTCGGCCGAACAGACCGGGTCGATCGGTGTCGTCACCATCAATTGCGCGCGCCTGGGCTACGAGTTCGCCGGCGATGCGGCGGCGCTGTACACCCGGCTCGACCGCCTGCTCGAACTGGCGCGCGAGAGCCTGGAGGTCAAGCGCAAGGTCGTCCAGCGCCACATGGACGATGGGCTTTACCCCTTCACGCGCCGCTACCTGGGCAGCCTGCGCAACCATTTCTCGACCATCGGCGTCAACGGCCTCAACGAGATGATCCGCAATTTCACCGCCGGCGCGGAGGACATCACCAGCCCGTCCGGCCATCGCTTCGCCTGCGCTCTGCTCGACCATGTTCGCGCGCGAATCGTCGCGTTCCAGGAGGAGACCGGGCATCTCTATAATCTGGAGGCATCGCCGGCCGAGGGCGCGACGCACCGGTTCGCGCGCGAGGACCGCCGGCGCTATCCCGGGATCCTGCATGCCGGAACGGCGGCGAAACCGTACTACACCAACTCCTCCCAGCTCCCGGTCGGCTTCACCGACGATCCGTTCGAGGCGCTGATGCGGCAGGACGAGCTGCAGACCAAATATACCGGCGGCACGGTGCTCCATCTCTATCTCGGCGAGCCTATCGGGTCGGCCTCCGCGTGCCGCGAGCTGGTGCGCCGCGCCCTGACCCGGTTCCACCTGCCCTACATCACCGTGACGCCGACCTTTTCGATCTGCCCCGACCATGGCTACCTTGCCGGCGAGCACAGGCTCTGCCCGCATTGCGCGGCCGAAGGGCAGGGCGAGCAGGCCTGCGAGGTGTGGACGCGGGTGATGGGCTATCATCGCCCCGTCGCCTCGTTCAATCTGGGCAAGCAGGGCGAGTTCGAGGAGCGGCGTTTCTTCATGGCGAGCGATGGGGGCGAGCGATGGGTGAGTCCCTGCGGATCGGCGGGCTGACGCGGTTCACCACCCAGGATTTTCCGGGGCGGCTCGCCTGCGTCGTCCATCTCCAGGGTTGCCCGCTTGCCTGCCGCTACTGCCACGCGCCGCATCTGCGCCCGAGAAGGCCGGGCCAGGTCACTTGGCAGGACTGTCTGAACTGGCTGGAGGGACGACGCGGCCTGCTGGATGGCATCGTGTTCAGCGGCGGCGAGCCGTGCTCGCAGGCGGGGCTCGATGCGGCGCTGGCGGAGTGCGCGGAGCGCGGCTTCGCCACCGGACTGCACAGCTCCGGCGTGCTGCCCGACCCGCTCGCGCGCATCCTGCCGCTCCTTGACTGGATCGGGCTGGATTGGAAGGCGCCGCCCGAACTCGCCGGGCAGGTGACGGGGCGGGCCCGTGTGGGCCAGCGCTTCCTGCTGGCGCTCGACGTCGTGCTCGCCGGCGGCGTCCCCTATGAAATCCGCACCACCTACCACCCGTCGCTGCTGCCCCGGCGTACGATGGTCGAGATGGCCGAAACCTTGGCGGCGCGTGGCGTCGCGGAATGGGTCATCCAGGACTTCAGCTGCGCGGGATGCCCGGACACCCGGCTCGTCGCCGAGGCCGCGCCCTTGCCCGATCCGCTGCTCGCCGAGATGGGCGCCATTCTGCCGGTGAGGGTCCGCCGCGCGCCGGGATCGGCCGGCGTGTCCGCGGTTCCCGCCAGCGGCGGCGTTTGATCCAGGTCAACGACGCCGGCGCCGGCCCGCTCTACGCGGTGTTCGGTTGCCTCGCCCCGGGCCGATGTTGGCTGGCCCGATCCGGATGGGGCGAACTTGATCCAGATCAAGGACAGACTCGACGCGGCTGCTGCCCGATGGCGGCCGGTCCGCAATGCCGGTCAGACCGGCTCTCCAAGGAGCAGCCTCATGGCGCAGTCCGAGCCGCCGTTTCAACTCCTCGACGAGGCCGCCATCGCCGCCGCGGAGCTGCGGCGGGATCCGTACGACTTCAGCTTCGTCGAGCAGGCGATCCCGCTGCAATACAAGCAGCCGGTGCTGGCGGACGCGCCGCAGATTCCCGATCGGGGCAGCTACGCGCTGCCGGCGCTGCGCTATGGACCGCAATTCGGCCGCGTGGTGCAGGATCTGCTGAGCACGCGCTTCCGCCATCTCGTCGAAGCGAAGTTCGACATGGATCTGAGCGACTGCCCGCCGGTCGTGGTGATGATGGGCAACACCACCGGCCACTACAACGAGGGCTATGCGCACCCCGACTCGAAGCACAAGATCGTCACCGTTCTAGTCGGCTTCAGCCCCGAATGGCCGTATGCGCGCGGCCGGCTGCGCGTGCTGCGGAGCGCCGATCGCGAGGATGTCGCCTTCGAGTTCGCGCCCGAGTTCGGCCGGATGCTGATGTTCCGCGTCTGCGATCATTCGTGGCATGGATTCCTGCCTCAGAAGGGCCAGCGCATGAGTCTGCAGCTCTGCTACGTCGATTCCGAGTGGTATGTGCGGCGGGAATATTGGCGTCACACGCTGAGCGCGGTGGCGAAATCGATCCCCGGCCTGCGCCAGGTGATCGACTGGGCGCCGCGGAAGATCGGTTAGGCACGGCAGCAGATCGGGAGACGTTCGCATGGAATTTCCGATTCTTCCCGAGCCGGCTTCGGTCGCGGCGCATTTCGCCGCCGCGCTGCAGGCCGCGCAGCGCGAGGAAACGCCGTACCGGCACTGGCGCCTGAAGGACGTGCTGCCGGAGAGCGCCTGCGTCGGCATCCTCAGCCTGCCGATCGCGCCGCCCGCGGTCATGCATCATGACGGAACCCGCGCATCCTTCAACGAGAAGCGGACGTTCTTCAATGCCGAGCGGATCGCGCGCCATCGCCCGTGCGCGCTGCTCGCCGAGTCCCTGCAGCGAAGCGAGGTCGCGAAAGCCTTCGCCGAGACCTGCGGCATCGCCGTAGACGGTGGGTTCCTGCGCATCGAGTACATCCAGGACGTCGACGGGGCCTGGCTGGAGCCGCACTGCGACATCCCGGAAAAATGGTTCTCGATGGTGATCTATCTCTGCACCGGGCCGGACGCGAACGAGTGGGGCACGGACATCTACGACGCCGATCGCCGCTGGGTCGGGCGGTCGTCGGCCGAGTTCGACAGCGCGGTGATTTTCATTCCGGGTGCCAATACCTGGCACGGGTTCGAGCCGCGGCCGATCGAAGGCATCCGGCGGCTGATGGAAATCAACTATGTCAGCCCGCGTTGGCGGGATCGCGAACAGCTCTGCTTTCCGGACCGCCCGATTGCGATCTGATCGTCCGTGCCAGCTCAGGCATTCCCCCGGCGGCGCACGCCTGATCGGTGAGGCGGGACAACCGGCGCGTGATTGACGCCCCGGAGTGCGTGGGCGATCCTCTTCGCATGACGCCCGCAACGAGGCAGTAAAACGTCGAGGGGAAACGCACCGTGTCCGATACCGTGAAGTATGTTCTGGACGAGAGCCGGATTCCGAAGGCTTGGTACAATCTCGTCGCCGACCTGCCGCGCCCCCCTGAGCCGGTGCTGCATCCGGGCACGCACCAGCCGATCGGCCCCGGCGACCTCGCCCCGCTCTTCCCCATGGCGCTGATCCAGCAGGAGGTCTCGGCCGAGCGCTATATCGAGATTCCCGGGCCGGTGCGCGATGTCTACCGCCAGTGGCGGCCCTCGCCGCTCTACCGTGCCCGGCGGCTGGAGCGTGCGCTCGATACGCCGGCGCGCATCTACTATAAGTACGAGGGCGTGAGCCCGGCCGGCAGCCACAAGCCGAATACTGCCGTGCCGCAGGCCTTCTACAACAAGGAGGAGGGCGTCCGGCGCCTCGCCACCGAGACCGGCGCCGGGCAATGGGGCTCGGCCCTGGCCTATGCCGGGGCCGTGTTCGGGCTCCAGGTCGATGTGTTCATGGTCAAGGTCAGCTTCCAGCAGAAGCCCTACCGCAAGGCGCTGATGGAGACCTGGGGCGCGCGCTGCGTCGCCAGCCCGAGCACCGAGACCAATGCCGGGCGGCAGATCCTTGCCCAGTTCCCCGAGTCCAACGGCAGCCTCGGCATCGCCATCAGCGAGGCCGTGGAGGTCGCTGCCCAGCGCGACGACACCAAATACGCGCTCGGCAGCGTGCTCAACCACGTGCTGATGCACCAGACCATCATCGGCGAAGAGGCGATCGCCCAGCTCGAGATGGCCGACGACTATCCCGACATCGTCGTCGGCTGCACCGGCGGGGGCAGCAATTTCGCCGGCATCGCCTTTCCCTTCATCGGCGCCGAACTGCGTGGCGGGCGGAAAGTCAGCGTCGTCGCCTGCGAGCCGGCGGCCTGCCCGTCGCTCACGCGGGGCAAATACGCCTATGATTTCGGTGATACCGGGCATCTCACGCCGCTGGTGAAGATGCACACGCTGGGCTCGACCTTCATTCCGCCAGGGTTCCACGCTGGCGGACTGCGCTATCACGGCATGGCGCCGCTGGTCAGCCTGACGCAGGAACTGGGCCTGATCCAGTCCCGCGCCTACACGCAGACGAAGTGCTTCGAGGCCGGGGTGCAGTTCGCCCGCACCGAAGGCATCCTGCCGGCGCCGGAGGCCAACCACGCCGTGCGCGGGGCGATCGACGAGGCGCTGCGCTGCAAGGCGGAGGGCGTTTCCCGCGCCATTCTGTTCAATCTCTGCGGCCACGGCCATTTCGACATGCAGGCCTACATGGACTACTTCGCCGGCAAGCTGGAGGACCGCGCCTACGACGAGGCGGCCTTGGCCGAATCGCTGGCCGGGCTGCCCGATCTCGCCGCATAGGGCAGCGCGGCGCTGACCGCCCCGACCTGGACCGCCCGTCCGGCGCCCAGGCCGGCGGCGGCCAGTGCCACGCCCATCGCCAGCCCGAGCAGGCCGACCGCGTTCCAGTCGCCGGTCGCGCCGCGCAGCAGCCCGGCGGCCAGTGGCCCCAGCGACGCCAGGCTGTAGCCGATCGTCTGGGCCATCGCCGAAAGCTCCGAGGCGACTGGCGCATCGGCGGCGCGCAGCACGATCATGGTCAGCCCGACGGCGAAGAGCGAGCCCTGCGCCAGGCCGAAGGCCGTCGAGGCGAGCCAGGCGAGGGAGAGCGGGCCGAAAATGCAGGCCTCGAAGCCCAGCGTGCAGACCAGCACCGAGACCAGATTGATCGCGCGCTGGTCGCGCCGCCGTGTCGCCAGGGTCGGCGCCACCAGGGATGAGACCGCCTGGGCGAGCACGTTCGCCGCCAGCACGAAGCCGGCCTGGCGCGCGGAGAGCCCGCGGTCGCGCAGCATCGGCGCCAGCCAGCCGAAGCTGATATAGGCGAAGGCGGATTGCAGGCCCATGAACAGCGTCAGTTGCCAGGCCAGGGCATCGCGCCACAGGCCGCGCACGACGGTGCGCTGCGCCCTGGTGGCGCTGGCCCGGGCAGGCAGGTTCGGCAGCCACAGCGCCGCCGCGATGACCGCCGGGATCGCCCAGACCGCCAGCGCCCCCGCCCACGACCCGCCGAGCGCCAGCCGGAGCGGCACCGTGAACGCGGCGGCGACGGCGGCCCCGCCGCAGAGCGCGGTGACATAGAGCCCGGTCATCAGCGCCGCCTGGTGGGGAAAATCCTGCTTCACCAGGCCGGGCAGCAGCACGTTGACGATGGCGATGCCGAGGCAGGCGAGAATCTGGCCGCCGAACAGGAATGGCAGCGCGGGGATGCCGCGCAGCGCGGTGCCGGTGGCGATGGCGAGGAGGGCGATCAGGATGCCGCGTTCGATGCCGATCCGACGCCGCAGCACCGCGGCGAGCGGGCTGAACAGGCCGAAGCAGAGCGAGGGCAGCGTGGTCAGCACGCTGCTGGCCGCGGCCGAGAGCGCGATCGCACGGGCCGCCTCCGGCAGCACCGGGCCGACGCTGGCGACGGGAACGCGCAGGACGAACGCCATCAGAACGAGGCTGGTGGCGAGCAGGAGCCGCCGCCATGGCGGGGCAGCGGCACGCGCGGTGCCACCGCCCGGTTGGTCTGGCATGCCGATCTCCCCCCGCGGCGTGATGATCGGGTGCAGTGTCGCGTACCCGCGCCGCCGCCGCGACCCCCGATCCCGACGGGTCACGGTGCCGCGTCGTGCACGGCTGAGGCCGATCAGGCGCGGGTCGCGATCAGTTGCGGCGCGTCGCCGACCGGCGGGGCCGCGATCTGCACCAGCGGCGGCGATGCCGGGGCGACCATCACGCGGTCCCGCCCGGCGGACTTGGCGGCATAGAGCGCCGCATCCGCCGCGGCGATCAGGGCCTCCGCCGTGGCATAATGCTCGATATCCTCGGTCGCGACGCCGATGCTGACGGTGACGATCCCGTTGGGGCTGTCCGGATGGGGGATCTCCCGCCCGCGCACCGCTCGGCGCATGGTCTCCGCGATGTGCAGCGCCCCCGTCGCATCCGTGGCCGGAAGCAGCACGGCGAACTCCTCGCCGCCGAACCGCGCCACCGTGTCCCAGGCGCGATGCACCGCGCCGCGAATGGCATCGGCGACCGCGCGCAAGCAGTCGTCGCCGGCGAGATGGCCGAAATGGTCGTTGAACTTCTTGAAGCAGTCGACATCGATCATCAGCAGCGAGACGGGGATCAATTCGCGGCGCGCGCGCTGCCATTCGCCCTCCAGCGCGCTGTCGAAACTGCGGCGGTTGGGCAGGCTGGTGAGCCCGTCGGTCGTCGCCAGCTGTGCCAGCCGGGCATGGGCCTCCGCCAGCGCCTCCTCGGCGGCCTTCTGCGCCGTGACATCCCGGATATTGGCGATGTATTCGAGCACGGCACCGGTCCTGGGGTCCTTGCGGGCGCGTGTGCGCGTCTCCACCCAGACATAGGACCCGTTCTTGTGTCGCCGCCGGTAGCGGAAGCCGACGGAGGCTGTCTCCCGGGCGGCCTGGCCGAGCATCCGCCTGACCTCGCGCTGATCGTCCGGGTGGATGAGCGCGCGCCAGTCGCTGCCGAGGGCCTCGGCGACGGTCCAGCCCAGCACCTCGGTGACGGCGGGCGAGATATACCGGGGCATGCCATCATTGCCGATGCGCAGGATGATGTCGGAGGAGCTTTCGGCCAGGACGCGCGAGCGCAATTCGCTGTCGCGCAGCCGGGCGGCGCGGGCGGCGACGGCGCGACGAAGCCGGTTGATCTGCTGGCGGCCGGCGGTGGCGGCGAAGCCGCTCACGGCGATGCAGGCCAGGTAGAGCTGGGCAACCTGAGGCGGGGTGATCCAGGCGAACGCGCCGGGGTCGCGCGCGAGTTCGGCGACGAACGGGCCGGTGCCGGCTGCGGCCGACCCCACCGTCACGATGGCGGCGAGGATCAGGGCCAACGCGGTGCCGGCAGCCGGCAACCGCCAGGCGGCGAGCATCAGGGGCGGGAAGACGAGAAACGCAAGGCTGTCGTTCTGCCCGGCGCAGGCCATGACCCCGGCCGCGGCGGGCAGCAGGATCAGCAATCCCGTCGTCACCGGCCGTGGGCCGCTGGCGAGGGCGCGGAGCCCCGATCGGTCGAGCGCCAGCATGATCGGGGTGACGATGATCAGCCCCAGCGCGTCGGCCCCGAACCAGGCGGCCAGGACCGGCAGTAACGGGCGGTCCTCCAGGAAAAACAGCGCATCCGCGGCGACCAGGGCGGCAAAGGCTGCGACCACGGCGGCGCCGCCGACCAGAAAGCCGAGCGCGCCGGGCCGCGTCGGGTCCGGCCGGCGCTGAAGCCGCGCGTGCAACAGCCCGACCATCGCCGCGATCTCTCCGGCATTGGCACCGGCGATGGCGAGCGCGGCGGGCCAGGGGTCCGCACCCCAGGCCAGATTCACGGCAGCATCGGTGGCGAACAGCGCCAGCAGCCGCGCCGGCAGCTCCCGCACCGGCGCGGCCAGGAGCAGGGCCACGGCCACGCCGTTGGCCGGCCAGATGAGCGCGACCCGGCCCGCGGCGCGACTCAGGCCGAGCCCAAGCCCAGCGGCGGCCGCGAAGGCCACCACGAGCGCGAGCAGTGGCCATGGCTGCGGCAACCAGCGGTTCAGGCGAACCATGCCCTGAAGTCCCCCCAAGGCTCCGATATCGCGCAATCTAGCCGGATACGTCTTAAGAACTATTTCCGCACCCGGATGCGACACATTCCGGAGGGTATCCAGCTTAGGGGTTGCATTGCATGGTTGCAAATATATTAAGAACCACAGTTCCCGCGTGTGTCGGAGCCGGAGCGCCGGTCAGACCCGCTCGGACTCGGCGGCGAGGCGGCGGGCAATGAGCCAACCGGCGAGGCCGGACAGCGGTACCCCGGCCAAGGCGAGCACGATGCCCAGCATCTCGCCGCGCAGCGCCAGGGCGATGCCGACGCCAAGTGCGATGCCCCCGACGAGCCCGCCGGCGAAACCGGCGATGGTGCCGAGCCAGGCAATGTCGCGGCGTGAGATCATCACCCGAGCCTAGGATCCATTCTCGGAAATTCGCAAGCGCATTTCGCGAGCAGAGCACGGCGCCCGCAGCCGGGGTTGACAGGCCGGGGTTCGGCCGGCCTGGATTTGACAAGCCGGCCCGCGGTGCCTATAGCGCCCGCCCACTGCCGGGAACGTGGACGGCGCCAGGGCAGCGAACCCGGGGCGCCGCGCCCGCCGTTGCGCTTTCGCTTCGCACAGCGGCCTACCGGTGCAACATGCCACGCGCGGCCTGTGTGCCCGCGCGGCCGGATGAAGAAAGGGCACCGCGCATGACCAAGCGCGCCGAGAGCAAATACAAGATCAACCGACGTTTGGGCGTGAATCTGTGGGGTCGCGCCAAGTCCCCGCTCGCCAAGCGTGAATACGGTCCGGGCCAGCACGGCCAGCGGCGGAAGAAGCCGTCCGACTTCGGCGTGCAGCTCATGGCGAAGCAGAAGCTGAAGGGCTATTACGGCAATATCGGCGAGAAGCAGTTCAGGAAGTATTATGAGGAGGCAGTGCGCCGCAAGGGCGACACATCAGAGAACCTCATCGAGCTGCTGGAGCGCCGGCTGGATGCCGTCGTCTATCGCATGAAGTTCGCCATCACGCCGTTCGCCGCCCGCCAGTTCGTCTCGCACGGCCATGTCATGGTCAACGGCAAGCGGGTGAACGTCGCCTCCTATCTCGTTCGCGACAACGACGTGGTCGAAGTGCGCGAGAAGTCCAAGCAGCTGGCGATGGTGCTGGACGCGGCGCAGAGCGGCGAGCGCGATACCCCGGAATATCTCGAGGTCGACCACCGCGCCATGCGTGGACGCTTCCTGCGCAGCCCCAAGCTCTCGGACGTGCCCTATCCGGTGCAGATGGAGCCGAACCTGGTGGTCGAATTCTATTCGCGCTGATCCGCCATCCGTGCGGAACCCCAGCAGCGGGAGGAAACAATGAGCGAAAAGCGCATGGTGATCGTCACCGGCGGTGGCCGGGGCATCGGTGCCGCGACGTGCCGGCGGCTGGCCGCCGAGGGGCATGCGGTTGCGGTCAATTACGCCAGCAACGAGGCAGCCGCGCACCAGGTCGTCGCCGCGATCGAGGCGGCCGGCGGCAAGGCGGTGGCGATCCAGGGCGATACCGGCCAGGAGGCTGATATCGTCCGCCTGTTCGAGACCGCGGAGCGCGCGCTCGGCCCGCTCGGCGGGCTGGTCGCCAATGCCGGTGTCACCGGCCCGGTCGGGCGGGTGGAGTCGATCACGCCGGCGGTGCTGGAGCGGGTGCTGGCGGTGAACGTGACCGGCCTGTTCCTCTGCGCCCGCGAGGCGATCCGGCGCCTGTCCACCAAGCATGGCGGCAAGGGCGGCGCGATCGTCAATGTCGGCTCGCGCGCGGCCGAACTCGGCGGCGGTGGCGAGTGGGTGCACTACGCGGCGAGCAAAGGCGCGGTGGACAGCTTCACCATCGGCCTCGCGCGCGAGGTTGCCGCCGAGGGCATCCGGGTGAACGCGGTGGCGCCGGGGCTGATCGAGACCGAACTGCACGCCGCCGCCGGCGGCGGCGACCGGCTTGCCCGGCTCGTCGGATTCGTGCCGATGCAGCGCGTCGGTTCGCCCGAGGAGACGGCGGAGGCGATCGCCTGGCTGCTCTCGCCGGCTTCCTCCTACATCACCGGCGCGATCCTGCCCGTTTCCGGCGGGCGCTGAACCGGCTCCACGGCCGCGGCCGGGGGCGCCGGCCGCGTCTCGTGGAAGCGGTTGAAGTCGATGTGCGGCGTGCCGTCCGCCGCGAGCGAGACAACATCGACGAAAGCGTGACCGAAGCGGATATCGCCGGCCGTGTATTGGTGCGTGGCATGCACGGTCGAAGACGTGGTGCCGTCGATGCCGGTCATCACGACCAGGATGCGGGCGTCATCCGCGTGCAGCGACGCCGCGTCCACGCCGGCGAGCGGGCTCGCCTCGTCGATGCGGTGCATCACCGACCAGCTGAGCGCGAAGATCGGACTCGTCTGGCGCAGCAGCGGCAAATCGATGATACGGCGCAGCTGGTGGCCTTCCTGGGTGGTCTGCCGGCGGAGCAGCGAGACCTGCGCGCGGCCCTCGATGATCTGGTTGCTGCGCAGATTGGCGGCGCGGAAGATCAGCGTCGGCTGGCCCTCGAATCCGGTGATCACGGCGTGCCGGCTGAACAGGATGCGCGCCGTCGGGCGGGTGAACTTGGCGATCACCAGCCCGGTCGCCAGCGGTACCACCATGACGCCGAAAATGATCTCCGTCGTGGCGACGATATGGCCGTAGAGCGTGCCCGGGTGCAGCACGCCGTAGCCGACGGTGGCCATGGTCTCGACGCTGAAGAAGAACGCCTCCAGCCACGAGCCCGTTTCGGCGCCGGCGATGGCGCCGCGCTGGAGCACGAACAGGGTCGCGAACACAGTGTTCGCGGCGAGGTAGAAGCCGACCAGGATGGCGAAGAAGCCGCTCCACGGCAGCACCAGCAGCGAATGATAAAGGTCGCGCCAGCGATCCTTCGGCAGCCCGATACGCACGACCTTGGGCAGCGCATCCGCGCGGACGCGCCGTCGGTGCGCCTTGCGCGCGGTCTGGTCCATCGGACCTTCAGGCCGCCGGGCGCGACCCGCGTTCGCCGGCGGCGAGGCCGAGCTCGGCGACCATTCGCTCGCGGATGATGAATTTCTGGATCTTGCCCGTCACCGTCATGGGAAAATCATCCACGAACCGGATGTAGCGGGGAATCTTCTGGTGCGCGATCTGGCCGCGGCAGAAATCGCGGATCTCCTCATCGGTGGCGGTGACGCCCTCGGCGAGGCGGATCCAGGCGCACAGCTCCTCGCCATATTTCGCGTCCGGAATGCCGACGACCTGCACCGCCTGGACCTTCGGGTGCCGGTAGAGGAATTCCTCGACCTCGCGCGGATAGATGTTCTCGCCGCCGCGGATGACGAGGTCCTTGATGCGTCCGACGATGGCGCAATAGCCCTGCTCGTCGATGGTGGCGAGATCGCCGGTGTGCATCCAGCCCGCCCGGTCGATCGCCTCGCGGGTGCGCGTCTCGTCGTCCCAGTAGCCGAGCATCACCGAATAGCCGCGCGTGCAGAGCTCGCCCGGCACGCCGCGCGGCACGATATGCCCCTCGGCATCGATGATCTTGACCTCCAGATGCGGTTGGACGCGGCCGACGGTGGAGACCCGTTTCTCGATCGGATCGTCGACCGCGCTCTGGAAACTCACCGGGCTGGTCTCGGTCATGCCGTAGGCGATGGTGATCTCGCGCATGTTCATGCGCTCAATCACCTTGCGCATCACCTCGATCGGGCAGGGTGCGCCGGCCATGATGCCAGTGCGCAGGCAGGAGAGATCGAAGCGGGCGAACTCCGGATGGTCGAGTTCGGCGATGAACATGGTCGGCACACCGTAGAGCGCGTTGCAGCGCTCGGCGTGCACGGCCTCGAGCGTGGCCAGCGGATCGAATCCCTCGGCGGGATAGACCACCGTCGCGCCATGCGTGAGGCACGCGAGATTGGCCATCACCATGCCGAAACAATGATAGAGCGGCACCGGCGCACAGACTTTCTCGCCTGGCTGGAGCCGGATCGCTTCGCCGACGAAGAACCCGTTGTTGAGGATGTTGTGGTGCGAGAGCGTCGCGCCCTTGGGAAATCCGGTCGTGCCCGAGGTGAACTGGACATTGATCGGGTCGTCGAACTGCAGCGAGCCGGTGAGCGCGGTGATGCGCGCGGCGGTGGCCGGCGTTGCTGCCGCGGCGATCTCGGCGAAGCGGAGGAAGCCGGGTTCCGGCTGGTCCGAGATCAGGATGGGCAATTTCAGATGCGGCAGGCGGGCGGCCGACAAGGCGCGCGCGCCGGCATCGAGTTCCGGCGCCAGCTGGCGCATCATGCCGATATAGTCGCTGCTCTTGAACGCACGCGCCATGACCAGTGCCTTGCAGCCGGCGAGGTTCAGCGCGTATTCGAGCTCGGCGGTGCGATAGGCGGGGTTGACGGTGACCAGGATCAGCCCGGCCTTGGCGGCGGCGTATTGCGTCAGCAGCCACTCGGCACAGTTCTGCGCCCAGATGCCGATGCGGTCCCCCGGCTCGAGGCCAAGCGCGAGCAGACCGGCGGCGACCGCGTCCACCCGCTGCTTCAGCTCCGCGTAGCGCCAGCGAATCCCCTGGTGACGGACGATCAGCGCGTCATTCGCCGCCCATCGCGCGGCCGCGTCATCGAAGAACCCGCCGATGGTGGCACCGATCAGTGGCGTCGTGCTGACGCCATGAACATAGGACAGCGCCTGTCGCCGGCCTTGCTCTGACATCGCCGGACTGCCTCCTCAGGTTGGAATTTCGCCAGAGAATAGGCCGCGCCGCCAGCGCGAGCAAACGTCCGATTGCGTGCTGCAGTGCACAACGCGCAACAAAATTTCGCCGAGCCGCGGCGGGGCAGTGGGATAGCGCCCAGCCGCGGCGCGGGACGGTCGCAAGCTTGCGATTTTCCCACGGCCGTGCGGGCCATTGGCGCCCGTCGCACCGATCCCCTATCTTTCCCAGAGGGGAGCCGCCGTGACCGGCGGCCGACGCCAACGGGAGTGTCCGGAATGAAGCACGGTGCCATCACGCTCGACGACAAATATGCCGTCGACATCGATCGCGTCTATCTCACCGGCACCCAGGCGCTCGTGCGTCTGCCGCTGCTCCAGCGCGCGCTCGACATGCGGGCCGGGCTGAACACGGCCTGCTTCATCAGCGGCTATCGTGGTTCGCCGCTCGGGCAGGTGGATATCCAGCTCTGGCAGGCCCGCCAGCACCTCGCCGCCCAGCATGTGCATTTCCAGCCCGGTCTGAACGAGGAGATCGCGGTCACCGCGATCGGCGGCTCGCAGCAGGTGCCGCTCTATCCGGGCGCGCGCTATGACGGCGTCTTCGCCTTCTGGTACGGGAAGGGGCCGGGTGTGGACCGCGCCGGCGATGCAATCAAGCATGCGAATTTCGCCGGCACCTCGCCTTATGGTGGCGTGCTGCTGGCCGCCGGCGACGACCATGCCTGCAAGTCCTCCACCGTGCCGCACCAGAGCGAGCCGGCGCTGATCGCCAGCCTGGTGCCCGTGCTGGTGCCGGCATCGGTGCACGACCTGATCGAGCTCGGCCTGCATGGCTGGGCCGCATCGCGCTATTCCGGACTCTATGTCGGCTTCAAGACGGTGGCCGACGTCGTGGACAGTTCCGCTTCCGTCAGCTTCGCGCTCGATGATTTCCGCTTCGCCTATCCGGACGGCGAACGCCGCGCGCCGGGCGCACCGGGCATCCGCATCGGCGATCAGCCGATGGATCAGGAAGCCCGCGTGCACGCGATCGGGCTTCCGGCGATGCAGGCCTACGTGCGCGAGAACCGGCTCGACCGCATCCTGCGCGACGATCCCGGCGCGCGGTTCGGCATCATCACTGCCGGGAAGTCGCTGCTCGACCTGCGCCAGGCGATCGCGGACCTCGATCTCGAGGGGCGCGGTGCCGGGTTGCGGATCTTGAAGCTGGCGCTGACCTGGCCGATCGATCCGGAAATCATCCGTACCTTCGCCGGCGGGCTGGAGGAGATTGTCGTCGTCGAGGAGAAGGCGCCGGTGATCGAGAGCCAGGTGAAGGACATCCTCTACGGCCTGGCCGAGCGCCCGCGCGTCGTCGGCAAGCATGACGAGACTGGCACGACGCTGCTCACCGCCGCGGGCGAGCTGTCGGCTGCGGACATTGCCCTGGTGCTTGCGCGGCGGCTGGCGCCGCGGCAGGGCGAGAGCTCCGCGATGCATAATCGCCTGGCGTTCCTGGAGACGCAGGCGGCCTCCGTCCAGCGTCTCGACGCCGGCGTGCTGCGCCGACCGTATTTCTGTTCCGGCTGCCCGCACAACACGTCCACCAAGGTGATCGACGGCAGCCGCGCCATGGCCGGCATCGGCTGCCACTTCATGGCGAAGTGGATGGACCGCAGCACCGAGCCGTACTCTCAGATGGGCGGCGAAGGCGCGGCCTGGATCGGTCAGGCCCCGTTCACCGAGGAGAAGCACGTCTTCGCCAATATCGGTGACGGTACCTACGTCCATTCCGGCATCCTCGCCATCCGCGCCGCCGTCGCCGCGGGCGTGAATATGACCTACAAGCTGCTCTACAACGACGCGGTGGCGATGACGGGCGGCCAGCCGGTGGATGGTCATCCGACACCCGCGCAGATCACCCGCCAACTCGCGGCCGAGGGCGTGCGGCAGGTTCATGTCGTCACCGACGAGCCGGAGAAATATGCCGCCGTCACGGACCTCGCCCCCGGTGCCACCGTGCGCCATCGGCGGGATCTGCCGGCGCTGGAACGCGAGCTGCGCCAGATCGAAGGCGTTACCGCCATCGTCTATGACCAGACCTGCGCCTCCGAGAAGCGGCGGCGGCGCAAGCGTGGCGCGATGGTCGATCCGGCGAAGCGCGCGGTCATCAATGCGCGCGTCTGCGAAGGCTGTGGTGACTGCTCCGTGCAATCCAACTGTCTGTCGGTGGCGCCGCTGCCCACGGAGTTCGGCCTCAAGCGCGCCATCGATCAATCCTCCTGCAACAAGGATTTCTCCTGCGTCGAGGGCTTCTGCCCGAGCTTCGTCACCGTGCATGGCGGCAAGCTGCGCCGTGGCAAACGCGTGGAGGCCGCGATCTTCCAGGATCTGCCGGAGCCCCGCCTGCCATCGCTGGACCGGCCGTTCGGACTGCTCGTCGCCGGCATCGGCGGCACCGGGGTGGTGACCATCGGCGCCCTGCTCGGGGTCGCCGCGCACGCCGAGGGCAAGCACGTCACCGTGCTCGACCAGATGGGTCTGGCACAGAAGGGCGGCAGCGTCTGGAGCCACATCAAGATCGCTGCCAACGAGGCGGATCTGCGCAGTCTGCGTGTCGGCATGGGCGGCGCGGACCTGCTCCTGGCCTGCGATCTCGTCGTCGGCGCCGGACGGGAGGCGCTGGCGGCGCTGGAGCCGGGCCGTTCGCGCGCGGTGGTGAACACGCACGAGACCATCACCGCCGATTTCGTCATGCATCCTGGAATGCGCCTGCCGATCGGCAAGCTCGAACAGGCGATCGAGGGCGCCGTCGGCGTCGGGCGGATGGACATGGTGGACGCCACGTCGCTCGCGACCGCGCTGGTCGGTGACGCTATCGGCACGAATCTGTTCGTGCTCGGCTATGCTTGGCAGCGCGGCCTGGTGCCGATCGGGCGCGAGGCCCTGATGACGGCGATCGAACTGAATGGCACCGCGGTGGAGATGAACAAGGCGGCTTTCGAATGGGGCCGCGCCGCCGCGCAGGATCCGTCGCGCGTCGCCGCCATCGTCGGCGAGCGCAACGGCGCGGCGAAAGCGCCGGAGACGCTTGACGGGCGCATCGACCGCTTCGCAGAAGAGCTGCGGCGCTACCAGAACCGGTCCTACGCGCGCCGCTACCGCGACCTCGTCGCCCGGGTGCAGGCGCGCGAGGCGGAGATCGCACCGACTTCCTCGGCGCTGACCGAGTCGGTCGCGCGCAATCTCTTCAAGCTGATGGCCTACAAGGACGAGTACGAAGTGGCCCGGCTCTACAGCGACGGCGCTTTCCGCCAGCGCCTGGAATCGCAGTTCGAGGGCGATTACACGCTGCAATTCCATCTCGCCCCGCCGCTTCTCGCCAAGCGCGATCCGCGCACCGGGCATCTCGTCAAGCGCGCCTATGGGCCGTGGGTGATGCAGGCGTTCGGCGTGCTGCGGCGGCTGAAAGCGCTGCGCGGTACGGCGCTCGATCCGTTTGGCCGCACCGAGGAGCGCCAGGCGGAGCGGCGTCTCATCGAGGAATATGAGGCGCTGATGGGGGAGATCGCGCGCACGCTGACGCGCGAGACGCTGGAGACGGCGATCGCGCTCGCCGATATCCCGGCGCAAATCGCCGGCTATGGCCACGTCAAGGAGCGCGCGATGCGCGAGGCGGCGGCGGCGCGGACGAAACTGATCGAGCGCTATCGCGCGCCGGCGACCGCGTTGGCCGCGGAGTAGCCCCCGGCGGCCGGCCACTACGCGGCGCTGCGGTACTGCTCCTTGAGCAGCCGGCGCAGCAGTTTGCCGGCTTCCGAGCGTGGCAGGGCGTCGGTGAAGAAGATGCGGCGGGGGCATTTCGGCCCGGCGAGATGCTCGTGGCAGAAGGCGATCAGTGCCGCCGCCGTGGCCGGATCGGCCGCCGCCGGGTTGTGCGGCTGCACGATCGCGGCGACCTGCTCGCCGAACTCGGCGTCCGGCAGTCCGATCACCGCGGCGTCGGCGACCAGCGGGTGCTGGATCAGCGTGTCCTCCACCTCGGCGGGGTAGATATTGACCCCGCCGGAAATGATCAGGTCCGCGCGCCGGTCGCTGAGATAGAGGAATCCCTCGGCGTCGAGCCAGCCGAGATCGCCATAGCTCGCCCGCCCGGCAGCGTCGTAGGCGGCCGCGGTCTTCTCCGGCGCGTTGAGATATTCGAAGGGTGGCCCGCCAGAAAAGCTGATCGTGCCGACCTCGGTGGGCGGCAGCTCGCGCCCGTCCTCGCCCAGGATGTGCACCGCGCCCGACAGCGGCTTGCCGACCGAGCCGGGATGGGCGAGCCAGGTCGGACTGTCGATGACGGTGATGCCGAAGGCCTCCGAGCCGGCATAGTACTCGTAGAGGATCGGTCCCCACCAGGCGATCATCGCCCGCTTCAGCGCCACCGGGCATGGGGCCGCGGCGTGGATGGCGACGCGGTGGCTGGCGAGGTCGTAGCGGTGGCGTTCCGCTTCCGGCAAGGCCAGCAGCCGGTGGAACATGGTCGGCACCCACTGGCTGTGCGTCACCCGGTAGCGCTCGATCGCGGCGAGCGCGGCGGCGGCGGTGAACTTGCGCGGGATGATGCAGCTTCCCCCTTCCTGCACCACGCGCAGCACGTAGCGGTGCGGCGCGGCGTGGTAGAGGGGCCCGGGGGAGAAATAGACGGTATCGGCCGAGAATCCATAGAAGTGCCAGCTCGGGTGCACCGGCGGGTTCGCCCGCATCTCCGGTGGCAGCAGCGGCATTTTCACGCCCTTGGGCCGGCCGGTGGTGCCGGAGGAATAGAGCAGGTCGCGCCCGACCGGCCGCTCCGGCAGGGGCGGCACGGGGTCCTGGCTGTTGCGTACCGCCTCGTAGGAGGCGAAGCCCGGCACGTCGCCGCCGGCGATGAAGCGGGGGAGCTCCGGCCGATCGGCCAGCGCGGCGGCGGCCGCGGCTGCGGTCTCGGGCGTGGCGACGAGCAGCCGCGCGCCGGCATCGGCGAGGATGTAGGCGATCTCCGCGGGGCGGAGATGGTTCGAGATCGGCGTGTAATAGAGGCCGGCGCGCTGGGCGGCGAAGGCGAGCTCGATCAGCTCGGCCCGGTTCTCCATCAGCAGCGCGATGCGCTCGCCCGCCTGCAGGCCACGACCGACAAGCCAGCGCGCGGCGCGCGCCGCGCGGGTATCGAGTGTGCGGAAATCCATCGCCTCGCCGCTGTCGGGCAGGTGCAGCGCGATCTTCGTCGGCGTCGCGGCGGCGCGGGCGGCGAGCAAGTCCATCCGGTGTCCTCCCTGGGCGTACCGCCGGGCGCCCGATTGACAGCGGCGCGCTCCGGACGGCTCAATGTTGGCAACGAGCATAGGAGGAGACCGATGCGCCGCGAACCCGTCATCATCGATGCCGTGCGCACGCCGATGGGCCGTGGCAAGGAGGGCGGCAGCCTCAGCGCGGTGCATCCGTGCGACCTGCTGGCGGTCGCGCTGAAGGCGCTGGTGGAGCGCAACGGGATCGATGCCGGCCAGGTCGACGATGTCATCGTCGGCTGTGTCAGCCAGGTCGGCGAGCAGGCTGGCAGCCCCGGGCGCATCGCCTGGCTGGCCGCGGGCTTTCCCGAGCACGTGCCCTCCACCACGATCGACCGGCGCTGCGGCTCCTCGCAACAATCGGTGCATTTCGCGGCCCAGGGCATCATGGCCGGCGCTTACGACATCGTCATCGCCGGCGGCGTCGAATCCATGAGCCGGGTGCCGATGGGCAGTTCGCGCGTCGGCAAGGATCCCTTCGGCGAAGGGTTTTCGCGCCGCTACGCGCCCGGGCTCGTCAACCAGGGGGTCTCGGCCGAGATCGTCGCCGCACGCTGGGGCATCGACCGTGCCGCACTCGACGCCTATGCCGCTCGTTCGCACCAGCGCGCCGCCGCCGCCCGGGCGGCACGGCATTTCGATGCCGAGATCGTGCCGGTTCCGTCGGGCAACGGCGTCGTCACCGAGGATGAGACCATCCGTCCCGCCACCACCGCGGAGGGGCTGGCGGGGCTCAAGCCCTCGTTCGAGCATCCGGCGCTGGCGGAGCGCTTCCCCGAAATCCGCTGGTCGATCACCGCCGGCAATTCCTCGCAGATCACCGACGGTGCCGCCGCGGTGCTGCTGATGAGCGAAGAGGCGGCGGTGCGTCTCGGCTGCCGGCCGCGCGCGCGCTTCGTGGGCTTCGATGTCATCGGCGACGATCCGCTGCTGATGCTCACCGCGCCGATCCCGGCCACCCGGCGCGTGTTGCAGAAGAGCGGTCTGTCGCTGGACCGCATCGACCATTTCGAGGTCAACGAGGCCTTCGCCTCCGTTCCGCTCGCCTGGCAGAAGGAAATCGGCGGCGACGATGGGCGGCTGAACCCGTGCGGCGGCGCGATTGCACTCGGCCATCCGCTCGGCGCTTCGGGCGCGCGCCTGATGACGACGATGCTGCACGCGCTCGAGCGGAGCGGCGGTCGCTATGGGCTGCAGACCATGTGCGAGGCCGGCGGCATGGCCAACGCGACCATCATCGAACGCATCTGAACGGAGAGACATCCATGGATCCGAAAGGCAAGGTCGCCATCGTCACTGGCGGCGCCTCCGGGCTCGGGCTGGCCAGCGCCGAGGCGCTGATCGCGCGCGGTGCCAAAGTGGTGATCTGCGATCTGCCGGGCTCGCCCGGCGAGGAGGTCGGGCGGCGCATCGGCGCGCGCTTCGTCGCCGCGGACGTCACCAGCGAGGCGGCGATGCGCGCGGTGGTCGAAGCGGCCGAGGCCGCGGGTCCGCTGCGCATCCTGATCCACTGCGCCGGGCGCGGCGGGGCGCAGCGGCTGGTCGATCGCGACGGTAACCCCGCCCCGCTCGAGCAGTTCGAGGCAGTGATCCGGGTCAACCTGATCGGCACGTTCAACGCGCTGCGCCTGGCAGCGGCGTCGATGGCGCGCACCGAGCCCGAGGACGGGGAGCGCGGCGTCGCCGTGCTGACCGCCTCCGTCGCCGCGTACGAGGGGCAGATCGGCCAGATTCCCTATTCCGCCTCCAAGGCCGGGGTCGTCGGCATGACCATCGTCGCCGCGCGCGACCTCGCCTCGCGGCTGATCCGCGTCTGCACCATCGCGCCGGGGATTTTCGACACGCCCCTGCTGGGCAAGCTGCCGGAGCCCGCGCGCGCCTCGCTCTCCGCCTCGGTGCCGCATCCGGCACGGCTCGGCCAGCCGCGCGAGTTCGCCCAGCTCGCGGTGCAGATCGTCGAGAACCAGATGCTGAACGGGGAGACGATCCGCCTCGACGGGGCGATCCGCATGACGCCGCGCTGACCGCAGCGGGCCGGCGCGGCCGGCAGCCATGCCGAGAGCGGCTTTGACGCTTTCCCTCCCGGTGCCTAGCATCACCGACTTGGCACGGGAGGGAGAACGATCATGGCGAAGAACACGCTCAAGCAGCGCTGGCGCGAGGGCAAGCCCACCATCAACGGGTGGCTCGCGATCCCCGCCGGCTTCTCGGCCGAAGTGATGGCGCAGGGCGGTTGGGACAGCGTCACCGTCGATCTGCAGCACGGCGTGCAGGACTATCTCTCCATGGTCGCCTGCTTCCAGGCGATGCAGGTCCATCCGGTGCTGCCGATGGTCCGCGTGCCGTGGAACGAGCCGGGCATCATCGGCAAGGTGCTGGACGCCGGCGCCTATGGCGTGATCTGCCCGATGGTGAACACGCGCGACCAGGCCGAGGCGTTCATCACCGCGTGCAAATATCCGCCGCGCGGTACCCGCTCCAACGGGCCGATCCGCGCCGGCATCTATGGCGAGTCGGTCGGCTATCAGGCCACCGCGAATGACGAGATTCTCTGCATCCCGATGATCGAGACGCAGCAGGCGCTCGACAATCTCGATGCTATCCTCGACGTGAAGGGCATCGACGCGATCTATGTCGGGCCGTCCGATCTCGGCTTCTCGCTCGGCCTGGCGCCGCGGATGGATCGCGAGGAGCCGCAGATTCTCGCCATCTATGAGCGGCTGATCAAGGAGACCGGCAAGCGCGGCATCGCCGCCGGCATCCATTGCGGCTCGCCCGCCTATGCCGTGCGCGCCATCGGCATGGGCTTCCGCTTCTGCACCATTCTCAATGACAGCGGCCTCCTGCTGCAGGCCGCCCGCGCCGCGGTTGGCGCCTTCCGCGAGGGGCTCGAGAAGAAATCATGACCGCCATGACCGCACCCGTCATTCGCCTCCATCCCGAGGATGGCGTCGTCATCGCCCGCGCGGCGCTGCTGCCCGGCGCGCCGGTCGCCGAGGGGATCGCCGCCGCCGAGCGCATTCCGGCCGGCCACAAGGTCGCCGTGCGCGCCCACGCCGAGGGCGAGCCGGTGCGCCGCTACGGCCAGATCATCGGCTTCGCGACCCGGCCGATCGCGCCCGGCCAGCACGTGCACACGCAGAATTGTGGCATGGGCGATTTCTCGCGCGACTACGCCTATGGCGTCGATGCCGTGCCCACCGCGTATATCGATCCGCCGGCCAGTTTCATGGGCATCCGCCGTGCCGACGGCCGCGTCGCGACGCGCAACTATATCGGCATCCTCACCAGCGTGAACTGCAGCGCCCATGTCGCGGAGCTCGTCGCCGGCGCGTTTCGACGCAATCCCTTTTCCGGCCACGATCCGCTCGCCGAATATCCGAACGTCGATGGCGTCGTCGCGCTCACCCACAAGACCGGCTGCGGCATGACGCAGAAGGAGCCGCTGGCGCTGCTGCGCCGCACCCTCGGCGGCTATGCGCGGCACGTGAACTTCTCCCACGTCATCGTGCTCGGCCTCGGCTGCGAGGTGAACCAGATCGGCGGGCTGATGGAGGAGCAGCGCCTCGCCGGAAGGCTCAGGGCGATGGACATCCAGTCCATGGGCGGCACGCGCAAGACGGTCGAGGCCGGCATCGCGTTCGTGCATGAGGTGCTGGCCGAGGCCAACCAGGTGCATCGCGAGAAGGTGCCGGCGCGCGAGCTCACCCTGGCGCTGCAGTGCGGCGGCTCGGACGGATATTCGGGCGTCTCCGCCAACCCCGCGCTCGGCATGGCCTCGGACCTGCTGGTGCGCCACGGCGGCACGGTGATCCTCTCCGAGACACCGGAGACCTACGGCGCCGAGCACCTGCTCACCCGCCGCGCGGTCTCGCGCGAGGTCGGGGCGAAGCTCGTCGGGCTGATGAAATGGTGGGAGGAGTACACCGCCCGTGAAGGCGCGGAGATGGACGCCAACCCCTCGCCCGGCAACAAGGCGGGCGGGCTGACCACCATCCTGGAGAAATCCCTCGGCGCCATGGCCAAGGCCGGCAGCACCAATCTCGTGGACGTGGTGCGCTACGCCGAGGCGGTGACGGCGAAGGGCTTCGTCTTCATGGACACGCCCGGCTACGACCCGGTGGCCGCGACCGGGCAGGTCGCCGGCGGGGCGAATCTGGTCTGCTTCACCACCGGGCGGGGCAGCGTGTTCGGCTGCAAGCCGGCGCCCTCGATCAAGCTCGCCACCAATTCGCCGATGTATCGCCGCATGGAGGACGATATGGACGTGAATTGCGGCACCATCCTCGACGGCGAGGAGAGCGTGGCCCAGTGCGGCGAGCGGATTTTCGATCTCATCCTCCGCGTCGCCTCGGGCGAGCCGACCAAGAGCGAGCGCTTCGATTTCGGCGCCGCCGAGTTTGCCCCCTGGCAGATCGGCGCGACGATGTAGCGACATGGCCGCGCCCGAGATCATCGCCGGCGCGGCCATCGCCTATCGGCTGTTCGACATCGCCGATACAATCGACCTCACCCAGGTCGAAACGCTCTGGTCCCAGCGCGCGCAGGGGCAGGCGGCGCGCGGCCGTTTTACCGTCACGCCGGCCAAGGCCGTCGCCTTCGGCGTGCCGCCCGTGGTGCTGGGCCTCGGGGAACTGGCGCTGACGCTCGGCGAAAGGGAGGTCCGCGCCGGCCTCACCGCGCGCGTGTTCGATTTCGGCGTCGTCAGCCTGGCGCTGCGCGTCGGGCTGGAGCGGCTGGACTGGCCCGAGTTCTGCCGCCAGCTCAATCTGCTGGACCGCAGCGTCGGCCCCGACGGCACGCAGCCGCCATGGCATGCGCTGCTCGACCGGCTGCGCGGCGTGATCGGCCCGGCGTTCACCCGCCCGAGCGCGCGCACGCTGGAGGAGGATTATCTCATCGGCGTGCTGCGCGTGGTCGAGGGGCGGCCGAGCGCGGCCGAGCTGGTCGAGCGCATCGACCTGGTCCCGCTGCTCGCCGGCGAGGCGCGACCGCTCTCCGAGCCAGCGCGCGCCGACCTGCTGCGCCAGCGCTTCTCCTACTACACCGACGACCTCGCCGTACTGACGTGGGACCGGGCCTTCGTCTACGAGCCGCGCGGCGACTCCGACGTCATCGACGTCATCGAGGTCGCCAACGCGCAGCTGCTCGAAATGCGCTACTACGACGAGCTGCTCGATGACGAGCTGCCGCGGATGAACGATCTCGTCGAGTCCACCCGCCGCGGCGCCGCCCTGTTCGGCGCGCGTCGCTATGCCGGGCTGGCGCGGCGGCTCTACATGCTGGTGGCCGAGGTGACGGAGCTCACCGAGAAGGTAGACAACGCGCTGCAGGTGACGGAGGACGTCTATCTCGCCCGCATCTACAGCGCCGCGCTGGAGCTGTTTCGGGTGCCGGCGGTGAGCGCGGCGGTGGCGCGCAAGCTCGCCATCATCCGCGACACCTACGAGGCGCTCTATGCCGAGGCGGCGAGCAGCCGGGCCGAACTGCTCGAAGTGCTCATCATCATCCTGATCGCGGCTGAGATCGTGCTGGCGCTGGTCCGGCATTGAGCGCCGACGCCATCGCCGGCTTTGCCGAGGCGGTGCTCCGCTGCATCGGTGCCAGCGGGCACTGGGCGGTGGTCGTCGTGTTCGCGCTGGCCTTCGGCGAGTCGCTCGCCTTCATCTCCCTGTTGCTGCCGGCCACCGCCATCCTGCTCGGCGCTGGCGGGCTGCTTGGCGCGGCGGGGGTCGGGTTCTGGCCGGTCTGGGCCGCAGCGGCGCTCGGCGCTGTCCTCGGCGACTGGCTCTCCTACTGGCTCGGCTATCACTTCAAGTCGGCGATCGCGGGATACTGGCCGCTCTCGCGCCGGCCGGATCTGCTGGCGCGCGGGCGGGCGTTCTTCGCCCGCTGGGGCGTGCTCGGGGTATTTCTCGGGCGGTTCTTCGGCCCGCTGCGCTCGGCCATGCCGCTTGTGGCAGGCATCTGCGCCATGCCGGTACTGCCCTTCCAGCTGGCCAACGTCGCCTCCGCCCTGATCTGGGCGCTCGGCGTTTTGGCGCCCGGGCAGCTGGCGATCCGCTGGTTCTGGTAGAGCTCAGCGCGTCGCGGCCAGCGCCTGCCCGGCACCCTCCCAGCCCTCCACGCCCTCCGGATACCACAGCACGTGGTGCCAGCCGGCATCGATGAGCCGCCGCGCCGCGTTCCAGCTCAGCCAGCAGCGCTCGTGGCAATAGACGACGATGGTGCGGTCGTGATCGCCATCGGCCAGCGCGGCAACGCGGGCCTGGAACGCGCCCGCCTCGCCGTCCGCCAGCACGCCACGGCCGAACCCCGGCAGCCAGACGCTGCCGGCGATGTCGCGGTGCGCCGGCGGTAGCCACGCATTGCCGGGTGCCAGGCCCTGGGGCCGTTCGGGTCGGGCGGCGACATCGAGCAGCAGCGGCGTGCCGGAGGCGATGAGGGCGCGCAGGGCGTCCGTGTGGACGACGCCGCCACCGGCAATGCCCACCGGCAGCGGCGCGTGCGGATCGCCCGCCCATGGCGCCGAGGGCTCCTCGGTGGCCGGTCCGGCGGCGATCAGAAACGCCGTGAAGGCGAGCGCGGCAAGCTCAGGAAAGCGGCGCGACATCGAACGCCTCGTGCCACGCCGCGCCGGAGCTGTCGCGCACGGCGACGGTGAGCTTGCCGGCCCTGGGCGGCGTGAAGCCGAACCCGATCGCCGGATCGCTGGCGAGCGAGATATCGCTGTCCATGCGCAGCACCGGC
>DAIDKZ010000233.1 GCA_027449745.1 Acetobacteraceae bacterium | reverse complement strand
TGGTGTGTCGCGTGATTCGCGGCCGTCCGCGGGGACAGCGCTCCTGTGTCCCCGCTCGCCGGCCGCGCCGTTGATGCTTCCCTCCGGGCAGCGGCGACGATAGACCAGCCATCCTGGATCAGGAGGCCGACCATGACCATGCGCGACGAGTTCACCGATCAGCTCAAGGCGGCGATGAAGGCTGGCGATGCGCCGCGCGTCTCCACACTGCGCATGATCCTCGCGCGACTCAAGGAGGTCGATATCGCCGCCCGACCGCGCGGCGTCGAGCGCGTTCCCGATGCCGACATCCTCGGCATGCTGCGTGCCATGGTCAAATCGCGCCAGGAATCGGTCGCGCTCTACCGCCAGGGCAACCGCGCCGACCTGGTCGCCAAGGAGGAGGCGGAGATCGCGCTGATCGAGACATTCCTGCCCCCGGCGATCGAGGGCGAGGCACTGGCGACGGCGGTCGCGGCGGCCATTGCCGAGACCGGTGCCACCAGCGTCAAGGACATGGGCAAGGTGATGGGCGCGCTGAAATCCCGGTTTGGCGCGGCGCTCGACATGGCCGCGGCGGGCATGGCGGTGCGCCAGACACTCGGTGGCTGAGTGGCGCTGCCCGCGGCCTTCCTCGACGAACTGCGCGCGCGCACTCCGCTCCCGGCGCTGATCGGCCGGCGCGTGCGGCTGGCCCGCTCGGGGCGCAACTGGAAGGGAAACTGCCCCTTCCACCAGGAGAATACGCCCTCGTTCTACGTCTATGACGACCATTTCCACTGCTTCGGCTGCGGCGCGCACGGTGATGCGGTTGGTTTCGTCATGCAGACGCAGGGGCTCGACTTCCGCGAGGCGGTCGACCTCCTGGCCCGGGAGGCTGGGCTGGACGTCCCGCGGCCGAGCGCCGAGGCCGCCGCGGCCGAGCGGCGGCGGCATGATCTCGGCAGCGTGCTGACCGCCGCCGCCGCGGCGTTCCAGCGCCGGCTGCTGCTGCCGGAGGGGGCCCGCGCCCTGTCCTATCTGCGCGGCCGAGGGTTGTCCGAGGAGACCATTCGCCGCTTCGGTCTCGGCTATGCCCCGGGCCGTGGCGCGCTGACCGCCGAACTCGGGCGCGACGGAATCGAGCCCGCGATGCTCGCCGAGGCCGGCCTGCTGCGCCAGGACGAGGGCGGCGCGCGGCCCTTTGAGCTGTTTTTCGAGCGGGTGATGTTCCCGATCCGCGATCGCCGCGGCGCGGTGATCAGCTTCGGCGGCCGCACGCTCGGCGATGGGCAGCCCAAATACCTCAACGGCCCGGAAACCGCGCTGTTTTCCAAGCGCCGCACGCTCTACGGGCTCGATCTGGCGCGTGCCGCGGCCCGCGCCGGCGCGCCGGTGATCATCGCCGAGGGCTACATGGACGTGATCGCCCTGCACCAGGGCGGCTTCGCCGGCGCCGTGGCGCCGCTCGGTACCGCGTTGACGGCCGAGCAGATGGAGGAGCTCTGGCGGCTCGCGCCCGAGCCGGTGCTGTGCTTCGACGCCGACGCCGCCGGCCGCGCCGCCTCGATCCGTGCCGCCGACGCCGCATTGCCGATGCTCGCACCGGAACGCACCCTGCGCATCGCGACCCTCCCCGAGGGCCAGGATCCCGACGCGCTGATCCGCGACCAGGGCAGCGACGCGTTCCAGCGCGTGCTCGACGCAGCACCCCCTCTGGCCGACGCGCTCTACGGTCTGCTCCGCGCGGCGGCGCCGCTGGCCTCGCCGGAACAGCGGGCCGCGTTCCGCGCCAGGCTGGAGGCTGTCGCGGCCCGGATCGATGATCGCGGGCTGGCGCGGGAATATCGCCAGGCACTGCTCGATCGGTTCTTCGCCGAAAACCGGCGCCTGCACGCGCCTGGCAGACGGAACAAGGCGCCGGGCGGCTCGGCGGGCCCGTTCGGGCCGAAGCCGGGTTGGCTAGGCGCCAGCCGTACCTCGCCGACCCCGGAAGAGGGGGCGTCCGAGCGTCTGCGCCTCCTCGCCGCCATTCTGCTGCACCACCCGGCCCTGATCGGCGGGATCGAGGAGCAGTGGCAGCAGATCGATCTGCCCCCCTGGCTGGGCCCGTTGCGCGAGGCCGTGCTCGCCTGGGCAGAATCACGCGGGCGTGCGGGGCAGGCGCTTGACAGCGCCGGCCTCATCGCCCACCTGCACGACGTTGGGCTGGACGCGGTGAGCAAGCGGGTATTGGCGTCGTCGCCATTCCCGTTGCCCGTGTTTGCGTTGCCCGATGCCGTGTCGGCGGAGGCGGAAGCGGGATGGTGGCATATTTTCGGTCTCCTGCATCACGCCCGCCTCGATGCCGAGATAGAGGCCGCGCAACGCGATTTTGCCGAGCAGCCGGATGAACGAACCCAGCGGCGGCTCCTGGCCCTTGCCGAGGCGCGCGAGCGTCTCCGCCAGGGCGAGACCGGCGACGGCGGCGCCTGAGCCGGCGCCGCCGGAAGACGCGCGGGCGAGCGCATCCGGCGCGCGCCGGCCGCGCGCGGACAGCATGATCGATGCAGCGATGATGGGGGTGATCTGAGGCATGGCAACCAAGCAAGCGACCGCTGAGCCCGCTGCCAGCGAACCGGACGTCGACACCACGCTGCTCGACACCCAGTCGGCGGCGGTGAAGCGGTTGCTCGCGCGCGGCAAGGAGCGCGGCTACATCACCTTCGACGAGCTCAACGCGGTGCTGCCGCCCGACCAGAACAGCTCCGAGCAGATCGAGGACGTGATGTCCATGCTCAGCGAGATGGGCATCCAGGTCGTCGAAGCGGAGGAAAGCGAAGAGGCCGAGCCGGCCGCCAAGGTCGAGAAGGTCGAGGACACCGAGGACGAAGAGCACGCCGGCAACGTCGACGAGGAGAGTCTCGGGCGTACCGATGACCCGGTGCGGATGTATCTGCGCGAGATGGGCAGCGTCGAACTCCTCTCGCGCGAGGGCGAGATCGCCATCGCCAAGCGCATCGAGGCCGGGCGCGAGATGATGATCGGCGGGCTGTGTGAAAGCCCGCTCACCTTTCGCGCCATCATCGCCTGGCATGACGCGCTCAAGGCCGGGCGCATGCTGCTGCGCGACATCATCGATCTGGAAGCGACGCAGGGCGGACCAAGCCCGGGTGCGGTCGAGGCGGTGCCCGAGGGCGCCGACGGCGTCGCTGCCGCGCCTGGCTTCGAGCCGGCGGAGGAGCTGGAGGAGGAGGAAGGCGAGGGCGCCGGCCTGTCGCTCTCGGCGCTCGAGGAGAAGCTCAAGCCCGAGGTTCTGACCACCTTCGAGGAGATCGAAACCCTCTACAAGAAGGTGCACAAGATCCAGAGCCGGCGACTCGAGACCATCGGAGCCGGCGAGGAGATCAGTCCGCGCTCGGAGAAGACCTACGAGAAGCTGCGCGAGGAACTCGTCCACAAGGTCGAACAGGTGCGGCTGCATAACAACCGCATCGAGGAACTGGTGCAGCAGCTCAAGCAGCTGAACCAGCGGCTGACCGCGCTCGAAGGCCAGCTGCTGCGGCTGGCCGAGGCGTCGAAGGTAAGCCGGGACGAATTTCTCAAGCACTATCATGGCCGTGAGCTCGATCCGCACTGGCTCGAGCGGGTGAGCAAGCTGCCCGGTCGCGGCTGGAAGAATTTCGTTGCCCGGCATGGCGAGGAGATCGGTGTGGCGCGTGCCCGCATCGGCCAGATCGCCACCGACGCGGGCCTGCCGACCAGCGAGTTCCGTCGTGTCTATGCCACCGTCAGCCGCGGCGAGCGCGACTCAGCGCGGGCGAAGAAGGAGATGATCGAGGCCAATCTGCGCCTGGTGATTTCCATCGCCAAGAAATACACCAATCGCGGCCTGCAGTTCCTGGATCTGATCCAGGAGGGCAATATCGGCCTGATGAAGGCGGTGGACAAATTCGAGTATCGGCGCGGCTACAAATTCAGCACATACGCGACATGGTGGATCCGCCAGGCGATCACCCGTTCGATCGCCGACCAGGCGCGCACCATCCGCATTCCGGTGCACATGATCGAGACCATCAACAAGCTGGTCCGCACGTCGCGCCAGATGCTGCACGAGATCGGCCGCGAGCCCGCACCCGAGGAATTGGCCGAGAAGCTCGGCATGCCGCTCGAAAAGGTCCGGAAGGTGCTGAAGATCGCCAAGGAGCCGATCAGCCTGGAGACACCGATCGGCGATGAGGAGGACAGCCATCTTGGCGACTTCATCGAGGACAAGAATGCGATCATCCCGCTCGACGCGGCGATCCAGGCCAATCTGCGCGAGGCGGCGACGCGTGTGCTCTCGACCCTGACGCCGCGCGAGGAGCGCGTGCTGCGCATGCGCTTCGGCATCGGCATGAACACCGATCATACGCTCGAGGAGGTCGGCCAGCAGTTCAACGTGACCCGCGAGCGCATCCGTCAGATCGAGGCCAAGGCGCTGCGCAAGCTCAAGCACCCGAGCCGAAGCCGCAAGCTGCGCAGCTTTCTCGACGATTGAGCCAGGTCCGCGCCGTGGAGCCCGTCGAGCGGGTCAGCGTCACCGTCACCTTCCTGCGGATGGAGCGTGCGCCGGAGGGGACGCCGCCGCCCTTTCCGGAGCCCGCGCAGGTGGTGACGGTGCCGCGCCCGTCGGTCGCGTTCTATCGCTATCTCTATGACACGGTCGGCGGGCCGCATTTGTGGTGGCTGCGCCGCGCGATCAGCGACGCGGACCTCGCCGCCGCGCTCGCCGCCCCCGGAGTGAGCCTGCACGTGCTCTATGTCGGCGGCGAACCCGTCGGCTTCTACGAGCTCGAGGCACGGTTCTGGCCGGCGGTGAATCTCGCCTATTTCGGCCTGGTGCCGCACATGGTCGGCCGCGGCCTTGGCTACCCGCTGCTCTGCCACGCCGTTGCCCTGGTCTGGGCGCATGGCGCCAAGGCCATGACGGTGAACACCTGCACGGCCGACCATCCGCGCGCGCTGCCCAACTACCATCGGGTCGGGTTTCAGACCGTGCGCGCGGTGCGAGAGGAATGGCCGGTGCCGCTGCGGCTCGGCCTCGTCATCCCGCCGCACCTGCGCGCCGGCGGGCGCGGCGGGACAGCGTGAGCAAGGATCAGCCCGACCCCGCCCGCGGGCGCGTCGCCCTGACGCGGGAGTGGCTGCGCGAGGGCGGCATCGAGGACATGGTGGCGCGCACCGCGCCGACCCTCCGGCTGCTCAGCGATGCCGAGCGCGCGGCGTCGCTGCGCGCGGTCCTCGCCGCACGGCAGAACCGGGACGAAGCGGTCTGGCTCTTCGGCTACGGCTCGCTGATCTGGAACCCGACCGTGCGCTACGCCGAGCGTCGGGTGGCGTGCGTTCCCGGTTGGCATCGCTGCTTCTGCCTCGCCGCGCTGGCCGGGCGAGGCACGCCGGAAAAGCCGGGCCTGCTGCTCGGGCTCGATCGCGGCGGCCGCTGCGTCGGCGTCGCCTTGCGGCTGCCCGCCGAAGGGCTCGAAGAGGAATTGTCCCTGCTCTGGCGGCGGGAGATGGTCGCGGGCAGCTACGTTCCGCGCTGGGTGCCGTTGCATGCGCTGGACGGGACCCGGTTCGGTGACGCCATCGCCTTCACCATCAACCCCGATGCCCCGAGCTATGCCGGCGATCTGGAGCGCGAGGAGGTCGTGCACCGGCTCGCCACCGCGTATGGCGAGCTCGGCAGCGCGGCAGAATATCTGCAGCGCACGCGCGAGGGGCTTCGCACCCTCGGGATCCATGACGAGTTGGTGGAAATGCTCGCGGCCCAGGTGGACGAGCGGCTCGCCGCGCGCCGCGCCGAGCCGCCCGCCACCGGTGAGCCGGGCTGATCAACCCGGAAGCGAAGGGCTCCCGGGTTGTGTCTGCCGGCGACGCTGCTCAGCCCTGGTCGGCGCTCTTCTCGGAGCGGCGCAGCTCGACCGCGGCATAGCCAACCTGGCCGTCGCGCAGGATGCGCAGCGCCACCGCGTGGCGTGCATGCGCCTCGCTGCGGATCGCCGTGATTGCCTCCTGCGGTGTCTTCACCGTGTGCGCGCCGACGCCGAGGATGACGTCGCCGGGCTGCATCCCCGCCGCTTCGGCCGGCGAGCCAGGCTCGACGCCGGCGACCACGACCCCCTCGGTGCCCCGCGGTACGTCGATCTGACCCCGCAATTCCGGCGTCAGAGGCTGCAGCGCGAGACCGAGCCGTGGCGTATCGGATGGCTTGGTGGCGCCACCGCGGTCGGCGACCTGCTCGCCGGGTTGCGTGGCGAGCGTCGCGGTCAGGGTCCGCGTCTCGCCGGACCGCAGAATGGCCAGGCTCGCCGATGTTCCGGGCTTCATCGCGGCGATATCGAGCGCGAGGTCGCGCGGGTTGGCGACGTGCTTGTCATCGACGCCGACGATCAGATCACCCGGTTCGAGCCCGGCCCGCGACGCCGGACTGTCAGGCGCCACCGAGGCGACCAGCGCGCCCTCGGCCGCCGTCTTTGCCGGCAGCCCGAGCGCGGCGGCGAGCGCCTTGTCCACCGGCTGCGCTTCAACCCCGAGCCAGCCGCGGGTGACATGCCCATCGGTCTCGAGCGCCGCCACCACGGTCTTGACCATGTTGGACGGGATGGCGAAGCCGATGCCGACACTGCCACCGCTCGGCGAGAGGATGGCCGTGTTGACCCCGATCACCTCGCCATCCTGGGTGAAGAGCGGGCCACCGGAATTGCCCTGGTTGATCGGCGCGTCGACCTGGATGAAGTTGTCGTATGGGCCGTTGCCGATGTCGCGGCCACGAGCCGAGACGATGCCGGCAGTGACGCTGCCGCCGAGGCCGAACGGGTTGCCCATGGCGATGACCCACTGGCCGGGCTGCGCCTTGTCGGAATCGCCGAGCGCGACATAGGACAGGCTATGCGGCGGGTCGATTTTCAGCACCGCCAGATCGGTGCGTGGATCACGGCCGAGCACACGGGCCTTGAGTTCGGTGCCGTCGGACAGGGTGACCGTCACCGACTTGGCATTCTTCACCACATGGTTGTTGGTGACGATGGTGCCATTGGCGTCGATGATGAAGCCGGACCCGCGCGCCTCGGTCATTCGCGGGCCAGCGGCGTCGGGCTCGCCCTGGTTGGGGACGGCGAAGGGGAACGGCACCGGGCCTTCCTGCGCGGCCTCGCTCACCTGGAGATGGGTGGTGATCGAAACGACCGCCGGCTTCACACGTGCGACCACGGCGGCGAAATCCGGCACGCGCGCGGCGGGCGCGGCGGGCGCGATCGCTTCGCCTGCGAACACGCCATGGCCAGCGCCGTAACCGGCCAGCGCGGTGCCCGAGAGCAGCGCGAGAGCCAGCGCGGCGCGCGCGATCTTGCGACGCGGCGAGGGATGAGAAGAAAGTTTCGAGTTTGTCATGGACAGGATAGACTCCTTCAACGATCGATCTGTGGCCCAATTCGACCGGGCCGATGCCCGGGTTGAGATGATCGTGTATTTGGACTTGTTCACCTGAACATTGACCGTTACCAGCGGTGAAACCTACGTCATATTGTTGGGTGTGCTGATAGTTCTGCTCAACGGATCAGGGCGCCGAGCAGCGCGTCCAGGCGCAGCCGGCCAGCGGCAGTGGCGCGGAGCCGGCCTCCATGCCATTCGATATAATTCTCGTCGCATGCCGCCCGCAGCATCGCGGGTTCCAGCGCCGCGGTGAGGGCGAGCCCAGTGCGCGCGGCAAAGCGGGCAGGGTCGATGCCTTCGGCCAGCCGCAGCCCCATCAGGAGCATCTCTCGGGCGCGGTCTTCCGGGGCGATCGTCGTCTCGGCAGTGCTGCCATGGCCGGCGCGCTCGACCCGTTCCGCCCAGGCCTCCGGCGCACGGTGCCGTCGCGTCGCCACGACCTGGCCCTCACGGGTAATCCGCCCATGCGCGCCCGGGCCGATGCCAGCGTAATCCTGGTAGCGCCAATAGGCGAGGTTGTGCCGGCTCTCGGCGCCCGGCCGGGCGTAGTTGGAAACCTCGTAAGCGGCGAGCCCGTGCCGCGCCGCGGCCTCGCCCGTCGCCTCGTAGAGAGCGGCGCCTTCCTCAGGTCCGGGCAGAACCAGCGCACCCTGGCGATGCAGCGCCTCGAACCCGGTCCCGGGCTCGATCGTGAGTTGGTAGAGCGAGAGATGGTCCGCCGCCAGCGCCAGAGCTGCGTCCAGCTCCGCGCCCCACGCGGCGAGGGTCTGGCCGGGCCGGGCGTAGATGAGATCGAAGGAGAGGCGGGGAAACAGCGCGCGGGCGAGTTCCAGCGCGGCGCGGGCCTCGGCGGCCGAATGCTGGCGGCCGAGCGCGCGCAGCGCGGCATCGTCCAGGCTCTGCACCCCGAGCGAGAGCCGGTTGACCCCGGCGGCTCGAAACGCGGCGAGCCGGCCGGCCTCGACGCTGGTCGGATTGGCTTCCAGCGTCACCTCGAGATCAGGCGCGGACTCGAAGGCGCTGGTCGCATCCGCGATCAGCGCGGCGACTGTCTCCGGTGCCATCAGGCTCGGCGTGCCGCCGCCGAAGAAGATCGAGCCCAGCCGCCGCCGCCCGAGACGGGCGGCCTCGAAGGCGAGTTCCCGGCGCAGCGCCGCGGCGAAACGGCGCTGCGGCAGCTCGGCGCGGACGTGGCTGTTGAAGTCGCAGTAGGGGCATTTGTGCAGACAGAAAGGCCAGTGGATATAGAGGGCGAGGGGCGCCATCGGGCTCCGTCCAGAGGGAGGATGATCGCTCATGTATACTGCCAGCTCGGCGCTGATCGATGCGCTCGCTGTCGCCGGCGTCTCCTATATCTTCGCCAATCTCGGCAGTGATCACCCGCCGATCGTCGAGGCGCTGGCCGAGGCCCGGGCGCAAGGGCGCAGCGTCCCCGCGCTGGTCACCTGCCCCAACGAGATGGTGGCGCTCTCCGCCGCGCATGGCTACGCCCAGGTCTCCGGCCGGGCTCAGATGGTGCTGGTCCATGTCGAATGCGGCACGCAGGCGCTCGCCGGGGCGGTGCACAATGCCGCGAAAGGCCGCGTGCCGGTCCTGATCCTGGCCGGCGCTTCCCCCTTCACTCAAGAAGGCGAGCTGCGCGGCAGCCGCAACGAGTTCATCCAGTGGATTCAGGACGTGTTCGACCAGCGCGGTCTGGTGCGCGGCTATGTGCGCTACGACAACGAACTCCGCAGCGGGCGCAATATCACCCAGATGCTCCATCGCGCCCTGCAATTCGCCTATTCCGAGCCCAAGGGGCCGGTCTATCTGATGGCCGCACGCGAGGTTCTGGAGGAGGAGGTGCCGCCACGCGCGTTGCCCGGCTTCCGTGCAGTGGCCCCGGCGGCACTGGCGCCGGCCGATGCCGCAGCGCTTGCCCGCGCACTCGCCGCCGCCGCGCGGCCGCTGGTGGTGACGTCCTATCTCGGGCGCAATCCGGCGGCGGTGGCCGAGCTCACCCGGCTGGCCCGACGGCTTGGCGCTGGGGTGCTGGAATCCGTGCCCAACTGCGTCAATTTCGCCACCGATGACCCGCTCTATCAGGGCAATCAGTGGAACGAACCGGTGCAGAATCCCGCCCTCGCCGCTGCCGATCTCGTCCTGGTCGTCGACAGCGACGTGCCCTGGATCCCGCTGCTGAGCCGCCCGGACGCGGCCGCGCGCATCGTGCATATCGACACTGATCCGATCAAGCAGCAGATGCCGCTGTTCGATATCGGTGCCGAGGCGATGTTCCGCGCCGACGCCGAGACGGCTCTGGCCCAGCTCAACGCCGCGCTCGATGCGCTCCCGCTGGATGAGGAGCGCGTGGCCGAGCGCACCGATTTCTGGCGGACCCGCCACGCCGCGCGTGCCGCCGAGCTGCTCCGGCGCGAACAGCCGGAGGGCGAAACCATCACCGGCGCCGTGCTGACCGCGCGCCTGCGCGCCGCGCTGGACGAGAACACGCTGGTGCTGAGCGAGGGCATCTCCAACTACCCGACGATCATCGATCATCTGCGACTGTCGCAACCTGGCACGCTGTTCACCAGCGGCGGCGGCTCGCTCGGCTGGAACGGCGGCGCGGCGATCGGGGTGAAACTGGCGCGGCCGGAGAAGACCGTCTGGGCGCTGACCGGCGATGGCTCTTACATGTTCTCCGTGCCATCCAGCGTGCACTGGATGGCACGGCAATATCGCACTCCGTTTCTGCAAGTGGTGTACAACAACCGCGGCTGGAAATCGCCGAAACTCTCGATGCTGGCCGTGCATCCGGACGGATTCGCCAGCCGCGCGAATGCGATCGGCGTCGAATTCGACCCACCGCCGGACTACGGCGCCATCGCCGCCGCGGCCGGCGGCGCGTTCGCTGCCAAGGTGACGCGCGTCTCGGAGCTGGACGGCGCCATCGCGGCCGCGCTGCATGCGGTGCGCGTCGAAGGCCGCGCCGCGGTGCTCGATGTATGGCTGCCGCCACTCTGACGGCGCTCCACGCGCTATCGGTCAATCCGCGTACGCGAGCACGGTTCCGCCGAGCTGCGCCGGCGTGATCGGAGCGCGGATGATGACGACATAGGCCACCGCGGAGGCGAGGCCGATCACGGCGCCGACCAGCAGGGCGGGCACGAACGAGCCCGTTTCCTGCACGATGATGCCGGTGATCGTGGGTGCGAGCGCGCCGCCGAGATAGCCGCCGAAGTTCTGGATCGCGCCGAGCGAGGCGGTGCAGTTCGACGGCGCCGCCACCGAGGCCATCGACCAGCAGGCCGAGCTGGTGACAAAGACCAGGAAGATGGCCAGCGAAATGAACGCCACGGCCAGCACATTGCTCGCCACCAGCGCCGCGCCAACGGTGGCCAGCGCGGTGCCGGCCAGGGCCAGCGACATCGGGTATTTACGGCTGGCGATCGGCGCCGCGCCGCGCGCCATCAGCCAGTCGGTGACATAGCCGCCCAGAATGCCGCCGACGACGCCGAACGCATAGGGAATCGACGCCACCCAGCCGGTCTTGCCGATGCTCATATGCCGTTCCAGCTCGAGATATCCGGGCAGCCAGGCGGTGTAGATCCAGGTCAGGTAGATGGTGCCGAAATACCCCGCGATCATGCCCCACGTGGTGCGGAAGCGGAACAACGCCTTCCATTCGGCGAAGGTGATGCGCGGCGCCTCGCCCGGCGGGTCGCCCTCGACCAGATGTGCCCGCTCCTCGGCGCCGAGCCCGTAGGCACTCGGCGCACGATAGACGGCGAACCACAGCGCCGCGACGATGAGCCCGGCGACGCCCATGATGATGAACATGCCGCGCCAGCCGAACACGAACATCAGCCATGTGAGCAGCGGCGCGGCGATTGCGGTGCCGAGTGTCGAGGCGCAGTTGAAAATCCCTGTCGCCAGCCCGCGCGAGCGCAGGTTGAACCAGTCGCGCACGACGCGCGCGCAGGTCGGGAACTGTGGGCCCTCGCCCAGGCCGAGCAGCATGCGCGCGGCGTAGAATTCGGGAAAACTCCGCACCAGTCCGCCCAGAACCTGTGCGCCGGACCAGACGGTGAGGCCGAGCGTGAGCAGCAGGCGGGGGCCGAGCCGGTCGATCAGCGCGCCCGAGGGCAACTGCGCGAATGCATAGGCCCACAGGAACGCCGACAGCAGCAGCCCCATGTCGCGGATGGAAAGGCCGAGATCGTGACGGATCAGCGGGTTGGCGATGGCCAGCGTCGCGCGGTCGATGTAGTTGATCACTCCGGCGAGCACCAGCAGCCCCAGTGCTGCTCGTTGCATCGTCCGAATCCTCGGCGAGCTTGCCGTCATCCGTTGGTCCCTCCCGGCTTTCCTTGGACCGGCCGAGAATGGACTGACTTGATGGCGGACGCCAGACCGGACGTCAGCCGACGCGCCCCGTGCGCTCAGCCGGGGCGGCGGATGCGGGGCCCGACCAGCGCCAGAATGGCGCCCACGCCGATGCCCCACGCCCCGTCGACCAGGAAGGCGCGGGCCGCAGCCAGCAGCATGCTGCCGCGGTTACCCATGGGCAGGCCATAGCTGAGAAGGATGGTCAGCATGGTCGTATAGGCCCGCAGCGACATCCAGCGGGCGCCGATCTGGTAATGCTTCACCGTCGGCGCGATGACCAGTCCGGCCAGCGCGACGATGATGCCCATGGCGAGCCCCCACAGCCAGAGCGGACCGGGCAGCCGGGGGGCGGCGAGGCCGAACACCGCGCCGCAGACGCCGCCGAGCAGGCAGTCGTTGAGGAGCCTGGGCAGACCATAGGGAATGACGGGGTCGGTGGGGTAGGGCGCGGGCATCGCCAGCCCGGGCAGGGCGAGCGCGTGCAGCACGCCCCACATCGCCTGCTGGAACGTCAAGACTGAAAGCGCCGCGGCCACGAAGCCGAGCGCGGCGCGCATCGCAGCCGATGGCATAGGGTCCTCCACCCGTTCCCGAACCTCGCCAGGATCTGCCGGGAAGCGCGCTTGTGTCAAACCGGCGGCCGGCTTGACGCCGTCCGGGCCGGCGGTCACGCTGCGATCATCGGTATTTCAATCGGGCGTTGCGCTGTCGGCGCGGCCGGTCCGACACCCGAGTTGTGGTCATCGCGACCGAGCGGAGGAACGCACGCATGATGCCGGCCACGAGGAACGCCGCGATCGCGATTGCCGGGATGGCATCTGCACTCATCCCGCTGCTCCTGGCCGGTGGTCCCGTCCACGCCCAGCCGGCGGCGGCCGAGTTGACCCGGAACCAGCGCCCGGTCAGCGAGGAGATGCTGCTGCACCCCGATCCCGGCGACTGGCTGATGTGGCGCCGCACCTATGACGGGTTCGGCTACAGCCCGCTCAAGCAAATCACCAAGGACAACGTCAAGGACCTGCAGGTGGCCTGGGCGTGGTCGCTGCCGAGCGGGCCGGCCGAAGGCACCCCGATCGTCCATGACGGCATTCTCTACATCGGCAGCTACGGTGACAGGGTTCAGGCCCTCAACGCCGCGACCGGGGATCTGATCTGGGAGTATCGGCGCGATCTGCCGCCGAAGATGGTCGAGAACGGCGGCAACGATCTCGTCAAGCGCAGCATGGCCATCTTCCAGGACAAGCTGGTGATCAGCACCTCCGATGTGCACCTCGTGGCCCTGGACGCGAAGACCGGCAAGGTCCTCTGGGACCACGCGACGGCGGATTGGCGCCAGGGTTGGCGCTACACCTCCGGTCCGCTCGTTGCCCGCGGAATGATCATCCAGGGCGTGAGCGGCTGCGGCAACGGCCAGCCCGGTGGCTGCTTCATTGCGGCCCATGACGCGAATACCGGCGCGGAGAAGTGGCGCGTCTGGACGATCGCGCATCCGGGCGACCCCAATTCCGACAGCTGGAACGGCGTGCCGCTGGAGGCAAGGCATGGGGACTCGGTGTGGGCGGGCGGTTCGTTCGATCCGCAGCAGAATCTGGTGTTTTTCGGCGTCGGCGAACCGTATCCGTGGATCGCCGAGATGCGCGGGACGCTGCCGCTGAAGGCAGCGCCAGGCGTGACGAACACGGCGCTCTATTCGGATTCGACCCTGGCCATCGACATCGCGTCCGGCAAGGTGCGGTGGCACTACCAGCACCTCCCGAACGATACCTGGGACCTCGACGACGCGTTCGAACAGATGCTGGTCGATCTGCCGTTCAAGGGCGCGGTGCGCAAGATGGTCGTCACCGTCGGCAAGCTTGGCATTGTCGAGGCGGTCGATCGGACCACGGGCGAGTGGCTGTGGGCGCAGGAAACCGTGCCGCAGAACGTGGTCGAGAGCATCGACCCGAAGTCCGGTGCCAAGACGATCAGCGACGCCACCGTGCCGCACGTGGGCCAGTCCACGCTGAACTGTCCGTCCGATCCCGGGGCAAGGGGCTGGCCGGCGACGGCCTTCAACCCGGACACGCAGACCTTGTTCCTGCCGCTGAACGAATTCTGCGCCTTCACCACGCCGGTGCCGCTGGAGCCCGGGCAGCCTTATACCGGTGGCGGCCATTCCATGTTCTCGCGCAATCTCGTCCCTGGCAGCGATGGCAATGTCGGGCGGGTCGACGCGCTGAAGCTGACGGATCGTTCCACGACCTGGTCGTTCCGACATCGCGCGCCGGCCACCAGCGCGGTGCTGCCCACCGCCGGCGGCATCGTCTTCGCCGGCGCCTGGGACCGCGAGTTCCGCGCCTTCGACGCCGCCACCGGCAAGGTCCTGTGGCACATGCGCACCAACAATGCGGTGAACAGTTTCCCGATCAGCTACAGCGTGAACGGTAAGCAGTATATCGCGTTGCCCGTCGGCAACGGATCGGGTCAGGGGCAGGAACTTGCGACCCTGGCCCCGGACGTCGCCCTGCCGGACGATGGTGCCGTCCTCTGGGTCTTTGCCCTGCCCGACAAGAGGTAACGCGCGCAGCCAAGGCAGGCCGCGCTGACGCCTGGGCGAACCCTACGCCCCTGCCTCCTGTCCGCGCCTCTCATTCCCTTGGGCGGGCGCGGGGTTTGCAGGCGAAGAGTTAAGCGATATTTATAAGTCCGTTCAATGACCGTGGGTGCCCGATGGCCCGAACTCCCTCCCTCATCACCCGGCTGCTCGCGGCGGGTGGTTTTGTACTCGCGGCGGGCAGCGCATGGGCGGACGAGCCACCGCCGGATCCGCACGCGATCTGGACCTTCCAGGACGAGAACGCCTCGATCACCTCGGCGAACCTGCCGGACCGGTACTACGTCAATGGCCTGCTGCTCGGCTACACCTCGCCCACCGAGGACGTTCCGGACTTCGTGAGCCGCATCGGGCGCGACCTTTGGGGCGAAGGGCGCCAGCGCGTCAGCGTCAATATCGGCCAATCGATCTTTACGCCCGCCGACACGACCTCCGGACATCCGCCGGCCGGCGACCGGCCTTTCGCCGGCGTGCTGACGGCGGATTTCGCGCTGCTCCAGGACACCACGACAACACGCAGCATCATCGGCGTGGATGTCGGGCTCGTCGGACCGGACGCCGGCGGCCAGCTGGTGCAGAACGGGTTCCACAGCATCATCGGCCAGAAGGGCACGAGGGGTTGGGGCACGTACCAGATCCAGGACGAGCCGGTGGCGGAGTTCGTCAGCGCCCGCATCTGGCGCCTGACCACGGGCAGCCTCGGCGGGCTGGAGACGGACGTGCTGCCGGACCTTTCGGTCGGGCTCGGCAATCTGCGCATCTACGCGATGACCGGTGGGGTCATCCGCATCGGCCAGGGCCTGCAGTCGGATTTCGGTGTGCCGCGGGTGTTTCCCGGGCCGGGCGGCGGCGATGCCTACACGCCGGTGACACCGTTCGACTGGTATGCGTTCGTCGGCGCCCATGGCGAGGGTGTCGCGCACGATATGCTGATCACCGGCAACAATTTTCGGACCAGCCCGGCGGTCTCGCTGGTGCCGCTGCAGGGTGAGCTCGAAATCGGTCTGGCGATGATCCTCGACGGCGTGCGCATCTCCTACACGCAAGCCTTCCAGACCGCCGAGTTCCGCACGCAGCGCGCCGGGTTGCATCAGTTCGGATCGCTCGCCGCCTCGTTCCGGTTCTGATCGGCAGCCATGCTTCATCGCCTCTATGCCCGCGTGCTGGCGCTGGCCGGTTCGCCGCGGGCTCCGGTGTGGCTCGCCGTCATCGCCTTTGCCGAGAGCAGCGTGTTCCCGGTGCCGCCGGATGCGCTGCTGATCCCGATGGCCCTGGCGCGGCCGAAGCGTGCCTGGCGGCTGGCGCTGATCTGCACGCTGGCCAGTGTCGCGGGCGGGGCGCTGGGCTATTTCATCGGCTATGCGTTGTTCAACCAGATCGCCGCGCCGATCCTGAAACTCTACCATTACGACGCGGCGTTCGCCCGATTCCAGGAGACCTACGCCCGGTGGGGCCTGTGGGTGATCCTGATCAAGGGGCTGACGCCGATCCCCTATAAGCTCGTCACCATCGCCTCCGGCGCGGCGCGGTTCGATTTTGCACTGTTCATGGTGGCGAGCCTGGCGACGCGTGGCGCGCGCTTCCTGCTGCTGGCGGCGCTGCTGCGCGCCTTCGGCGACCCGGTGCGCGGCTTCATCGAGCGGCGCCTGGGGTTGGTGACGACCCTGCTGGCCGGCGGGATCATCGGCGGATTCCTCCTGCTCCGCTGGCTCTGACGGGTCCGATCGGGTCCGCGACCCGTCTTGACCAGCCCCGCACCGCGGGCGTCAGATCACGGCCAAATTCGGGAGGTGACGATGACAGCACGGCTCAAGCATTTCGGCTGGGGACGCGAGGGCGAGGGTGCGACCGCGGAGGAGCTGGCGGCGGTGCGCCAGCGCTACGCCGCGCGTTTTGGCGTGGACGGCTTCCCCGAGCGGCCAGCGCCATCGCTGGACGCGCTGACGCTGCCGGCCTCGCGCCTCACCCCGCCGGCCACGCTCGCCGGGATCTGCAGCGCCGGGAACTATGACCGCGCCGCCCACACCTATGGCAAATCCTATCCCGACACGGTGCGCGGCCTGCTCGGCGACTATGCCAACGCGCCGGACCTGGTCGCCTACCCGCGCAACGAGGCGGAACTCGGCGCAGTGATGGATTGGGCGGGCGCGGCCCAGGCGGCACTGATCCCCTTCGGCGCGGGCTCCTCCGTGGTCGGCGGGGTCGAGCCGCGGGTGGACTCGAAGCGCTACCATGGCGCCGTCTCGCTCGATCTTCGCCATTTCGATCGGGTGCTGGAGGTCGATCGGGCGTCGCGCGCGGCCCGGATCCAGGGCGGCATCTTTGGCCCCGCGCTGGAGGCGCAGCTTCGCCCCCACGCGCTCACATTGCGCCATTTCCCGCAGAGCTTCGAATACTCCACGCTCGGCGGCTGGATCGCCACGCGCTCGGGTGGGCATTACGCCACGCATCTCACCCATATCGACGACATGGTCGAGAGTGTCCGCGTGGTCACCCCGGCCGGGGCACTGGAGACGCGCCGGCTGCCCGGCTCCGGCGCCGGGCCGAGCCCGGACCGGTTGTTCATCGGCTCGGAAGGGATTCTCGGCGTCATCACCGAGGCATGGATGCGGCTGCAGGACCGGCCGCGCTTCCGCGCCGGCGGAGCGGTGCGCTTCCCGGATTTTCTCGCCGCCGCCCGCGCCGTGCGGGCGCTGCTCCAGGCCGGCCTGTATCCGGCGAATTGCCGCATTCTCGACCCGCAGGAGGCGCTCAACACCGGCGCTGCCGACGGCAGTGTGGCGATCATGGTGCTGGGCTTCGAATCGGGCGACCATACGCTCGATGCCTGGATGGCCCGCGCGCTGGAATGCTGCGCCGACCATGGCGGCCGACCGGAGACCGATGCCGCCGACGCCCACCGCGAAGGCGCCGCCGAGCGCTGGCGCACCGCCTTCATCCGCATGCCCTATCTGCGCGAGCACACGGTCGGCTGGGGCGCGATCAACGACACATTCGAGACGGCGATCACCTGGGACCGGTTCGAGGCCTTTCATGCCGCGGTGACGACGGCGACCGAGGCGGCGATCCGCGAGGCCACCGGCCGGCCGGGGCAGGTTACCTGCCGGTTCACCCACGCCTATCCGGACGGACCCGCGCCCTATTTCACCTTCCACGCGCTCGGAGCGCCCGGCCGGCCGCCCGAGGCCCTGATCGAGCAGTGGCGGGTGATCAAGACCGCTGCCTCGGACGCGCTCATTGCCGCCGGCGGCACCATCACCCATCACCACGCCGTCGGCCGCGATCACCGCCCGTGGTATGACCGCCAGCGCCCCGACCTGTTCGCCGCCGCCCTGGCCGCCGCCAAGCGGGCGCTCGACCCGAGCGGGCTGCTCAATCCCGGAGTGCTGCTCGATCCCTGAGGGCAGGCGCGCCAAGCCCCGACTCGATCCGGCGCCGGCGCTACCCTTCGTGGATCGGTACCACCACCCAGTGGGTACGGCTGTCGGTCAAAACCAGCATCATCACCGCCTTGCGCCCGTCCGCGCGGGCCGCCTCGAGCGCGCTTGTGACCTCCGCCGGGGTGGCGACCGGCGCGTTCATCACGCGCAGGATTACGTCGCCGGCGGCAAAGCCGGCATCCGCAGCCGCGCTGTTGGCGGCGACGCCGACGACGGTGACGCCGTGCATGGTCACGTCGGTCCGTCCGTCGGGGAGCTGGATGGTGCGGACCGCAGCCGCATCGGCGCTCGCCATATGCAAGCCGAGATCGGGCGAACGCTGCCGGGTGCCGCGATCCACCGCGACCGGCGCGCCAGCCGGATCATCACGCGGGTCGCGCCAGTCCGTGAGCGTGACTTGCACCGTCTCGGTCCGGCCCTCCCGCCAGATCACCGCTGGAACCGGCTGGCCCGGGGGGCTCGACCCCATGGCCCGCAGCAGCGCCCGCACGTCGTGCGGCTCCCAATGATTGAAGGCGAGGATGACATCGCCCTCGCGCATGCCGGCCTTGTCCGCCGGCCCGCCGGGCCAGATGCCGGCGATGATGCCGCCGGGGTTCGTCTCCGGGAGGCCGAGTACATCGGCCATGTCCGGCGTCACCTCCTGGACACGGACGCCGAGGAACCCGGCGCGGACGCGGCCGTAGCGACGCATCTGGCCGATGACCCAGGCCGCGTCCCGCGAGGGAATGGCGAGGCCGAGCCCGGCCGAGCCGCTGGCGCTGCCGGGGGTGACCAGGGCCCAGCTCACGCCGACGACCTGGCCCTGGAGATTGAACAGCGGGCCGCCGGAATTGCCCTCGTTGATGGCCGCATCCGTCTGCACGAAGTCATCGATCATCGTGCTGTTGAGGTTGCGGTTGAGCGCGCTGACGACGCCGACGCTCACCGAACTGCTGAGGCCGAGAGGGTTGCCGATGGCCACGACCGGCTCGCCGACCCGCAGCGCGTCGCTGTCGCCGAACGCGACCGTGGGCAGCTTGTGTCCGGCCTCGATCTTCAGCAGCGCCAGGTCCGGCCGCTCGTTGGTGGCGAGAACGCGCGCCTTGTAGGCACGCTCGTCGTTCAGGACGACGGTGACCGAATAGCCGCCGGCGACGACATGGCGGTTGGTGACGATGTAGCCGTCGGCATCGATGATGAAGCCGGAGCCGAGGCCGGTGACCGGCTTGGGCATGTCTTCCGCGCCCTGGGCGGCGGCGCCGTTCGGCTGGCGCAGAACGGTGATGTTCACGACCGCCGGCAAGAGCGGCGCCACGATCTCCGGCAGAGGCCGCGGCTGCTGGACGGCCAGGGGGTTGCCCGCAGCGGCGGGCGTGGACCCGGCCGCAGCGGCGGCCAGCATCAGCAGCCAGACCATCAGGCGTCTTGGCATTCTTCAACCTCGCGACGGTGGCATGCGTGCCATTTCAGATGTGCATGCGCGGCGCCGAGGGAAAGCCCTCGCACGCCGCAGCGGCGGATCAGGGCAAGCCCTCGCCGGTGGCGGCGATCGCGTGGTCCGCCAGCGTCCGCACCCGGGGGTAGACATCGGGCTCCAGCAGGGCGGCGACGAAGAGGGCGTATTCAAGGCCATGGATGCGGATGACGATGGCGCGGCGGCCGTCGGCCGATGTCATCTGCCACGACTGCCTGCGGGCGCGCACCGCCGGCGACGGGTCGCGCCAGGTCGCGCCGGCGAGCGTTGCAAGCCGCCGGACGAAGCCGGATTGCTCGGCCTCCAGCGCCGCGGCCCATGTCGCTCTGCCGTCGCCGCGCCGCGCGCGCGCCATGGCGGCAGAGCGGCTGACGGTGCGGACGACGAAGCGCACCCGGTCGTGCTCGCGCCAGGGCATGACGCAGGCGCTTTCGCTCGCGGCTGGGGCCATGCCAGCGGGCAGAGGCAGGGTGAAGCCCCAGTCGGGGTTGACCCAGAGCCCCACCGGCGCGTCGGTCCGCGCCGAGGGCTGGTCCTTTCCCGTCTTGGCCAGCGCGCCGAGCGTGGTGGATCGCAGCAACGTCAGGCCGAGATCGCCGCAGCGGGCGAGGTCGAAGGTGCGGGGGAACGGCTTCGATCCGTTCGGCGGCTCGCCCGGCAGCGGCGGGAACGAGCTCAGCTGCACGGCAAACAGCGCCGCCGCCCAGGCGGCCCGCTCCTCCGCGCCCATGCGCTCGGGCGGCTCGGCCGCGGTGTCGATGGCCGCGATCATGATGTAGGCGCCGCGACCGGCGAGGTCGGAGCGGAACATCCGAATGGTCCGGCCGTCCGCCCCATGGCCATCGCCGATCCGGCGCAGAACCTCGGCGCCATTGACCAGATGCGGTCCATCCGTCAGCCCGTAACCGCGATAGGTGATCCCCGACCCGATGAGGCGGTCGATCGCCAGGAAGGATTCCCATTGCAGCCGGTTCCGGGCGAGGTCCCACGGCAGGCTGGCGACCGCGCCGGCCAGCGGGCCGATCCGCATCACCAGACGGAGGTTCGGCGGGCGCAGCTGCAAGTCGCATCCCTCGGCCGTCGGCGCGATGGCGAGACCGGCCGGAACCGCGATCGCGGCGCCCGATGCCGTTTCGGTCCAGATGGCGTAGCGGATCGTCCCCAGCGCCGCGACGCTGCTGGCGGTGAGCGCGCGGGCGAGCGGTTCGAGCCGGTCGGGATCATCGGAACTGGCGGCGAGGTCGGCCAGGTCGGCGGTGCGGGTCCGCACCAGGGTGAGCCCGCCGCACCGCACGGTATCGGCCGCCGCTGCCGGTTCGGCGTAGGCGAAGCTCGCGGCCGCTTCCTCGGAGCCGGTCGGCACCGGGTCATGGTGGCTCGGCAACTGGCCGACATACTGCGCGCGCACCGCCCAGCCGATGCCGACCGTACCGCGCGCCAGCCCGCCCGAGCCGACGCCGACGACGCGGCCGGCGCCATCGATCAGCGGCGCGCCGGAATGTCCCGGCAGCAGATTGCCATCCAGATGCAGGACATCGATGTCGAGAGCGGGAAACCCCTGCTTCTGCAGCGCAGCCAGAACGTCGGCCGGCAGGCCTTGGCGCAGCTCCGGCGAGCCGGCGGTGGCGTAGGAGATATGCAGTTCCTTGGTGTCGCGTTCGGGCAGTCCCAGCGGATAGCCGAACGCGTCCACCGTGGCCCCGACGGTGGGCACGCTGGCCGCTAGGTCGAGCCCGCCGACCGCGGCGGGAGGCTGGTCGACGTCGAGCAGGACCAGGTCGGCCTGGACAAACACGTTGGCGATCCGCGCCGAGAGCTCGTCGATGCCCTGATACCCGACCCGGACCGCGCGGCAGCCGATGACGACATGCAGGTCGGTGACGACCTGGTGTCCGCTGCCCCAGACGAAGCCGGACCCGGTTCGCGCCGGTTCGGCGCCGGCGCATCCCTCGGCAACGATCCGCACCACCGAGGGCGCGACCCGGTTGAGCACGGTGAGGTCGGGGCCCTCGGCTGCGGCGGGCGCGGCCAGGCCCCAGGCCAGCAGCGCGGCCAGCGTCAACCGCCGCACAGAACCTCCATGCCGGCTGCCAGCGCCTTGGCAGGATCCGCGGCAGCCTCGGCGGCCGCCGCGATCGCCGCGTAGGGCACGCCGGCGCCGCGCAGCAGGCGGAGCTTGACGGGGGCCGGCATGGTGTCGAGCCGCGCGCAGAGACCGGCCGTTGGCCCGGCGAACAGCGCATCGGACGCTGCGCCCGGCGCAGGGGTGGCGATCACGTCGTGCTGCGCCGGCTTCACCCCGAGCCGCTCGAGCGCGACATAGGCGCGCGCTTCATCGGCGGAATAGCCCGCGCGGGTCCAGGCGGCGACATCGTCCTGCACGCTCGGCGCCAGCAGCGCATAGGTGCGCACCGAAAGGCCGGCGAGCACGGCGATCAAACAGGCGAAGCCGAATGCGCCGATGCGCCAGGTTCGCCCCACCGGGCCGTCGCCGCGCAGGCCGAGAAAGGCGCCAAGCAGCGCCGCCAGCGCACCGATGACGCCCCCCACGACGTGCGAGACCGAGAGGCCGAGCAGCATGCCCACCAGCGCTCCCAACCCGCTGCCTGCGACGATCTCCCCGAGCATTCGCCCTCCCGCGCCGGCAATCGTATGCGGTTATCGGACCGATGGGAATTGCGTAGCGCTTCCGCTTGACGTGGGCTCAAGATAGTTATATCAAATAACCAAATCCGAGGGCGCGCGCGGCGCGGGGGAAAATGCCATGCTGGAACGTCGATCCGAGCCGCTGGCGGTCGCCATCGACGATGGCATCGCGTTGGTCCGGCTGGCGCGGCCGGATAAGCGCAACGCGCTCGACAGCGCGAGCATCGCCGGGCTGGAGCGGATATTCACTGAACTGCCGCCGGCGGTCCGGGCCGTGGTGCTGCATGGCGAGGGTGACCATTTTTCCGCCGGGCTCGACCTCTCCGATCTTGAGGAGCGCGACGCGGCCGCCGGCCTCGCGCATTCGCGGCTCTGGCACCGCGCCTTCGAGCGCATCGAGCATTGCGGCGTGCCGGTGATTGCCGTGCTGCACGGCGCGGTCGTCGGCGGCGGGCTGGAACTGGCGGCCAGCGCGCATCTGCGCGTGGCCGAACGCGGCGCCTTCTACGCGCTGCCGGAAGGGTCGCGCGGTATTTTTGTGGGCGGCGGCGGCTCGGTGCGGCTGCCGCGCCTGATCGGCGTGGCGCGGATGATGGACATGATGCTCACCGGGCGCACCTACGGCGCCGAGGAGGGCGTGTCGCTCGGCTTTTCGCAGTATCTCGCCGAACCTGGCGCAGGATTGGCGAAGGGCGTGGAACTGGCCCGCCGCGTCGCAGAGAACGCGCCGCTGACCAATTTCGCTCTGATCGAAGCGCTGCCGCGGATCGCCGATTCGGATCCTGCCACCGGCCTGCTGCTCGAATCGCTGATGTCCGCGGTGGCACAGGCCGCGCCCGAGGCGAAGGACCGGCTGCGCGCCTTTCTCGACAAGCGCGCCGGCAAAGTCGTCCATCGCGGCTGAAGTTTGGTCGGGGGACCAGGAATGCCGGACACCTATATGCGGACGCGGGAGGTCGCGCTGCGTACCTGGCAGGTCCGCTGCGAACGCCAACAGGACGGCGGCTGGTTGGTGCGGCCGATCGATCAGCTCGGCACCTACGCGGACCGGCTCACCGAACGGCTGGAACACTGGGCGCGCGCAGCGCCGGAGCGCGCCTTCCTCGCCGAGCGCGCGGCCGGCGGTGGGTGGAATATCTGCACGTATGGAGAGACGCTGGCAGCCGTTCGCGCACTCGGCCAGGCGATCCTCGATCGGGACCTGTCGGTGGAACGGCCGATCGCCATCCTGTCGGGAAATTCCATCGCCCATGCGCTGCTCGGTCTGGCCGCGATGCATGTCGGCGTGCCCTACGCGCCGATCTCGCCTGCCTACTCGCTGGTGGCGACCGACTATGGGCGGCTGCGGCACATCATGGGCGTGCTGACCCCGGGCCTGATTTTCGCCGATGATGGCGCCGCTTTCGCCGCCGCGATCGCGGCCACGAAACCGGCGGGATGCGAGATCGTCGCGGCGCGCCCACACGCAGGCATGACTGCCTTCGCCGATCTCCTCGCCCGCACTGCCGGCACCGCCGTCGACTCGGCCGCCGCCAAAGTGGGGCCGGACACGATCGCGAAATTCCTCTTCACCTCCGGCTCCACCGCGCTGCCGAAGGGTGTCATCAACACCCAACGCATGCTGTGCAGTAACCAGCAGATGCTGGTCGAGACCTACCCGGTCCTCGCCACCGAGCCGCCCGTGATCGTCGACTGGTTGCCCTGGAACCACACGTTCGGCGGCAACCACAATGTCGGCCTGGTGCTCAACAATGGTGGCACGCTCTACATCGACGATGGACGGCCGATGCCGGGCGCCATCGAGGCGACGGTGCGCAACCTGCGCGAGATCGCCCCGACGGTCTATTTCAACGTGCCCAAAGGCTACGAGGAGCTGGTGCCCTATCTCGCGCGTGAGAAGGCGCTGCGCGAGATCTTCTTCAGCCGGCTCAAGATGATGTTCTATGCCGGCGCCGGACTTGCCCAGCCTGTCTGGGATGCGCTCGATGCGCTGGCGGTGGAAACCTGCGGCGAGCGCATCGTCATGCTCACCGGTCTCGGCTCGACCGAGACGGCGCCGTTCGCGCTCGCCTGCAGCAAGGACTACGCCGCCTCGGGCATGGTCGGGCTGCCGGTCCCGGGCGTCGAACTGCGGCTCGCGCCGGTGCAGGGCAAGCTGGAAGGTCGCGTGCGCGGGCCGAACATCACGCCGGGCTACTGGCGCGACGCGGCGCGCACGGATGCGGCGTTCGACGAGCTCGGCTTCTACAAGTTCGGCGATGCGCTGGCGTTCGTGGACGAGACGGCGCCGTTCAAGGGCTTCCGGTTCGAAGGGCGCATCTCCGAGGATTTCAAACTTTCCACCGGCACATGGGTGAGTGTCGGCCCGCTTCGCGCGGCGCTCCTCACCGCGCTGACACCGCTCGTCCGCGACGTCGTCATCGCCGGCGAGAACCGCGATTACGTCGCGATCCTCGCCGTGCCCGACTTCGCCGCCTGCCGGGCCCTGCGGCCCGATCGCAACGCGCCGGCGGCGGATACGGAGCTGCTCGCCGATCCCCGCGTACGCACCCGCATCGCCACCACTCTCGCCGAGCTGGCCGGGCGCGCGACCGGCAGCTCGAACCGGGTCCGCCGTGCGCTGTTGCTGGTCACCCCGCCGTCGCTCGATCGTGGCGAGGTCACCGACAAGGGCTCGCTCAATCAGCGCGCCATGCTGGCCCATCGGGCGGCGGACGTCGCCGCACTCTATGCCGATCCGCCGTCCGCGGACGTCATCCTCGTGGAGGACCATCGATGAACGATGCATCGCCGCAAGCCGTCGTCAGCCGCTGGGACGATGCGTGGCTGCTCGACGGCGTGCGCACGCCGTTCGTGGATTACAACGGCGCCTTCGCCCTGGTCTCGCCGACCGATCTGGCCATCAAGGCGGCAAGCGCGGTGCTGACGCGGGCCCACGTGCCGGCCGACGCGGTCGGCAGCGTCATCACCGGCAACATGGCGCAGGCCAGCTTCGATGCCTACATGCTGCCGCGCCATGTCGGGCTCTATGCCGGCGTCCCCCAGGCGGTGCCGGCGATGATGGTGCAGCGCGTGTGCGGCACCGGGATCGAGGCGATCATGCAGGGCGCCGACCAGACCGTCCAGCGCGGGGTCGATCTGGCGCTCTGCGTCGGTACCGAATCGATGAGCCGCAATCCGGTCGCGGCCTACACCCATCGCGGCGGCTTCCGCATGGGCCAGGTCGAGTTCAAGGACTTCCTCTGGGAAGCGCTGCTCGACCCCGCCGCCGATGTGACGATGGGTGGAACGGCCGAAAACCTCGCCCGCCGCTACGATATTCGCCGCGAAGAAGTCGATGCGTACGCCGCGCGCAGCTTCCAGCGTGCGCTCGCCGCGCGCCAAGCCGGCTTCTTCGAGGCCGAGATCGTCGCTGTCGGAGACGAGGTCTTTGCCGTCGATGGACTACGGCCACGGGGCATCGCGCTGCCGCGCGGGACCGCGCCTCTGGCCGAAGACACGCATGTCAGGCCTTCGTCGGTCGAGGCGCTGGCGCGGATCCGCCCCGCGTTCGGCGGCGTGCAGACCGGCGGCAATTCCTCGGCCGTCGTGGATGGCGCCGCGGCCGCGCTGGTGTGCTCGGGCGCGTTTCTGCGCCGGCATTCCGGCCCGGCCCTTGCCCGCCTCGTCGCCGGCGTCGCCGTCGGTTGTGCGCCGGAGATCATGGGAATTGGGCCGGCGCCGGCGATCCGCGCGCTGCTCGCGCGCACCGGGCTGTCGCTCGATGACATCGACCGCATCGAGATCAACGAGGCGTTCGGTGCCCAGGTACTCGCCTGCGTTCGCGAACTCGGCCTCGACGAGGCCCGGCTCAACGTCAATGGTGGCGCCATCGCGATCGGCCATCCGCTTGGCGCCACCGGGGTGCGCCTGGCGGTGACGCTGGCGCGCGAACTGCGCCGTGCCGGGCTTCGGCGGGGCATCGCCTCGGCCTGCATCGGCGGTGGCCAGGGCATCGCATTGCTGGTGGAAAATCCAGTATTCTCATCCTGAAGGTTCAGCCAATGCTCGTGCATGTGCGCCATGTCAGCATCGAGTGGGGAGACTGCGATCCGGCGGGGATCGTGTTCTACCCACGGTTCTTCGCGTTTTTCGATGCGTCCACGGCGGCACTGTTCGCGCGCGCTTCCGGCATGAAGAAGCCGGAACTGCTGGAGCATTACGGCGTCGTCGGATTCCCCATGGTCGATACGCGTGCGCGCTTCATGGTGCCGTGCGCCTATGGTGACGAGGTGACAATCGAGAGCCGCGTCACCCGGTTCGGACGCGCAAGCTTCGACGTCGAGCACCGGCTGCTGAAGGACCACGCGCTCTGCGTCGAGTGCACGGAAACCCGCGTCTGGGTTGCCCGCGCGGCGGCCAATGTGACGGCGATCAAGGGCGTGCCGATCCCCGAGGCGCTGATGGACTGTTTCGGGGTCGATGTGCCGCGCGCGGTCAGCCGTCGCCGGTGATGCGATGGAGCAGGGTGAGGAGCCGCTGCATGTCCGCCGCGCCGAGCCGCGCGATGAAGCGGCCCTCGTGACGTGCCAGCGGTACGGCGAGCTCGTCGAGCAGAGCCGCGCCTGCCTCGGTGAGGTAGAGTGCGTGCGCCCGCCGGTCATCCGGCGCCGGCCGCCGCTCGGCCAGCCCGCGTGTGCGCAGGCCGTCGAACAAGGCAACGAAATTGGCGCGCTTGATGCCGAGCGCGTCGGCGATCTGCGATTGACGCCGTCCCGGATTGTGGCGGAGCACGGTGAGCACGGAGAACTGCGTCGGACGGATGTCGAATTCGGCGAAGGTGGCGTAGAAATCCTGGAACACCGCGAGCTGGGCACGGCGCAGCGCGTAGCCGACGAGCTGTGGCAACGGCCCGATGTCGATCGCGCGGTCGTCAAGTGTCGTGCAGGGTGGAGCGGAGACGTCGCTCATTGCCGGCGGGATGTGTGGCTCATGGTGGCTGCAACTGTAGGAGTGACGCCGGCCATGGCGCAAGCGTGGCGCGGGAGCGTGCCGCGAGGATAGAACGACAACGATGGAGGGAACGCGATGAAGCGAATGGAATTGCAGCGGCGCACCGGGGTCGCTCTGGTCGGGTGTGTCCTGGCGCTCGGCTGGACGGGCATGAGTGCTGCCATGGCTCAGACCAAGCCCGTGAAGATCGGCGTTCTGAATGATCTTTCCGGTGTCTACGCCGACTATCAAGGCCAGGGCTCGGTGGTGGCGGCGCAGATGGCGGTCGAGGATTTCGGGCCGGTGAACGGCGCCAAGGCGCAGGTGGTCTTCGGCGATCACCAGAACAAGCCGGATATCGGGCTGGCCATCGCGCGGGCCTGGTTCGACCAGGATGGCGTCGATGTCGTCGTCGATGTGCCGAACTCCTCGATTGCGCTGGCGGTGGCTGATCTGGTGCGCCAGAAGAACAAGGTCTTCATCGGGTCAGGTGCCGGCACCGCCGCACTCACCGGGGAGAAATGCTCGCCGAACACCGTGCACTGGACCTACGACACCTGGGAGGCGGGCCACGCGCTCGGACGCGCGGTCGTCGCACATGGCGGGAAGAAGTGGTTCTTCTTCGTCGCCGACTACGCTTTCGGCACCGCCCTGGAGAGCAGTACGGCCGAGGCGGTGAAGGCGGCGGGCGGCAGCGTCGTCGGCACGGTGCGTCATCCGCTCGGGACGACGGATTTCTCGACCTATCTCGTCGAGGCGCAGGCATCGGGTGCGGATGTGCTGGGATTGGCGAACGCCGGCGACGATACGGTGACGGCGCTGAAGCAGGCGCGCGAATTCGGCTTGGCCGGGCGCATGCAGTTTGCTGGGCCGATCGTCAACATCAACGTCATCAAGCCGATCGGCCTGGCGAACGCCCAAGGTGTTCTAGCGGTGATGCCGTTCTACTGGGACCATGATGATGCCTCGCGTGCGTTCGCGAAGCGCTTCGCCGCACGCCATCCTCGCCACATCATGCCCAACGACATGCAGGCCGGCGTTTATGCCGGCGTGCTGCACTATCTGAAAGCGGTGAAGCAGTTGGGGGCCGCTGAGGACGGCCGCGCCGTGGTGGCGGCGATGAAGGCAATCCCGACCGACGATCCGCTGTTCGGCAAGGGTGTGATTCGCGCCGACGGCCGGGCCATGCATCCGGTCTATCTCATGCAGACCAAGACGCCGGCCGAGTCGCACGGGGAGTGGGACATGTTCAACCTGGTATCGACGATCCCGGCCGAGCAGGCGTTTCGCCCGCTGGCCGAGGGCCATTGCCCGCTGGTCAAGCCGTAGCGTCGCCGTGAATGGCCTGCCACACCCGCTCGGGCGTGGCAGGCATGTCGAGGTGACGAACACCACACTCGGCCAGAGCGTCGACGATCGCGTTCATCACCGACGGTAGCGACCCGGCGCAGCCGGCCTCGCCACAGCCTTTGGCGCCGAGCAGGTTGGTCTTCGCCGGCACCGGGTGGCTGGAAACGAGAAAGGGCGGCGCATCGGCGGCGCGGGCGAGGGCGTAGTCCATGTAGCTGCCAGTGATCGGCTGGCCGCTGTCGTCGAAGCGGACCTCCTCGAACAGTGCCTGGCCGATGCCTTGCAGCACGCCGCCATGGGCCTGACCGGCGACCAGCAGCGGATTGATCTGTACCCCGAAGTCGTTGACCATCGTGTAGGCGACGACGGCGACCTGGCCGGTTTCGGGGTCGATTTCGACCTCGCTGACGTGGCAGCCATTGGGAAATGCCGAGGGCGCGCCTTCGTGGATATGCTGGACGTCGAGCGAGTTCGGGACGCCTTTCGGCAAGGTTGCCCCGCGGAGCTGGGCGGCGAGGTCGAGCACGGTGATGCGCCGGTCGGTGCCGATGATGCGGAAATGCCCGCCCGACTCGTCGATGGCGAACTCGATATCAGCCTCTGCGGCTTCCAGCACGTGCGCCGCCGCCTTGCGGCCCTTCTCGACGACGAGCGCGCTGGCTTCGACGATCGCCGCACCGCTTGCCATGATGGATTTGGACCCGCCCGTGCCGCCACCGGCGATCAGCTCGTCGCTGTCGCCCTGGAGAAGCCGGATCCGTTCGAAGGGTATGCCGAGTTTCGCCACCAGCACCTGGGCGAACGGTGAGGCATGGCCCTGGCCGTAATCGAGGGTGCCGGTGATGATCGTCACCGTGCCGTCGGCCTCGAAGCGCAGCCCGCCCATCTCGCGCGAAGGCGGTGCGGTCACTTCGAGATATTGGCCGATGCCGCGCCCGCGCAGCAGCCCCCGCGCGCGGCTGGCGGCGCGGCGGGCGGGGAACCCGTCCCAGTCCGCCGCAGCGAGCGCCTTGTCGAGAACGGCCGGGAACTCGCCGCTGTCGTAGGTGGTCGCGGCCGGGGTGGCGTAGGGCATCTGGTCCGGGCGGACCAGATTGCGCCGGCGCAGCGCAAGCGGGTCGAGCCCCATCTCGCGCGCCGCCGTCTCCACCAGGCGCTCCATGTAATAGTTGCCCTCCGGACGGCCGGCGCCGCGATAGGGCCCGACGGGCGTCGTGTTGGTGTAGACGCAGCGCGTGTCCACCTCGACGAGATCGGTGCCGTAGACACCGACGATGTTCTTCACCGCATTGATGCTCGGCGGCACCGTCGCGGCGTTGGTCAGATACGCGCCAACATTGCCGTAGCCGGTGACGCGCACGGCCAGGAACTTGCCGTCCGCGGCCAGCGCCAGTTCGACCTCCATCTCGTGGTCGCGGCCATGGCTGTCGGAGAGGAAGCTGTCGGACCGGTCGTCGCGCCACTTCACCGGCCGGCCGAGACCACGGGCGGCGTGCAGGATGGCGATGTACTCGGGGTAGACGCCGGCCTTCATGCCGAAGGACCCGCCGACATGCCCGGTCAGCACGTGCACCTTCTCGGTCGGCACCCCGAGCGCATCCTTCAGCCCATTGCGCAGCCCGAACACGCCCTGGCAGCCGACATGGAGCGTATAGCGTTCGCCGGCCGCGTCGTAGGCGCCAATCGCTGCGCGCGGTTCCATCGGGCTGACCACCAGGCGCGTATTGCGCAGCGCCAGGCGGGTGACATGGGCGGCGGCAGAGAAGGTGGCGGCGACCTGGTCGCGATCGCCATAATGAAACGCGTAGGCGATGTTTCCCGGCGCATCCTCGTGCAGGAGCGGTGCACCCGGCGCGGCGGCGGTGGACGCCAGCGTGACGGCATCGAGCTGGTCGATGTCCAGCAGAACCGCCTCCGCCGCGTCGCGCGCCTGCTGGGCGGTCTCCGCCACGACGCACACGACCGGCTCGCCGACGAAGCGGACGCGCCCGACGGCCAGCGGCGGCTGTGGCGGTACCGGGGGCGCATCGCTCGGCCGCGGCGCCTGCATCCCCGGCGGCAGGGTTCGGAAGCCGGCCGCCGCGAGATCCGGGCCCGTCAGCACGGCCAGGACGCCGGGCATGGCCCGCGCGGCGGCGACATCGAGCGAGACAATCCGGCCATGCGCCACCCTGCTCCGCAGGAATACGGCGTGGGCCTGGCCGGGCAAGGACAGGTCGTCGGTATAGCGGCCTTCGCCGCGCAGGAGAGTCGGATCCTCCTTACGCGGCACCGGCTGGCCGATGCCGAACTTCGTCAGGGCAAGATCGGTTTCGTCAAACCGTGCATCCATGGTGCGCGCGCTGCTCCCGTGCTGGCCCGTGCGGGCGTCGGACAATGGCGCGACCCTGGCCGGCGCACAAGCGCGCCACCCTCACGACCGGCCGGCACGGGGAGGCCCCGGTCTCAGAGGTGCGTCAGCGGGCAGCCGCCTTCGCCCAGCGGATGCAGCGCTGCCTCGGGCGGGGTCGTCACCTTCAATTTATAGAGATCCCATGGCCCGGTGCTTTCGGCGGGCGTCTTCACCTGGAACAGATAGGCGGGAAAAATGCCGCGCCCGTCGGCCCGGATCGCCCCTTTGCCGAAGCAATCGTCCTCGGTCGGCATCCGCTTCATGCGTTCGATCGTCGCCCGGCCGCTGCGCTTCGCCTCCGCCGGCCCCATGTCGGCGACGGCCTTCAGATAGTGCAGGGTCGCTGCGTAGGCGCTGGCGTGGGCCTGGTTCGGCCAGTTGTTCGGGGTCAGCGGCAGCACGCGCTTGGTGAAGGCGCGGGTGCGGTCGTTGAGGTCCCAGTAGAAGCTCTCGGTCAGGGTCAGCCCCTGGCACATCTGGGCTCCGAGCGCATGCACGTCGGTGATGAACATCAGCAGCGGGGCGATGCGCATGCCCGATTGCGGTAGGCCGAACTCGTTCGCCTGCTTGATGCAGTTCACCGTATCCAGCCCGGCGTTGGCAAGGCCGAGCACCTTCGCGCCCGAGGCCTGTGCCTGCTGGATGAAGGAGGAGAAATCCGTCGTGTCGGGGAACGGGTAGCGCACCCGCCCGAGCACCTTGCCCCCCGCGGCCAGCACCAGCTTGCTCGTCTGCTCCTCAAGAATATGGCCGAACGCGTAATCGGCGGTGATGAAGAACCAGTCCTTGCCGCCGGCCTTGACCATCGCGCCCCCCGAGGAGGTCGCCAGCATGTAGGTGTCAAAGCTCCAGACGATGGTATTGGGCGAGCACTGGGCCCCGGTCAGCGCCGTCGTCGTGGCGCTGGCGTTGAGCATCATCTTGTCCTTCTCGCGCGCGACCTGCGCGACGGCGAGCGCGACCGAGGAGGTGGGCACGTCGACGATCGCATCCACGCCCTGGTCGAACCATTGGCGGGCGATCGTGGCCCCGATATCGGGCTTGTTCTGATGGTCGGCCGAGAGGATCTCGACGTCGAGGTCCTTCGCCGAGGCGCCGAAATCCACCAGGGCCTGCTTGGTGCAGACCACGGAGGTCAGCCCGGTCGTGTCCCGGTAGGTGCCCGACAGGTCGTTGAGCACGCCGATGCGGATTTTCGGCCGGGCCTGCGCCCGCGCGCGGGGGGCGGACAGGGCGGCGGCGGCGGTGCCGAGCAACAGCCGGCGTGACAGGGTCATGGTGCTTCTCCCTCCAAGGTTTCTTGCCGCCATGTCCGGTCCGGCCGGCCGGAGCGTCAGACGACGGAACGGGGTGCGTATCACGCCGCTGCCTTGTCGCGCCAGAATGCCGTCACCACGGCCAGTGTCATGGCCTGGACGAACAGCACCAGGGCGACGCAGCCGGGCCAGCCGGCGAGGTGCCACAGCCCGGCCGGCGCCACGCCGCCAAGGCTGCCGCCAATGTAATAGAAGGTGACGTAGAGCCCGACGGCGGTCGAGCGCGCGCGTACCGCCGCCGCGCCGACATAGGAGATCGCCAGCACCTGCTCGATGAACATGCCGCCGATCGCCAGGCCGAGGCCGGCGACGATGGCGCCGATCCCATGCACCAGGGTGAGCGCCATCCCGCTCATGCCGACGATGCCGGCGAGCGCGAACGTGCCGCGGCGGCCGATCCGCACCGCAAGCCGGGTGGCTACCGGTGTCGAGACGATGGCCAGCAGATAGACCGCGAACAGATTGCCGAGCGCTGCCGGCCCGAACCGGTAGGGCGGAGCGGCGAGGAGGAAATTGGCGTAGGTGAAGGCCGCGACGATCGAGAACAGCACGGCGAACCCAGCCGCGTAGGTGGCGATGAGCTGGCGGTTGGCGAGATGCGCCCGCAGGCTTTCGAGCGCGGCGCCGAGCCCGCGCTGGGCGACGAAATTTCGCTCGCGCGGCAGGATCAGCCCGACCACGGCCGCCGCGAGTGCCGTCAGCATCGCGATCACCACGAAGCCCGCCCGCCAGCCGGCGAGCGCCGCGACATGGCCGAGGATGAACCGCCCGGCGAAGCCGCCGACGATGGTGCCGACCGAATAGGTGCCGGCGAGCCGGATGCCCTCGGCCTCGCGTGCCTCGTCGCCGATATAGGCGACGGTGACGGCGAAGATGAAAGGCAGGGCAAGTCCCTGAAGGAAGCGCAGCAGGACCAGGGTGGCGAAGTCCGGCGTCACGGCGAGCAGCGCGGTCGGAACCGCCAGCAGCCAGGCGGCCACGGTGATGAGCCGCTTGCGCCCGAGCCGGTCGGAGATCGAACCGACGAAGGGCGCGATCAGCGCCACCGCGAACAGCGGCGCGGTGACGGTGAGGCCGGTGCGCGGCAGCGGCACGGCGAACTCGTGCGCCAGGAGCGGGAGCACCGCCTGGGTGGCATAGAGATTGACGAACGTGGCGAAGCCGGCGGCGACGACGCCGATGCCGCGCGCCGCCGCCGGCCTCACCGGAACACGATCCGGCGCGAGAGCGTGAAATTCAGCCCCATGCCGGCCACGGCGCCGGCTGCGACGGCGAGCACCGGGGCCTCACGGGCCAGCGCGAAGCCGGCGATCAAGGCGGCATAGGCGCCGCGATTGAGGACGAACCCGGCGGCGTTGACGGCGAGGAAGCGCAGCCACTGGCGGTGCGCGCGGTGGCGCGGCGCGGCGCGGAACGTCCAGGCACGGTTGAGGGCCCAGTTGGCGCTCGCCGCGACGAGATAGGCGATGGCCCCGGCTCCATAGAGCCCGAGCGGGCGGCGTAGCGCATAGACGGTCGCGGTATCGACAAGGAAGCCGCCGACCCCGACGGTGCCGAAACGCAGGAACTGGGCGAGCACGGTGAGCCGCGCGACGGTGGCCAGGCGACGCGCCGGGGCGGGAAGGCCGGCGGCGAGGCGGCTGAGCATCGCGTCCATGCCGTTCGCAATACCGGGCTCGGCCGGGCTGGGCAATCCGCCCCCGGCAATCCGGGCCGGCTTGAACCCGCCCCGCGAGGCTGCCATCGTCGGGGCAGGGACGCTTCACCAATTTTCATCACGGCCGTAACGCGACCGATCGGGGGATCCATGCAGCGACGCACCCTGCTCAGGGGCGGGCTTGCCGCCACGACAGCTTTGGCTCTGCCATCATTGGCCCGCCCAGCGCTCGCCGTTTCCGCCGCATCGAGGGTGCTGCGGTTCATCCCGCAGGCCGATCTGGCGGTGCTGGACCCGGTCTGGACCACCGCCTACGTCACCCGCAACCATGCCCTGATGGTCTTCGACACGCTGTTCGGCATCGACGCGCAATACCAGCCGCAGCTGCAGATGCTCGAAAGCGCGACGACCGAGGACAGCGACCGCACCTGGCGGCTGGTGCTCCGCCCGGGGCTGAAATTCCACGACGGCACGGCGGTGCTGGCGCGCGACTGCGTCGCGAGCATCCGGCGCTGGGGCAAGCGGGACGCGTTCGGCCAGGCCCTGCTCAGCGCCACCGACGAGCTCGCCGCTGCCGACGACCGGACCATCGTCTTCCGCCTCAAGCGGCCGTTCCCGCTGCTGCCCGCCGCCCTCGGCAAGGCGGCGTCCTCGATCGCCGCCATCATGCCCGAACGGCTCGCTGCCACCGATCCGTTCAAGCAGGTGACCGAAATGGTCGGCAGCGGTCCCTATCGCTTCAAGGCCGACGAGCGTGTGCCCGGTGCGCGCGTGGTCTATGAGCGCTTCGCCGACTATGTGCCGCGCGCCGACGGCACGGCCGAATGGATCGCCGGCCCCAAGCGCGCGCTCTTCGACCGCGTCGAGTGGACGGTGATCCCGGATGCGGCGACCGCGGCGGCGGCGATGCAGAATGGCGAGGCCGACTGGTGGGAGCAGCCGACCTTCGACCTGTTGCCGCTGCTCAAGGGCGACCGCCATCTGGTGCTGGAACAGCTCGACCCGACCGGCACGCCGGCGATGATGCGGATGAACCAGCTCTTCCCGCCCTTCGATAATCCCGCCATCCGCCGCGCCTTGTTCGGCGCCGTCGACCAGGCCGAGTTCATGACCGCGGTGGCCGGTACCGACCCCGCATACTGGCGCGCCAATGTCGGCTTCTTCCCGCCGGGTTCGCCGATGGCCAGCCCCGTCGGCATGGAGGCCTTCGCCGGGCCGCGTGATACCGAGAAGGTGAAAAAGGAGATTCTCGCCGCCGGCTACAAGGGCGAGCGCGTCGTGCTGATGATCGCCACCGATTTTCCGGTGCTGCAGGCCATGGGCAATGTCGGCGCCGACCTGCTCAAGCGCTGCGGCTTCAATCTGGACGTGCAGGCGACCGATTGGGGCACCGTCGTGCAGCGGCGGGCGAAGAAAGACCCCCCGGAGAAGGGCGGCTGGTCGGTGTTCTTCACCGCCTGGTCGGGGCTCGACCAGTTCAACCCGGCGGGCCATGTCGCGCTGCGCGGCAACGGCCTCAATGCCTGGTTCGGCTGGCCGAACGCGCCGCGACTGGAGGCGCTGCGCGAGGATTGGTTCGCCGCCAGCACCCCGGTCCTGCAGAAGAAAATCTGCGAGGAGATGCAGCGGCAGGCCTTCATCGACGTTCCCTATATCCCGATCGGCGA
>DAIDKZ010000232.1 GCA_027449745.1 Acetobacteraceae bacterium | reverse complement strand
CAGGCCGGAGACCTCGCTGCCGGCCTGGACGAAGCGGAACACGTTGTCCATCAGCAGCAGCACGTTCTGATGCTTGCGGTCGCGGAAATACTCGGCGATCGTCAGCGCCGAGAGCCCGACCCGCCAGCGCGCGCCGGGCGGCTCGTTCATCTGGCCATAGACCAGCACGGTGCGGCCGAGCACGCCCGAGCCGCGCATGTCCGAGAGCAGCTCGTGGCCCTCGCGCGAGCGCTCGCCGATGCCGGCGAAGACCGAGATCCCCTGGTAATGCTCGACCGTGGCGTGGATCAGCTCCATCAGCAGCACGGTCTTGCCGACGCCGGCGCCGCCGAACATCGCCGCCTTGCCGCCCTGGGCGAGCGGCACCAGCAGGTCGATCACCTTGATCCCGGTCTCGAACAGCTCCGCCGCCCCGGTCTGCTCCGCGAGGCTCGGGGGCGCGCGGTGGATGGCCCAGCGCTCGGTCTCCTCCGGCAGCGCCGCGCCGAGATCCCGCGGCGTTCCCAGCACGTCCAGCAGCCGGCCCAGAACCGCCTCGCCCACCGGCACGGTGATCGGTCCGCCGGTGGAGACCACCCTGGTGCCGCGCTGCAGCCCCGCCGTTGCCTGCAGCGCGATGGCGCGCACCGTGGTGGCATCGAGATGCGCCTGGACCTCGGCGATCAGCGTCTCCGCGCGGTCCCACTCCACCCGGAGCGCCTCCTCCAGCACTGGCAGCGCGCCAGCGGGAAAGGCGATGTCCAGCACCGGGCCGCGCACGGCGACGACGCTGCCCGCCGTGGCGGCCGCTTCATCGGGACCCGGAAGTGCGCTCTGGGGTGCGCTCATGGCCGGATTTCTGCTCCCGAACCGGCCGGCGGTGCGTTGATCTGGCTCATTCGCATGTGCAACGCTCCGACCATCGAGGGGGAGAGTGCCAGGATGGGCCAGCAACCGGAAGCGCGGATCGACTGGAAGAGCAACGGCGTCAAGGTGATCCGGGGCGACCAGCTCGACCCGAACACGGCGCAGACGCCGGGCATGGACCGCAAGGCGGCGATCAATCTCGCCCGCGTCGGGGCACAGAAAATCTGGGCCGGCACGGTCAGCATCCACGCCAACGCCAAAACCGGCGCGCACCATCACGGCGCGCTGGAGAGCGTGATCTACGTCCTCAAGGGCCGCGCGCGCATGCGCTGGGGCGAACGGCTGGAATATGTCGCCGAGGCCGGGCCGGGTGATTTCATTTTCGTCCCGCCCTACGTGCCGCACCAGGAAATCAACGCCAGCACCGACGAGACGCTGGAATGCGTGCTGGTGCGCAGCGACAGCGAGGCCGTTGTGGTCAATCTCGACATCCAGCCGGTGGAATCGCCCGAGCCGGTGGCCTGGATCGATCCGATCCACCGGGCCGGGGCGTAGCGCCCGCCGATCACGGCTTACGGCGCCGCTGGCCGCTCCGTCGCCGCCCGCCAACGGGCGACGTTGCGGTGATGCTCCTCCAGCGTGCGGGCGAACACATGCCCGCCGCTGCCGTCGGCGACGAAATAGAGCGCGTCGGAGGCCGCCGGCTGCAGCACCGCGCGCAGGGAAGCGATACCGGGGCTGGCGATCGGCGCCGGCGGCAGGCCGGCGATGCGGTAGGTGTTGAAGGGACTGTCCAGATCCAGGTCGGCGCGCGTGAGTGCGTGGTCGAGCCGGCCCAGCCCGTCGCTGGCGGCATAGACCACGGTGGAATCCGCCTGCAGGCGCATGTGCTGGCGCAGCCGGTTGAGGAACACGGCCGCGACCATCGCCCGCTCCGCCGGGCGGGCGGTCTCGCGCTCGACGATCGAGGCGAGAATCAGCGCCTCGCGCGGCGAGGCCAGCGGCAGGCCCGGCGCGCGCGTCGCCCACAGCCCGACCAGCGCGCGCGCCATCGCCGCCCGCCCGCGCTCGAGGATCGTCTCCGGCGCGATGCCGTAGCTGTAGGCATAGGTCTCCGGCAGCACCTCGCCCTCGGGCGGCAGCGTGGCCGAGCCCGGCAGCGCCGGTGCGGCGGCGAGCAGGCGCAGGATCTGGCGCGCCGTGCTGCCCTCGGGAATGGTCAGGCTGTGCTGCACCGGCCGCCCGGCGTGCAGGATCTCCAGCACCTGGTGCAGCGAGGCGCCGGCGGGAAAGTGGAATTCGCCGGCATGCAGGGCGCCGCCGAGGCCGAACAGAACGGCGATGCGGAAGACGCGTGGATCGGTGATCACCCCGGCGTGGCGCAGCGCCTCCGCCACCTCGCCGGCGCTGCCGCGCGGCACCACCACTTCGGCCGCGGTGCCGAGCGGGCCGGGCCGGTCATAGGCCTGGCGCCAAGCCGTCCGCCCGGCCGAAACCGCCCCGGCAAGCGCGCCCGCCACCAGGATGACGGCGCCGAGGCGGCGGCGCCAGCGCCAACCTTGAAGCGGCACCCGGGCGGGAGGCGCTTCAGACGGCGCGGAAGATGATGGAGGCGTTGGTGCCGCCAAAGCCGAAACTGTTGGAGAGCGCGGCCTTGATCGGGCGCCGCTGGGCCTCGTGCGCCACCCGGTCGATCGGGCTCTCACGGCTCGGGTTGTCGAGATTGAGCGTCGGCGGCGCGACGCCGTCGCGCATCGCCAGCAGCGAAAAGATCGCCTCCACCGCGCCGGCGGCGCCCAGCAGGTGCCCGACCGCGGATTTGGTGGACGACATCGCCACCGAGCGCGACGCGTCGCCGAACAGCCGCTCAACGGCTTCGAGCTCGAGATCGTCGCCGAGCGGCGTCGAGGTGCCGTGCGCGTTCACATACTGGATGTCGGACGGCGCCATGCCGGCGTGGCGCAGCGCCGAGCGCATGGCGCGGAAGGCGCCCTCATGGCCCTCGGCCGGCGCGGTGATGTGGTGCGCGTCGCCCGAAAGCCCGTAGCCCACGACCTCGCCATAGATTTTGGCGCCGCGGCGCCTGGCGTGCTCGTATTCCTCGAGCACCACCACCCCGGCCCCCTCGCCCATCACGAACCCGTCGCGATCCTTGTCCCAGGGCCGCGAGCCGCGTGCCGGCGTGTCGTTGAAGCCGGTGGAGAGCGCGCGCGAGGCGCAGAAGCCGGCGATGCCGAGCTCGCACACCGTCGCCTCGGCGCCGCCGGCAACCATCACATCGGCATCGCCGAGCATGATCAGCCGCGCCGCATCGCCGATGGCGTGCACGCCGGTGGCGCAGGCCGTCACCACCGCGTGGTTCGGGCCCTTGAAGCCGTATTTGATGGACAGATGCCCCGAGCCGAGATTGATCAGCGCCGAGGGGATGAAGAACGGCGACAGTCGCCGCGCTCGCCCTTGCGAGACCATCACCGCGCCCTCGTAGATCGTCTCCAGCCCGCCGATGCCGGAGCCGATCATCACGCCGGTGGCGCAGCGATCCTCCTCGGTCTCGGGAACCCAGCCCGAATCCTCAACCGCCTGGGTCCCGGCGACCAGAGTGAAGTGGATGAAGCGATCCATCTTCTTCTGGTCCTTGACCGGGATCCACTCGTTGAGGTCGAGCCCACCCTGATCCCTGCTGCCAGAGGGAACCTGGCCGGCGATTTTCGCCGGCAGATCCTTGACGTCGAACCCCTGGATCGCGCCGATGCCCGATTCGCCCGCGACCAGGCGCCGCCAGACATGCTCGACCCCGACCCCGAGCGGGCAGGCAATGCCCATGCCCGTCACGACCACGCGCCGCATCGCCATCATGCCCCTCTGACGCCCATCCCTGCCGGCATTCAGCCCGCTGCCGTCGCCGGCGCGCTCAGGCCGCCTTCTGCTTCTCGATATAGTCGATGGCGTCTTTCACCGTGCTGATCTTCTCGGCGGCGTCTTCCGGGATCTCGACGCTGAACGCCTCCTCGAACGCCATGACCAGCTCGACCGTATCGAGGCTGTCGGCGCCGAGATCGTCGATGAAGGACGCTTCCGGCGTCACCTTCGATTCGTCGACCCCGAGGTGCTCGACCACAATCTTCTTCACCTTGTCGGCGATCTCGCTCATCGGATTCCTGCTCTCCTGCTTGCCCATTACGAATTTGTCGCCCGGCCCGTTCTTCATCCGGCCCGCGCCGTCCATCCCGGATGGCCCGGTTGCCGGTGCTGAAATAAGCCGCCGACCAGCCTGCCCGGAACCAAGCGCCGGGCCGCTTAGCATGCTTTGTTCACCCACGCCAGCATGGCCGACGGCCGCCGGCGATCCTCACAGCATCGCCATGCCGCCATTGACGTGCAGCGTCGCCCCGGTGATCCAGCCCGCCTCCTCCGCCGCCAGGAAGGCCACCGCGGCCGCCACGTCCGCGGGCATCCCCAGCCGGCCGAGCGGGATCCGCCCCGAGAGCTGGGCGCGCTGCTCCTCGCTCAGCGCATCGGTCATCGGCGTCGCGATGAAGCCCGGCGCGACCACGTTGACGGTGATGCCGCGCGAGGCGACTTCCTGCGCCAGCGCCTTGCTCATGCCGATCAGCCCGGCCTTGGCGGCGGCGTAATTCGCCTGGCCGGGATTGCCGGTGGCGCCGACGATGCTGGCGATGCCGATGATCCGTCCGGCGCGGCGGCGGACCATGCCCTTGAGGCAGGCGCGAACCAGGCGGAACGGCGCGGTGAGATCGACATCGAGCACCGCCGTCCAATCCTCGTCCTTCATGCGTAACGCCAACATATCGCGGGTAAGGCCCGCATTATTCACGAGAATCGCGATCGGGCCGGCCTTCGCCTCGGCGGCAGCGACGAGCGCATCCGGCGCCGCAGGGTCGCGCAGGTCGGCGGCGCAGACATGAGCCCGCTCGCCGAGTTCGCCGGCCAGATCGGCCAGCGCCGTCTCGCGCGTGCCGGAGAGCACGACCACCGCGCCCTGCGCGTGCAGCGTGCGGGCGATCGCCGCGCCGATGCCGCCCGAAGCGCCGGTGACCAGCGCCGTCCTGCCATCGAGTCGGAACATTCGGACCTTCCCCCTCAGAGCGCCTTGAGCAGCGTCTCGATCTCCGCCGGCGTGCCGGCCGAGGCGGCGGCGGCGTCCGGGGCGATGCGCCGGACCAGCCCGGCCAGCACCTTGCCCGCGCCGAGCTCGGCGAAACTGTCGACGCCGAGCGCGGTCATCGCCGCCACGCTCTCGCGCCAGCGCACCGTCGCCGTCACCTGGCGCACCAGCAGGTCGCGGATCGCCGCCGGGTCGGTGGCCTTGGCGGCGGAAACATTGGCGATCACCGGCACGGCGGGCGGCCGCAGCTCGGCCGTGGCCAGCGCCTCGGCCATCACGTCCGCGGCCGGGGCCATCAGCGCGCAATGGAACGGCGCCGAGACCGGCAGCAGCATCGCGCGGCGCACGCCACGCGCCTTCGCCACCTCCAGGGCCCGCTCGACGGCGGCGCGATGGCCGGAGACGACGACCTGGCCGCCACCATTGTCGTTGGCGATCTCGACCACTTCGCGCTCCGCCGGCCCTACGGCCGCCGCGGCGCAGATTTCGCCCGCCTGATCGAGCTCGACGCCGAGCAGCGCGGCCATGGCGCCAGCGCCCGGCGGCACCGCCTTCTGCATCGCCTGGCCGCGCAGACGCAGCAGCCGTGCCGCCTCGCCGACGGTGAGCGCGCCGGCGGCGGCGAGCGCGGAATATTCGCCGAGCGAATGCCCCGCCACCACCGCGGCCTTGTCGGCGAGCCGCCAGCCGCCCTCGCGCTCCAGCACCCGCAGCACCGCCATCGAATGGGCCAGCAGCGCCGGCTGGGTGTTCTCCGTGAGGGTCAGCTCCTCGGCCGGCCCCTCGAACATCAGCTTCGAGAGCTTGTGGCGCAGCGTCTCGTCCACCTCCTCGAACACTTCGCGCGCGGCGGCGAAGGCCGCGGCGAGATCGCGGCCCATGCCAACCGACTGGCTGCCCTGGCCGGGGAAGATGAACGCATGGACGGACATGAGCGGGACCATTGGCGAAGGCCGGCGGCGTGGGCCGGCGGGGAAGAGGGGCTGGCGCGGCGGGGTAGCGACGGTTCCGCCGGCTGTCAAATCTCCCGCTCGGCGCGCTTCACCGCCTGCCACTCCGCCTCCATCGCCGCCAGCCCGGCATCGGCCGGTCCCTGGCCGGCGGCGGCGAGGCGCTGCTCGACCGCCTCGAAGCGGCGGGTGAACTTGGCGTTGGCGCCGCGCAGGCAGGTCTCGGCGTCGAGCCCGAGCTTGCGCGCCAGGTTGACGACGACGAAGAGCAGGTCGCCGACCTCGTCGGCGAGGCGGGCGGCATCGCGCCCGGATAGTTCGGCCCGCAATTCCGCGCTCTCCTCGTCGAGCTTGGCCAGCACCGCCGGGGCGTCCGGCCAGTCGAAGCCGACGCGGGCGGCGCGGGTGGCGAGCTTCTGCGCCCGCATCAGCGCCGGCAGCGCCTGCGGCACGCCGGCGAGCACCCCGCTCTCCGCCCGCGCCGTGCGCTCGGCCGCCTTGTGCGCCTCCCAGCTCTCCGGCGCGGCCCCGGCGAAGATATGCGGGTGGCGGCGGATCATCTTGGCGGTGATGGCGCGCGCCACGGTGGCGAAATCGAACCGCCCCGCCTCCTCGGCGAGGCGGGCGTGGTAGACGACCTGGAACAGCAGGTCGCCCAGCTCGTCGGCCAGCGCGTCGAAATCGCCGCGGCCGATGGCGTCGGCGACCTCGTAGGCCTCCTCGATCGTGTAGGGGGCGATGGTGGCGAAATCCTGCGCCCGGTCCCACGGGCAGCCGGTGGCCGGGTGGCGCAGCGCCGCCATCACCGCCAGCAGGCGGGCGAGTTCGGCCGGCGCCTCGTCCGCGCTCACCGCCGCAGCTCCATCTGGATCGGGCCCTCGCGGCGGCCATGGGTGAACTGATCGACCACGGCATTGCCCGAATCGAGCAGATGCTCGGCCCGGTCGGTCCAGACGATGCGTCCCTGGTGCAGCATCGCGGCGTGATCGCCGATGCGCCGCGCGGAGGCCATGTCGTGGGTGATCGCCACCGCCGTGGAGCCGAGGCGCCTGACGCAGTCGACGATCAGCCCGTCGATGATGGCGCCCATGATCGGGTCGAGCCCGGTGGTGGGCTCGTCGAAGAACATGATCGCCGGCTCGGCGGCGATGGCGCGGGCGAGGCCGACGCGCTTCTGCATTCCGCCCGACAGCTCGGACGGAGAGAGATCGCCGACCGAGGCGGCGAGCCCGACCTGCGCCAGCACCCGCTCCGCGCGCGCGCGCGCCTCCCGCCGCGCCACCGCGCCGCGCGCCAGCAGGCCGAAGGCGACATTCTCCCAGACCGGCAGGCTGTCGAACAGCGCGCCGTTCTGGAACAGCATGCCGATCTGCGCCCGCTTCGCCTCGCGCGCATCGCGGTCCAGCCCGGCGAGGTCGGTGCCGTCGATCTCGATCACCCCTTCGTCCGGCTCGATCAGGCCGATGATGCATTTGAGCAGTACCGACTTGCCGGAGCCCGAACCGCCGATCACCACCATCGAGGTGCCGGCGGCGACCTCGAGATCGACGCCGGCGAGGACCTGCTTGTCGCCGAACGCCTTGCGCAGACCACGGACGCGGAGTTTCGGCGTCATCGCGAGAAGAACAGCTCGGTCAGCACGTAGTCGAAGGCGAGGATCAGCACCGAGGCGCTGACCACGGCCGAGGTCGTTGCCGCGCCGACGCCCTGGGCGCCGCCGCGGCTGTTGTAGCCGTTGAAGCAGCCCATCAGGGCGATGATGAAGCCGAACACCGCGGCCTTCACCAGGCCGGAGACGACATCGTCGGTCTCAAGGAAATCCAGCGTGTTGCGCAGATAGGTCGCGCTATTGAAGCCGAGCTTGAGGGTGGCGATGATGAAGCCGCCGAGCACGCCCAGAATGTCCGCGATGACGACGAGCAGCGGCAGCGCGATGGTGCCGGCGATGAGCCGTGGCACGACGAGATATTTCATCGGGTTGGTCGAGAGCGTGCCGAGGGCGTCGATCTGGTCGGTGACGCGCATGGTGCCGAGTTCGGCCGCCATCGCCGCCCCTGCCCGGCCGGCCACCATCAGCCCGGCCAGCACTGGGCCGAGTTCGCGGGTGATCGACAGCACGACGAGGTTGGCGATCGCGCCCTCGGCGGAGAAGCGGGCAAACCCGGTATAGGATTGCAGCGCCAGCACCATGCCGGTGAAAATCGCGGTCAGCGCCACCACCGGCAGGCTGAAATAGCCGATATCCAGCATCGAGCGCAGCACCATCCGCCCGTAGAAGGGCGGGCGCAGGACATGGAACAGGCCGGCGAGGCCGAACAGGGCGAGCTGGCCGGCGGCCTGACAGAGGGCGAGGGCACTGCGCCCGGTGCCGGCGAGCGCGTCGAGCAGCGCGTTCACGCCGCCACGCGGGCGATACGCGGGCCGAACCCGGTGAGGATTTCATAGCCGATGGTCCCGGCCGCCTCGGCCACGGCGTCGAGGGGCGCGTGCGGGCCGATCAGCTCCGCCCAGTCGCCGGGGCGCACCGACGCGAGGTCGGTGACGTCGCAGGTTGTCAGGTCCATGGACACACGCCCTACCAGCGGAGCGGCCCCGGCGTCAAAATAAGCCGCGCCGCGGCCGGAGAGCGCGCGCGGCCAGCCATCGGCATAGCCGATCGCCAGGGTGGCGATGCGGGCCGGGCGCGCGGTGCGCCAGATCGCGTTGTAGCCGACGCTCGCCCCCGCGCCCACGGCGCGCACCTGCAGCACCCGCGCGCGCAGGCGGACCACCGGGCGCATCGGGTTCGGCCGGCCCGGCGTGGGGTTGATGCCGTAGAGCGCCGCACCGGGCCGGGCGAGGTCGGAGGCGAAGGCCGGGCCGAGGAACAGGCCCGAGGAGTTGGCGAGGCTCGCGGGTGCGGCCGGCAGCCGGGCGCGGACGGCGGCGAAGCGGGCCAGCTGCAGCGCGTTGAGCGGCTCCTCGGCGCGTTCGGCCGAGACGAGATGGGTCATCACGCCGCGGAGCGCGATGGCATCGAGCGGCGACGGGTCGGCGGCGAGCGCATCCTGCTCGGCCTGATCGAGCCCGAGGCGGGACATGCCGGTATCGAGATGCAGGTAGGCCGGCAGCCGGCGCCCGCGCCGCTGCCCCTCCCCGGCCCAGGAAGCGACCTCGTCGAGGCTCGCCAGCGCCGGCGTGACCGCCGCCTCCGCCAGCGCCGGAGCCGCGCCGGCCAGCCCGTTCAGGGTGACGATGACCGGCTCCGGCAGCGCCGCGCGCAGCGCCAGCGCCTCCGCCGGCGTGGCGACGAAGAAGCAGCGGCAGCCCTCGCCGGCCAGCCGCCGCGCCACCGCCAGCGCGCCGAGCCCATAGCCGTCCGCCTTGACCACGGCCCCGACCTCGCCGCCGGGATGACGGGCGCGGAGCGCGTGCCAGTTGGCGGCGATGGCAGCGAAATCCACCTCCAGCACGGCGCCGGAGGCGAGCTCAGTCGTGGCCATCGCCGTGATGGTGGCTGTCGAGATCGGCGAAGCGGGTGAACTCGGCCTCGAAGAACAGGTCCACCTTGCCGGTCGGGCCGTGGCGCTGCTTGGCGATGAACAATTCGGCCTTGTTGTAGACCTGGTCCATGTCGCGCTGCCATTTCTCCAGCGCGTCGTGGTACTTGTCCTCCGACTCGAAGGCCATCTGCTTGGGCGCGCGCTGCTGGAGATAGTATTCGTCGCGGTAGATGAACAGCACCTGGTCCGCGTCCTGCTCGATCGTGCCCGATTCGCGCAGGTCCGAGAGCTGCGGACGCTTGTCCTCGCGGCTCTCGACGGCGCGCGAGAGCTGCGACAGCGCCAGCACCGGCACCGCCAGCTCCTTGGCGATCGCCTTCAGCCCCTGGGTGATCTGGCTGATCTCGAGCACGCGGTTCTCCGGCCGCGTGCCGGCGGCGGGGCGCATCAGCTGGAGATAGTCGATCACCACCAGCGCCAGCCCCTTGGTGCGCTTGAGCCGCCGGCAGCGGGTGCGCAGCGCCGAGAGGGTGATGGCCGGCGTGTCGTCGATGGCGATCGGCAGCGTGGCGATGTCGCGGCTGACCTGCACGAACCGGTCGAAATCCTTCTGCCCGACATCGCCGCGGCGGATGCGGTCGCCGCTGATGCGCGCCTCCTCGCTGAGCAGGCGGGTGGCGAGCTGTTCGGCGCTCATTTCGAGCGAGAAGATCGCCACCTGCCCCTTCGCCGCCCCCGGCGGCTCGGCGGCGCGCGCCTCCTGCTGCAGCGCCTTGGCGGCGCCGAAGGCGATCTTGGTGGCGAGCGCGGTCTTGCCCATGCCGGGACGGCCCGCAAGGATGACGAGGTCCGACGGGTGCAGCCCGCCGCTCTTGGCGTCCAGATCGCGCAGGCCGGTCGAGAGGCCGGAGACATGGCCGGAACGGCGAAAGGCCAGCTCGGCGGTGTGGATGGCGCCGACCAGCGCCTGCTCGAAGCTGACGAACCCGCCATCGCCGCCGCCGCGGGTGGCGAGATCGTAGAGCGCCTGCTCGGCGGCCTCGAGCTGGTCCTTGGCGTCCAGTTCGGCCTCGGCGCCGAACGCCCGGTTGACCACGACCTCGCCGAGATCGATGAGCTGGCGGCGCAGCCAGGCGTCATAGATCGCCCGCCCATAGTCGCCAGCGTTGATGATGCCGACCATGGCGCCGAGCAGCTGGGCGAGATAGGCGGTGCCGCCGACCTCGTCCAGCACGCCGGAATGCTCCAGCTCGGCACGCAGCGTCACCGCGTCGGCGAGCTGGCCCGCCTCGATGCGCCGCGCGATCGCCTGGTAGATGCGCCCGTGCACGGCATCGGCGAAATGTTCGGGGGCGAGGAACTCGGCGACGCGCTCATAGGCCTTGTTGTTGGCCAGCAGAGCGCCGAGCAACGCCTGCTCCGCCTGCGGGTTGGCCGGCGGCAGGCGCTGGGAAATGCCGAACAGGGGTGCGTCGAGGGCTTGCATGGAAGCGGCGGACCATAGGCCTCTGCCGCCGGCACGCCAGGGGGGTGGGCTGTGGACGAATGTGGATCCCGGGGGCGGCGCCGGCGAGACAGGTTATGACAATCGCGCGACAGTTCTGTGACGCACCCGCGAAAGAAACCTCGCCGCCGCGCAAGCATCATCCCGACCCGTGCGGCGTTGGCTTGACACAGGTCAAGGTCGCGTCCGTTCCCCTGGAGCAATGAGGGAGTGCAGACGGCCGGCGCTTCGAATAGCCCGCGCGGTGGAAACGTCGCACCCACTGAATTACCGACGCACCGGCATTACCGATGCACCGGCAGATCGATTCGAGGTCGCCATGAAGACCACGGTTCTGGAGATCATCGGCGAGACCGCCCTCAGCCCGCCGGCGCGGCTGAACGCGGCACTGGCGGCCAACGACCGGCTGAAATACCGCTTCAGCCTGCTCCAGCTCGCCGCCGCGCACGCCGACCACCCGGCGCGGCCGCCCGCCAGCCTGCGTCGCGAGCGCCTCGGCTGCGGCATCGACGACGAGGGGCTGGACGCGGTGGTCAGCGCCAGCGCGCGCGACGCCGACGCCTACCACGTGCCCGGCGCGGCCAAGCTGCTGCGCCAGATCGCCGAGGAGGTCCGCGTGATGGCGGCCCCCATCCTGGCCGCCGCGCCGGCCCGCGCCGACGCCGCCGGCCTCGCCCGGCGGACCGACGCGCTCCTCGCCGCCCTGCCGGAGGCCGCGGAGGACCGGCTGCCCCCCGGCGCCATCGAGGCGATCACGCGCGCGGCGCAGGATGGGGCGGACAGTCTGCATCAGCTGGTCATGGACCTGCACAAGCGGCTCAACGCGCTCCAGGCTGAGCTGGCCGAGGAGGTGATCGATGGCGCCAACGCCTACGGGCTGGCCGACGAGGACCGGCCGCTGGTCGCCGCCTTCATGGCCGGGCTGAACCGCACCGCGCGGCTGAAATTCAACCATCCCGGCCTCGCCACCACGGCGACGCGCAGCGACGGACGGCTGCTGATCCAGAACGACATCGGCACCACGGATGCGCACGTCATCGTCATCCGCGTGCGCAACAGAACGCTCAGCGTCACCTACAGCGATGTCCATCCGGAGCGGCTGGCGTTCTTCCAGGCCATGCTGGCCGCCTATCCGTTCGCGTGGCAGACGGATGCCGGCGGCGTGCTCGGCGGCATGGCGTTCCAGCTCGCCACCGGCATCCTGCACGCCGCTGATGCCGCCGCCTGCGCCGACGCGCTCGGCTTTCTCGGCTCGCGGCTGGTGTTTCTGATCGACTGGAACCGCGCCCGCAAGCAACTGCGCGGGTTCCTGCGCGGGGCGGACCGCATCGCGCTGCTCGCCTGGGCCGCGGAGCAGGAGCTCGGCCATCGCGGCTTCCTCGAACTCGGCGGCGCGCGGCTGGTCCATCAGGCGATCGAGTCCTGCGCCGGGTCGGCGATGCATTTCGGCGACCGCCTGTGCGACGTGCTCGGCGACGAGGAGGCCCTCGCCTTCCTGCGCTTCGTGCTGCGGGCCACCGCCGAAGGGCTGCTTGCCGGTCAGTCCCAGGCGCTCGTCCGCGACCGCATCCGCGCTGCGCTGGCGCAGCATTTCAGCAACGAGGAGCACCGGCTGCTGGCGCTGGCGGCCGACCATGCCGGCCTCGTCTTCGAGCTCGCCACCCTGGTGCGCGACGCGCTGCGCGAGCCGGAGGCCGCCACCGCCAGGCGCGCCCGCCGGTTCGAGCACGATGCCGACCAGCTCGTCATTGCCGCCCGCGAGGCCGTGCGCCGGCGTCCGGACCACGCCGTCTTCCGGCTGTTGCTGGAGGCTGCCGACGACGCCGCCGACCAGCTGGAGGATGTCGCGTTCCTGCTCGGCCTCGGCAGCCCAGCCGGCGAGACGGCGAACGCGCTTCACGCACTGGCGGACCTGCTTGGCGAGGCGGCGCAGGAATGGATCAAGGCGCTGGGCGACGCCGCCGTGCTTGGCCGTGGCGGGCGGGCCGAGGAAGCCGAGGATTTCCTCGCCGCCATCGACCGCATCGGCGTGATCGAGCACGAGGCCGACGACGCCGAGCGGGCGCTGGCCGCCGCCGCCATCCGCGACGCGGCCGATTTTCGCGCGCTGCATCTCGTGGTCAGCATGGGCCGGGCGCTGGAAGCGGCGAGCGATGCGCTGAAGCGCGGCGGCCTGATCCTGCGCGAACATGTTCTGGGCGAGGTGCTCGGTGGCTGAGCTCTACCCCATTTTGCCCGGCGCCAGCCCGGCCGAGGGCGGCGCCGAGGAGGTCGGGGGCAAGGCCTGGGGCCTGATGCGCATGGCCGAGGCCGGCCTGCCGGTACCGGCCGGCTTCGTCCTGCCGACGGTCTGGTGCCGCCGACGCCGGGCCGGAACGCTCGACCGGGCCGCGCTCGACGCCGCGCTGTGCCAGGGCATCGGGCGCATCGAGGCGGCGAGCGGGCTCGGCTTCGGCGCCGCGCGCCGGCCGCTGCTGGTCTCCGTCCGCTCCGGCGCCGCCGCCTCGATGCCGGGGATGATGGAGACCGTGCTCGATGTCGGACTCAACGCCGTCACCGTGCAGGGGTTGATCCGCGCCACCGGCAATCCGCGCCTGGCCTGGGACAGCTATCGTCGCCTCGTCGCCGGCTATGCCGAGACCGTCGCCGGGCTGGACCCGGCACCCTTCGCCGCGCTGGCGCGCGAGGCCGCCGCCGCGGAGGAAGTGGCCGGGCCGGAGGGGCTCGACCACCGCGCGCTGCGCGCCCTCACCGAGGCGTTCCTCGCCCGCTACCGCGACCTCGCCGGCGCGCCGTTCCCCGCCGACCCGATGGTGCAGCTCGCCCGCGCCGTCGAGGCCGTGCTCGGCTCCTGGGACGCGCCGAAAGCAGCCAGCTATCGCCGGCTTCGCGGCCTGGACGACGCCGCCGGCACCGCCGTCACCGTGCAGGCGATGGTTTTCGGCAATGCCGGCGGCGCCTCGGGCGCCGGCGTCGGCTTCACCCGTGACCCGGCGACGGGCGCGCACGAGCTCTATTTCGACTTCCAGTTCAACGGCCAGGGTGAGGACGTCGTGGCCGGACGGCGGGTGCTGCGCGACCATGAGCGGCTGCGCCGGGCACTGCCGGCGGTGTGGGCCGAGCTCGGCGATGTCGCGCACGGGCTGGAGCGCCTGTTCGGCGACGCGCAGGATTTCGAGTTCACCGTCCAGTCCGGCCGGCTGCACCTGCTGCAGGCGCGTGCGGCCAAGCGCACACCCTGGGCGGCAGCCGTGATCGCCGCCGACCTCGTCGCCGAAGGGCTGATCACACCCGAACAGGGGCTGGCGCAGCTGCGGGGGATCGATCTCGGCGCCGTCGTCCGCACAAGCTTCGCCCCGCCCTTGCCGGCGCCGCTGGCACAGGCCACCGTGGCCGGGATCGGCGTCGCCTGCGGGCCGATCGCGCTCGACCCCGACGCCGCCCGCCGCTTCGCCGCCGCGGGCGAGGCGCCGATCCTGGTCCGCGCCGAGACCTCGACGGCGGATATCGAGGGCATGGAAGCCGCCGCCGGCATCCTCACCGCCGCCGGCGGGCGCACCTCGCACGCCGCCGTCGTCGCCCGCCAGCTCGGCAAAGTGTGTCTCGTCGGCTGTCCGGAGCTGGAGATCGACCTCGCCCGCCGCCTCTGCCGCATCGGCGGCACGGCGCTGGCCGAGGGCGAGGCGCTGGCGCTCGATGGCAATTCCGGCGCCGTCTATCCTGGCCACCTGCCGGTGGTGAGCGAGCGGCCCGAGGCGGCGCTGGCGGCGATCGCCAGCTGGGCGCGTTGACGGGCCGCTTCAGAGCGGCTGCGGGGGGCCGGCCCAGCGCCGTATGCTGCTGACGTCGTCCGACACCCCGGGGCTCAACCGCCGCGCCGCCGCGAAGTCACGATCGGCGTCGGCCTGGCGCCGGAGCGCCGTTTCGGCGCGTGCCCTGCCATAAAGCGCCATCGCCTGGCTCTCGGACGGGTCGGTGTCGTATGGCGCCAGCGCGAAGGCGGTTTCGAACTCGGCCAGGGCCTGGTCCGGCCGGTTGGTCCGCAGCAGCAGTTCCCCCATGATGCGATGGGTGCTGCTCTCGTTGGACATCGCCACGGCGCGGGTGCAGTCCTCCATCGCGGCGGTGAAATTCCCCGCCATGGTGCGGATGAGGCAGCGATCGCGCACGTAGGCCGTTTGAAATGGCGCGCCTTCGATGGCCTGCGCGGACTCGGCTTCGGCCGCCTTGAAGTCGTTCTGCGCCGCATCGAGCAGCGCGAGATTGGTGTGGGGTATCGACATGGACGGAAGCCGACGCAAGGCTTCCAGGAAATCGGCGCGGGCGCGGTCACTGTGCCCGGCTCTGGCGTAGGCGAGACCGCGGTCGTTGAAGGTTCGTGCCGATTTCGGCGACAGTCGAATGGCTTCGCTGTAATCGGCGATGGCCCGCGCGTAATCGCCCTTCAGCATTTCGGCGCGTCCCCGGTTGTGGAAAAAGGCCGGCTGGCTGGGGTCACGACTGATCAGAACGTCGAGATCGGCGATGGCCAGGTCGTAGTCGCCACGATCGGTGTAGGAGACGGCACGATTGCTCCGCGCCTGCCAATTGTCCGGATTCCAGTCCAGCGCCTTGGTAAGGTCGCGGATCGCCTGTTCGGAATTGCCCTGCGAACCGCTCGACACACCTTTCTCGAAGTAGAATTCGGAAACAAAGGAGGTGCATCCGGCCAGTGCCACGAGGAGCAGGCCCGCCAGCGCCGCGCGCCGCACGCGCCCTGGCTGCGTGACGGTCCGCGGCTCTGCGCCCCGACTCCTGACCGCACCAAAAAATTCCATGATCACAACGCTCCCGTGCGATTGGGAAACGATGAAGTAAAATCATCCCGCGGTGCACGGGGTGCGTTGATCCAGGTCAACCGCATCGTAACGGCGCGGGCGCGCCCTTTGCCGGGACCGGGCGGTTGGGCTAGACCGGCGCGAAGCCGCTTCCGGAGTCCCCCCGCCATGGCCGTGATGCCCGACCACTGGATCCGCCGCATGGCGAGCGAGCACGGCATGATCGAGCCGTTCGTCGAATCCCAGAAGCGCGAGGGCGTGATCAGCTACGGCCTCTCCTCCTACGGCTATGACGCGCGAGTCGCCGATGAATTCAAGATCTTCACCAATGTCGATTCCGCCGTGGTGGATCCCAAGGCCTTCAGCCCGCAGAGTTTCGTCGACCGCCGCGCCGGCGAGGTGATCATCCCGCCGAACAGCTTTGCCCTCGCCCACACGGTCGAGTATTTCCGCATCCCGCGCGACGTGCTGGTGATCTGCCTCGGCAAATCCACCTACGCGCGCTGCGGCATCATCGTGAACGTGACGCCGCTCGAGCCGGAATGGGAAGGGCAAGTGACCATCGAGATCAGCAACACCACGCCGCTGCCGGCGAAAATCTACGCCGGCGAGGGCATCTGCCAGTTCCTCTTCCTCCGGGGCGATTCGCCCTGCGAGGTCAGCTACGCCGACAAGGCGGGCAAATACATGCGCCAGCGCGGCGTCGCCCTGCCGAAGCTCTGAATCCATGGACCGCATCCTGATCCGCGGCGGCGTGCCGCTCGCCGGCGAGATCACCATCAGCGGGGCGAAGAACGCCGCCCTGCCGCTGATGGCCGCCGGCCTGCTCACCGAGGAGCGGCTGGTGCTGGAGAACGTGCCGCACCTGGCCGACATCGGCACCATGGCCGAGCTGCTCGCCCAGCACGGCATCGCGGTGGAGCGCACCGGCCCCGAACGGCGGGCGCTTTCGCTCGGCGGACGCATCACCAACACCGAGGCGCCCTACGACATCGTGCGCAAGATGCGCGCCTCCGTGCTCGTGCTCGGGCCGCTGCTGGCGCGGGTGGGCGAGGCGCGCGTTTCACTGCCCGGCGGCTGCGCCATCGGCACCCGCCCGGTGGATCTCCACCTCAAAGGGCTGGAGCAGATGGGGGCGAGGATCCGGCTCGAAGGCGGGTATATCGACGCCAGCGCCGCCGGCCGGCTCCGGGGCGCGAACATCGTGCTGCCCTTCGCGTCCGTGGGTGCCACCGAGAACCTGCTCATGGCCGCCGCCCTGGCCGAGGGCGAGAGCGTGATCGCCAACGCCGCGCGCGAGCCCGAAATCGCCGACCTCGCCGCCTGCCTCGCCGCCATGGGCGCGCGCATCGAGGGCGCGGGCAGCGACCGCATCCGCATCGAGGGCGTGGCCCGGCTGCACGGCGCGCGCCACGCCATCGTCCCCGACCGCATCGAGACCGGCACCTATGTCTGCGCCGCCGCCATCACCGGGGGCGAGGTGCATCTGCGCGGCGCGCGGCTGGCGCATGTCGGCGCACTGGCCCGCATCCTCGCCGAGGCCGGGGTGGACCTCTCCGAAACGGCGGAGGGCCTGCGCGCGCGGCGGGCCAACGGGCTGCACGGGGTGGACGTGATGACCGAGCCCTATCCCGGCTTTCCCACCGACATGCAGGCGCAGTTCATGGCGCTGATGTCGGTGGCCGAGGGTGCGGCGATGGTGACCGAGACGATTTTCGAGAACCGCTTCATGCACGTGCCCGAGCTGAACCGCATGGGCGCGCGCATCAACGTCCATGGCGCCTCGGCGATCGTGCGCGGGGTGAAGCATCTCTCCGGCGCCCCGGTGATGGCGACGGACCTGCGCGCCTCGGTCTCCTTGGTCCTCGCCGGCTTGGCCGCGCGCGGCGAGACGGTGGTCAACCGCGTCTATCACCTCGACCGCGGCTACGAGGCGGTGGAACAGAAGCTGGCCGCCTGCGGGGCGCGGATCGAGCGGCTGCGGTAGGGAGACCGCCAAGCACCGCGCCGCGATCGGGTGATTGACCGCGTCCTCCGCCCGGGGCATGTCTCGTGCGCCGATATCGGGATTGTCGCGCTGCGTCGCCCTGGCGAAAGCCGGCCCTGCACCTCGTGGTTCTGAGAATCGCTGCTGCCGCGAGGGAGGAAACAGATCGTGCAACGCATCGTGCCGGGCGATGTCGCCTGGGTCCTGGTCAGTGCCGTCCTGGTCCTGCTGATGACGGTGCCGGGTCTGGCGCTGTTCTATGCCGGCATGGTGCGCAAGAAGAACGTTCTCGCCACCATGATGCAGTCGTTCATGCTGTGCGCGGCGATGACGGTGGTGTGGGTGGTCGCGGGCTACTCGCTGGCCTTCACCAACGGCAATGCCTGGGTCGGCGACCTCTCCCGGCTGTTTCTCAACGGGCTCGCCGATGGGTGGGACAAACCGTTCACCCTCGGCGCCGGCAGCGCCGCCGCCCAGCCGACGACCATCCCGGAATCGGTGTTCCTGATGTTCCAGATGGCCTTCGCCATCATCACCCCGGCCGTGGTGACGGGCAGCTGCGCCGACCGGATGAAATTCTCGGCGATGCTCGCCTTCTTCACCCTGTGGTCGCTCGTCGTCTACGCACCGCTCGCGCACTGGGTCTGGGCGCCGACCGGGTGGCTGGCGCAGATGGGCGTCGCCGATTTCGCCGGTGGCACGGTGGTGGAGATCAATTGCGGCGTGTCCGGCCTGGTGTGCGCGCTGATGCTCGGCCGCCGGCTCGGCTACGGGCAGGAGAACATGGCGCCCTGGAATCTCAGCTACGCCGTCGTCGGCGCCTCGCTGCTCTGGGTCGGCTGGATGGGCTTCAACTCCGGCGGGGCGCTGGGCGCCAATGGCCGCGCCGGCATGGCGGTGCTGGTGACGCAGATCAGCGCCGCCGGCGGCACGCTGAGCTGGACCTTCGCCGAGTGGTTCCTGCGCGGCAAGCCATCGGTGCTCGGGGCGATTTCCGGCGCCGTCGCCGGGCTGGTGGCGATCACGCCGGCGGCCGGGTTCGTGCTGCCGGGGCCGGCCCTGGCCATCGGCATCGTCACCGGCGTCGCCTGCTTCTGGTCGGCGACCAGCCTGAAAGCGGCGCTGGGCTACGATGACAGTCTCGACGCGTTCGGCGTGCATGGCATCGGCGGCATCATCGGCACGCTGGCCACCGGCTGGTTCGCGTTCGGCCCGCTCACCGCGGCCCCCGACGGCTCCCTGGCCGGGGCCTCGGTCGGCGGGCTGCACCTGCTCGGGGTTCAGGCGATTGCGGTTGCGGCCACCATCGTCTGGTGCGGCGCGGCGAGCTGGGTGCTGCTGAAAATCACCGATGCCGTCATCGGCCTGCGCGTCACCCGCGAGGAGGAGCGCGAAGGGCTCGACATCGTGCTGCACGGCGAGCAGGTGTTCTGAAACCGGCCCGCCGCGCGCCGCTTCACTCCTCCGGCGGCCGTCCGCGCAGGCGCTTGATGCCGGCGCGGGCGGATTTTTCCTCCAGCCGGCGCGTCTTGGCGCCGAGTGTCGGGCGGGTCGGGCGGCGCGGCGGCGGTGGCGGGGCGGCGGCGGCGCGGATCAGCGCGACCAGGCGCCCGAGCGCATCCGCACGGTTCCGCTCGCGCGTGCGGTGGCGCTGCGCGGTGATCACAAGCACGCCCTCGCGCGTCATGCGCCGGCCGGCGAGACGGATCAGGCGCGCGCGAACGGGCTCGGGGAGGCTCGGCGAGCGGCGTGCGTCGAAGCGCAACTGCACCGCCGTCTCGACCTTCTGAACATTCTGCCCACCGGGGCCGGAGGCGCGCAGGAACGCTTCCTCGAGCTCGGTGGGATCGAGGCTGAGGCTGGGGGTGATCGGGATCATCGGAGCGCTGGGCGGAATTCGATGGACGTCCTCATGTCGAGATGAAGTGGGAGGCGTTGATGGCGGGCATGGGCGTCTAAAGCGACGGATCGGACCCGGTGTGAACGGTGATGGACAGGTTCCCGGTGGTAAAATGCGTCGATCCCGGATGCTGTCCATTTGGCATGACGAGGGCGAGCGCGGCGAGCACCGTGGCCCCCGTGGCTGGAGTCGCCGAGCCAAGCCCATTGAAATCGATGACATCCCGGTTCGGGTTGAAATTGTAGATGTCCAGATTGGAAAGCGCCGCGATGTTCTGCGGGTTCAACACCAGCTCGTTTCTGCCGGTGCCAAAGGACACGGACATGGAGGCACCTGAAGCGTTCGCCGGGACGACGGGCGTGTAGATATTGGTCCCCGCGCCGCCAATGATGGTGTCGCCCCCGGCGCCGAACGTGATGTTCACCGTTCCGGTATCGCCCTGGGCATCGATCAGATTGCCGCCGGAGAGCGCCGCCGTCGTGTCGTTCACCGCGACGTAGCCGCTACTGGCGAGGTCGACGGTGTTGCCCTGCGCAAGCCAGACATTGCCGGAAATATTGCCGTGGACATTGATGGTGTTGCCCGCGCTGCCCGCAACGACGGTGGTGTGGCCCTCGGTCATGTTGATGGTGTCGGCACCACTCGCGCCCGCATTCACGAGCATCCCGCCGGGACCGGCCCAGCTCTCGGTGATCGTAGCCGGACCGCTGCCGCCGCTGACGGTCATCACGCCGGCGCCGTTGTTGACATAGTCCCCGGTGCCGCTGTTCTGGATGGACGTGGTGGCGCCGGAGCCACCGATGATCGTGGTGTTGCCGCTGGAGATGAAGTTCATCGTCCCCGAACCGCCCCACGCCGTCGTCCCCGTGGAGGCGTTGACGGTGTCGTTGCCGGAATTGCCGACGAAAATCGCCCCCGCGCCACCAATGGTGACGTTCATGGTGTTCGAACCGGCGAAAATGACGTCGCCCGCGCCGGCAGTCACGGACGATGCGCCGGAACCAGCGACATAGACGTCACGGTGACCGCTGATGGCGTCGTTGTTGGTGCCGGAGCCGGCGAAAATGACGTCGGCGGTGCCGCCGAGGTCGATGGTGTTGGAGCCCGCCCCGGCCATCACGGTGGACGACCCCCGCACCAGGTTGACATTCAGATTGGTGTTCGTTCCGGTGCCGGAACCCCAGACGATGTTCGAGTAACCGCCGCCGGTGACGGTGGCATCGCCGATGCCGACCGCGACGACGTCGTTCACGCCGGAAAGAACGACATCGAGCGTTTCCATCACCGTCGAGGACATGCCGATGATGTTGCTGGCTCCGCCGCCGGTGTAGACGATCTCATTGGCGCTGTTGTCCCACACCGTCATGCCGCTCAGCCCGCCAAGGATCCAGTTAAAATAGTCGCTGGTGGAAATCGTCGGTCCCGACGGAAAAATCGGCGTCGACAGCGACTGATTAGCGATCGCGGGGACTTCGCCTGCCGGCCAAAGCAACGACACATTGGCGATGAATTGGTAGCCGGCTGGCACCGAAACGGCGCTGTTTTGGTTCTCCACCATGAGCAGGTTTGTATCGCTGGACACAGCAGGCGCCAGGATAGCATCAGTCGTCGTGTTCAACCTGCCGTCGACGGTCGGAGTGCCCACAAGAACGAGGAACGCCGTTTCGATCCCCAGCGAGCCGGAGGCATCGAGCGGGAGATTGAGAATGCCCCCCGCCGGGTAGGGGGCTCCGCCCGAGACCGTCTCGGTGCCGAAGTCGGTGGGGGCAAATACCACCTGTCCGCCGCCGCCAGCACCCGCCACACCGAAGCTCGAAGAGGACGAGAAGCCATCGGACATCGGAGTCTCTCCGAGATTTGGCAAAAAATTTCGACAAGGTTAACGGCGGCAGCGCCGGCCGGTCAATCTTCCTGATTCTCGCGTGCCACTGGCCCGCGCCTCGTCCGGCCGCCGGACTACGCCTGAGGCGCGCTTCCGCCCGGCACCCCAGTCCGTCCCAATTTTCGTAAAATGCTTAAAATAGCCGCCCGCAATGCTCCAGCCGGCGGCGCGGCAGGGCGCGGCTCAGTCGGCGTCGATCTCGTCGCGGGCGCGATAGTTCCCTGTCCACCATTTCACCGGCTTGGCCTCGCTCGCCGGCTTGGCCGCGGTGCTGGCGGCCTTCCGGGGGCGGCCGCGCTTGGCGCGGGGCGCGGGTTCCATGCTGCCCTTCGCCGGGGGCGCGGCCGCTTCCGCCGCGGCGGCGGGCAGGATCGCTGCCGGTGTCGGCATGGAAGCCGGCGTGAGCAGGGCGGGTGGCGGCGCGGCGTGCGCCATTTCGGTGTGGGCGAGGCGCGTCTGCAGGCTCCGGACCGTTGCCTGCGCCTCGCGCAGCGCCTGCTCGACGCGGGTGCGGGCCTCCCGCTCGGCATTGAGCTGCGCCGTCAGCTCCGCGAGCGCGGCGGCCTGCCGGGTTTCGGCCTCCGAGCGCGGGTGCAGGACCACCACCGGCACCTCGCCATCGCGCACGAACCGTCGCCGCGGCTGCGTCCCGCGCGCGCCCCCGCCGATGCCGAGCCCGAGCGAAAGGCGCGCGCGCTGCTCGGCTTCATCGTCCAGGAAGGTCGGGGCGGATTCGTCGCTTGCCAAAATATCACCTCGTTCGCAGCCCGGCTCCGGGGCTGAACCGTGCCCGGACGGGGCGCGGGTTCGATTCGTACGTGCGCCGACCGGCGGCACAATACAAGGTCATCATCACGCCGCGAAGCAATGATTTTATTTAAACACGTGGTGGGCGCACAAGGACTCGAACCTTGGACCCGCTGATTAAGAGTCAGCTGCTCTACCAACTGAGCTATGCGCCCGGCCCGTTCGCCGGCGGCGCACTCGTTAGCAGAGCCGATTGCGGGTGTGAAGGGGGCCGTACGCGGCGCAGGGCGCGCCCGGCCGCGGCCGGTCCGGCCCGCCGCGCCGCGCAAATCCCTTTCCCTTCGCACCCCACTGGACTAATCCCGTCGCCGCGCGCCGCACCCAGGCGGGCGCCAGAGGGGCCTGCCCATGACCGTCGGAGCCTTCCCCGCCACCCGCATGCGCCGCAATCGCCGCGACGGCTGGACACGGCGACTCGTCGCCGAAAACCGGCTGTCGGTCGATGACCTGATCTGGCCCGTCTTCGTCATCGAGGGCAGCAACCGCGTCACCGAGGTCGCCTCCATGCCCGGGGTCGTGCGGGTGACGCTGGACCGGCTCGCCGCCCACATCGCCCCGGCGGCCGAGCTCGGCATTCCTGCCATCGCCCTGTTCCCGGCGACGCCGGCGGAGAAAAAGGATTCCGAGGGCAGCGAGGCGAAGAACCCGGACAATCTCATGTGCCGCGCCGCCCGGCTGCTCAAGCGTGAGTTCCCCGCCTTGGGCCTGGTCGGAGACGTCGCGCTCGACCCCTATACCGATCACGGCCATGACGGCGTGATCCGCGAGGGCTACGTCGCCAACGACGAGACGCTCGCCGTGCTCACCACCCAGGCCGTGGTGCAGGCCGAGGCCGGCATCGACGTCATCGCGCCCTCGGACATGATGGACGGGCGTGTCGCCGCCATCCGCGCCGCGCTCGACGCCGAGGGGCTGATCGACACGCGGATCATGAGCTACGCGGCGAAATACGCCTCCGCCTTCTACGGCCCGTTCCGCGACGCCGTCGGCTCGGCCAGCGCCCTGGTCGGGGACAAGAAAACCTACCAGATGGACCCGGCCAATACCGACGAGGCGCTGCGCGAGGTGGAGCTCGACCTTGCCGAGGGCGCGGACATGGTGATGGTCAAGCCGGGCATGCCGTATCTGGACATCATCCGCCGCGTGAAGGACCGGTTCGGCGTGCCGACCTTCGCCTACCAGGTCTCCGGCGAATACGCGATGATCATGGCCGCGGTCGGCCATGGCTGGCTGGAGCATGAGCGGGCGATGATGGAAAGCCTGCTCGGCTTCAAGCGCGCGGGGGCGAACGGCGTGCTGACCTACTTCGCCGTCGAGGCGGCGCGGCGGCTGCGCGCCGCGGGATAGGCCGCGCCCCGCGGTGCCGGCGAGCCTCGGCATCCTCACCGGCCTCGCCGCGGAGGCGCGGCTCGCCCGTCCGCTCGGGCACGTGCTGGCAGGCGGCGGCGAAGCCGCGGGGGCGGCGGCGGCGGCCGAGCGGCTGGTGGCGGAGGGGGCGACGGCGCTGCTCAGTTTCGGCCTCGCCGGCGGGCTCGATCCCGCCCTGGCGCCCGGCGCCATCGTCGTGCCGCGCGCGGTGCTTGCCGGTGGGCGGCGCTATCCGTGCGATCCGGTTCTGCTCGATGCCCTGGGCGGCGCGAGCGTGGAGACGCTGCTGGGCGGCGCGGCGGTGGCGGCGACGGTGGCGGAGAAGGTGCAGCTGCGCGCGGCAAGCGGGGCGGCGGCGGTCGATCTCGAAAGCGGCGCGCTGGCCGAGGTCGCGGCGCGCCACGGCCTGCCCTTCGCCGCCCTGCGCGCGGTCTGCGATCCGGCTGGCCGGGACCTGCCGGACCTCGCGCTCACGGCGCTGGATGCGCAGGGCCGCATCGGCCTGCGGCGCAGCCTGGCCTCGCTTCTGGCGCAGCCGCGGCAGGTGCCGGCGCTGTTCGCCCTGGCGCGCGACGCCGCGATTGCGCGCCGCGCGCTAGTCCGCCGCGTCCGAGAGTTCCGCGGCCGGCTTCTCGTGGGCTAGCCTGGCCATCGCCTGCTCGACATGGCGGCTGAACACGTATTCGGCCGGGCGCTGGCGGTCGAGCGGGATTTCCGGCGCCATCGGCCCGCTGGTGCGCACGCCCTTGCGCTCCACCTTCAGCAGCTCCCACGGCTTGCGCACGGCTTCGGCCACCGCCGTCGCCTCGTAGCCGGAATGCACCATGCAGTCGGCGCATTTCTCGTAGTTGCCGGTGCCGTAGGCGTCCCAGTCGGTGGTCTCCATCAGCTCCTTGAAGCTCTTGGCGTAGCCTTCGCCGAGCAGGTAGCAGGGCCGCTGCCAGCCGAAATAGGTTCGCGTCGGGTTGCCCCACGGCGTGCAGTGATAGGCGCGGTTGCCGGCGAGGAAATCGAGGAACAGCGCCGACTGGTTGAAGGCCCAGCGCCGCTTGCTGCGGTCCTCGCGCGCGAAAATGCCGCGGAACAGGTCCTTGGTGCGCTTGCGGTTGAGGAAGTGCGCCTGATCGGGCGCGCGCTCATAGGCATAGCCGGGCGAGACGCTGATGCCGTCGATGCCCATGTCGGTGACGGTATCGAAGAACTGCGCCACCCGGGCGGGATCGGCGTCGGAAAACAGGGTGGCGTTGATGATGGTGCGGAAGCCGGCGTCCTTCACCTTGCGGATCGCCGCCACGGCGCGGTCGTAGACGCCGTCCTGGCAGACGGACTTGTCGTGCTCCTCGCGCAGCCCGTCGAGATGCACCGACCAGGTGAAGTAGCGGTTCGGCTTGAACAGATGCAGCTTCTTCTCGAGCAGCAGCGCGTTGGTGCAGACGATGACGAACTTCCGGCGCGCGATGATGCCGCGCACGACCTCGTCGATCTCCTTGTGCAGCAGCGGCTCGCCGCCGGCGATGACGACCACCGGCGCGCCGCACTCGTCCACCGCTTCCAGGCACTCGGCGACGGAGAGGCGCTGGTTCAGGATCGGCGCCGGATAATCGATCTTGCCGCAGCCGGCGCAGGCGAGGTTGCAGCGGAACAGCGGCTCCAGCATCAGCACCAGCGGGTAGCGCTTGCGCCCGAGAAGATGCTGCTTGACGACATAGGCGCCGACTTTCAGCGCCTGATGGATGGGGACGGCCATTCCGCGACTCTCCTCAGGCGACCAGCGACTCGTCGGCGAGCGAATCGTCGGCGAGCTCCGGTGGCAGGCGGAAGCTGACATCCTCCGCCACGCCCTGCATGGTGGTGATCTCGACCGGCCCGATTCGCTGCAGTCCAGCGATGACGTCCTGGACCAGTGCGTCGGGCGCGGAGGCGCCGGCGGTGAGCCCGACGGAGCCGACGCCGGCGAACCATTCGGGCCGCAGATCGCCGGCATCCTCGATCAGGTAGCTCGGCCGGCCGAGCTCGGCGCCGATCTCGCGCAGCCGGTTGGAATTCGAACTGTTGCGGCTGCCGACGACGAGAATCAGATCCGCCTGTTGCGCCAGCTCACGCACCGCGGTCTGCCGGTTCTGCGTCGCGTAGCAGATGTCGCGCACGTCCGGCCCCTTGATCTCGGGGAAGCGTGCCTTCAGGGCGGCGATGATCTGGCGCGTATCGTCCACCGAGAGCGTCGTCTGCGTCACGTAGGCGAGCTTGGCCGGATCGGTCACGGTCAGGCCGGCGACGTCGGCGACCGTCTGCACCAGATAGACCTTGCCGGGAATGCGCCCGATCGTGCCCTCGACCTCTGCATGGCCGGCATGCCCCACGAGCACGACTTCGCGCCCGGCCGCGGCATAGCGCCGCCCTTCGGCATGAACCTTGGCCACCAGCGGACAGGTCGCGTCGATCACCGGCAGGCTGCGCTCGGCGGCCAGCTCCTCGATTCGCTGGGCCACGCCGTGGGCGCTGAACACGGTGATGGCACCGGGTGGAATCTCGTCCAGCTCGTCCACGAACACGGCGCCGCGGGTGCGCAGATCCTCGACGACATGGCGGTTATGCACGATCTCGTGGCGCACGTAGATCGGGGGACCATATTTCTTCAAGGCCCGCTCGACGATCTCGATCGCCCGTTCGACACCGGCGCAGAAGCCGCGCGGCTGAGCCAAGACGACGCGCAACATGCCCTTGCTCCAGCAGAGGTTTCATTCGGTGATCACGGGACCGTGCGCAGACCCCGCCCCGCGCCG
>DAIDKZ010000231.1 GCA_027449745.1 Acetobacteraceae bacterium | reverse complement strand
CTGCGCCATGCCCGCGGCGCGCTCGCCGCCCGCGCGCCGGGCGCCCCGCCCGGCGGACAGGAGGGGGAGGCGGAGGCGCCGGAGACCGCCGGGCTCGCGGCGGCGGAAGCCGGCGAAAGCGAGGCCGAGCCGTTGCTCGCCCTGTCCCGGGTGATGCTGCGCCGGCTTCCGTTCGCGCTGGTCAATCTCCTGCTCGAACTCGCCCCGCTCGCGGTCTTCGCGGCCGTGGCCTACGGCATCCTGACCGCGCGCGACTATGGCTACACCACGCGGCTGGCGATCCTCACCGTGGTCAACGCCTATGTCGCGGCCCGCGCGGTGATGGCGTTCACCCGCATGCTGGTGGCGCCGGCCAGTCCGCGGCTGCGCCTGGTCGCGATGTCCGACGCGCTGGCCGGCGAGACGCAGCGCTGGGTGCGCCGTGCCGCCCTGACCGGCATCCCCGGCTACGCCCTGGCGGAAATCCTGCTGCTGTTCGGCATGCCCTACGCGGCGCACGACCTGCTGTTGAAGCTCGTCGTGCTGGTGCTGCATCTCTATCTGGTGGCGATCGTGCTGCGGGCGCGGCGGCGCATCTCGGCGCTGATCGCCGGGCCGGCCGAGGCGCATGGCCCGTTCGCCCTGCTGCGCCGCCGCCTCGCCGGCTCGTGGCACCTCTTTGCCGTGTTCTACATCCTGGCGCTCTGGCTGGTCTGGGCCTTCGCCGTCGCCGACGGCTACATGCGCCTGCTGCGGGTCTTCGTCGCCACCGGCGTGGTTCTGATCGGCATGCGCGTGCTCAACGCGCTGCTGCTCGGTGCGATCGAGCACCGGTTCCGGCTGGGCGAGGACGTCGCGGCGCGGGCGCCATGGCTGGCCGCGCGCATCCGCCACTATCTCGGGCCGGTGCGCTGGGTCGTGTCGGCCGCGATCACGGTCGTCGCCGTCATCGCGCTGCTCGAAGCGTGGGGCGTCGATGCGCTTGGCTGGTTCGGCAGCGACGGTCTCGGCGCCCGACTGATCAGCGCGCTGACCACGATCGGCTTCGTGCTCGCCGGCTCGCTGCTGGTGTGGGAAACCGTGAACATCGCCATCCAGCGGCGGCTGCATCTGCTCTCGCTGCACGGCAACGCCGCCCGCGCCGCGCGCATCCGCACGCTGCTGCCGATGATCCGCGCCGCGCTCCTCGCCGTTCTGCTGCTGTTCGGCGGACCGCTGGCCCTGTCGGAAATCGGCCTCAATATCGCGCCATTGCTGGCCGGCGCCGGCATCGTCGGCGTCGCCGTCGGCTTCGGCTCGCAGAAGCTGGTGCAGGACTTCATCACCGGCATCTTTCTGCTGATCGAGAACGCCATGCAGGTCGGCGACTGGGTGACGGTGGCCGGCGTCTCCGGCACCGTCGAGGCGCTGTCCATCCGGACCATCCGCCTGCGCGACGCCGACGGCTCGGTCCACATCATCCCGTTCAGCGCCGTGACGACGGTGAACAACACCAATCGCGGGCTGGGCAACGCGCCGGTGCAGGTGGTGGTGAGCGCGCGCGAGGATCCCGATCGCGTCGGCGAGGCGCTGCGCGACATCGTCCGCGAGATGCGCCAGGACCCGCGGTTCCAGCGCGGCATTCTGGGCGAGCTGCAGCTCTGGGGCGTGGACAAGGTCGAGGGCAGCAGGGTCACCATCGCCGGGCAGATCATCTGCACGGACACGGCGCGCTGGAGCGTACAACGTGAATTCAATCGACGCATGAAAAAGCGTTTCGACGAGCTTGGTTTTGAACTTATGAACCCGGTCCAGACCGTCCTCGTTCAGCGGCTTGAAGCCGCCGCGGCGCCGGCAACTGCCGCCGGCGCCCGTCCGGAAGCGGCGCAATGACCCCTCCGGCCGCCGCCCCTCTCGTTGCCGCCCTGAACGGCGCCGGCTATGCGTTCGTGCCAGCAGCCGCAATGCGGGCACTGCTCGCGGCCAGCGGCCCCCTCGCCGACTGGGATTCGTTTCGCACAAGTTGGGACCGGCTCGAACCCGACCGTTACATGGCGGACGGCGGACGTTACAGACGCCGCCGTCACGGTGTGTTCACGGTCGGTCCCGCGCCGGGGACCTTTGCGCGACTCGCGCATCGGGCGCATTTTCAGAGCCGGGACTACAACAGGTTGAACGGCGGCATCGAGCGCTGGTTTGCCGCCATCGAGCCGGCGATCGGCGCGGGCGCCTGCATGGGCACGATTCTGCGCTGTTGCCAGACGCTGTTCGGCGCCCTGGAGCCGGATCTGACCTGGTTCGCGGAAGCGCACCAGTTCCGCATCGAGGCGCGGGCCAGCGAGCCCGGGCAGCCGACGCCTGAGGGGCTGCACCGCGACGGGGTGGATTACCTGCTGGTGCTGATGGTGGAGCGGCGGAACATCGCCAGCGGCGAGACCAGCATCCACGACGAAGCCGGCCGGCGTCTTGGCAGTTTCACCCTCGCCGACCCGTTCGACGCGGCGCTGGTGCATGACCGACGGGTCTTCCATGGGGTCACCGCCGTTGAGGCCGTGGGCCCTTCCCGCTCGGCGCACCGGGATGTTCTGGTCGTCACCTTCCGCCGCGCCGTCGCGGGTGACTGAGACCCGGCGTCGCGGCGGGCGCGCGCGACGCTATTCCTCCGGCGTCAGCGACTTGATGAGATCGAACACGCGCTTGCGGACGGCCGGATCGGTGATGCGGTAATAGGCGCGCACGAGTTCCAGCGTCTCGCGCCGGTTCATCGTATCGTCGCCAAATCCCTCCTGGCTCTCGGCAAATCCCGAGGTACGGCGGGCAGCGTGCGAACCGTAGACCTTGGCCAGTGGCTCGGGCATGTCGTCGAAAAAGAAACTGATCGGCACGTCCAGCACACGGGCCAGATCGAACAGACGCGAGGCGCCCACCCGATTCACGCCGCGCTCGTATTTCTGCACCTGCTGGAACGTCAGCCCGAGCGCCTCGCCGAGCTTCTCCTGCGACATGCCGAGAAGCGTGCGCCGCAAGCGGATGCGCGACCCGACATGGACGTCGATCGGGCTCGGCCGACCTTCCTTGTCGCTCCGCTCAGGACCTTCGTCCGATGCCATGCCCAAATTCCTTCTGGCCGCGTGCAGTGCCACGGGTGGGGTCGTCCCTTCGTTCGGGGTAGTTCGCATCACAGCCCCCATGATCGGTGTGAAAGAGGTTAACGCCACAACCCAGAATCGTCAACAACATTCGTCAAATTGGCGGTCTTGTCGCGCAAAAAGATACTTTCCGTCAGGCTGCAGGTGGCTTCCGTGACAGGACCCTCTCCGAGAAGGCGAGTCCGATCAGGAGAAGCGCCAAGCAGGCCGGGATGGCAAGGCCGAATCGTCCGAACGAGGTCGGCGGCAGTTTGCCCGGCAGATCGAGAACCCGTGTCCCCTCGCGGCCGAGGCCAAGCCGAACCAGCTCCCGCCCATGCGCGTCGAACCCGGCCGTGATGCCGGTATTGGCCGCGCGCATCAGCGGCAGGCCCTCCTCGACCGCGCGCATGCGGGCCGCGGCGAGGTGCTGGCGCGGGCCGGAGGAATCGCCGAACCAGGCGTCGTTGGTGATGTTCACCATCCATTCCGGCCGATCGCTCTCGTCGATGACCTGATGCGGGAAGATCGCCTCGTAGCAGATGAGCGCGCCGAACTTCGGCACGCCGGGAATCGTCAGGGAGCGCGGCCCCGCTCCGGCCGCGAAGCCGCCACCGGGAACGATCCGGACCGGCAACCACGATGGCATGTACTCGCCGCCGGGCACCAGATGCCACTTGTCATAGAGACCGATCGCCGCGCCGCTCGGGCTCACCACCAACAGGCTGTTGCGCGGGCGGCGGGCCTCGTCGAAGCGCACCGTCCCGGCCAGCGTCGTCGCCCGTGCCCCGTCGGCGATCGCGGCGCGGGCCAGGGCGTCGGTCTGGAGCAGGAACGGGCTCGCCGTCTCCGGCCAGATCACCACCGCCGGGCCCGGGCCGATTGTGGCCAGCGCCTCCTGGCTCAGCACGATGTAGCGGGTGAAGATGCGCTCGGCGAGCGCGTGGTCCCATTTCTGTCCCTGCGCGATGTCGCCCTGCGCCAGCACGACGTGCACGCCCGGCGGCGGACCGGACGGCTGCGCCAGGCGCAGCGCCCCCAGGCCCGCCCAGGCGGCGAGACCGGCGGCGAGACCGAACCAGCCGCGCCGGCCAAAGACCGGCGCCGCCGCGGCGAGCACGGTCAGCATGGTCAGTCCGGGCGTGCCGATCCAGGCCAGCGGCTGGAGCAGGACGTCCCCTGCCAGGCCCGGCAGCGCCCAGACGCTGCCCCACGGATTCCAGGGGAACCCGGTGCCGACGAACTGGCGCGCGAGGTCGGCGAGCGTCCACGCCCCGGCGAGGGCCAGCACCCGCGGCCAGCCGCGCCGCGCGTACCAGCCGATGGCGCAGGCAATGCCGATGAACGGCGCCAGGATGGCGGCAAGGCCCGGCACCGCCAGCGGCACGAACCACCAATAGCGCGCCGCCTCGATCAGGATCGCATCGGTGATCCAGTAGAGCCCGATCAGATGGTGGCCGAAACCGAACCAGAAACCGATGCGGAAGGCCGTGCGCGCCCGCCCGGCGCCGTCGATCAGCCCGAGCAGCCCCGGTACGGCGACCAGCAATACCGGCAGCAGAAACAACGGGGGAAGCGCCAGCGCCGCGAGGGCCCCGAGCGCCCCGGCGGCGACGTCCCGCCGCCAGCCGGTTGCCGCTGGCACCGAAGCGCGAGTGGAGGCCATCAGCCGCATACGATACGATCGACCGGCGGGCGGCGCCCGGCCAGTACCGCGGCGATGCACTCCGCCGCCATCACCCCCATTGCCACCAGCGAGCGGTCGGTGACGCCGGCGACGTGCGGGGTGACGATAAGCCGGGGATGCTCCCGCAGCGCGTAGGAGGCGGGCGGCGGTTCGGCCTCGAACCCGTCCAGCGCGGCACCGGCGAGGTGGCCGGATTCGAGCGCGGCGAGCAGCGCCGCCTCGTCGATCAGCCCGCCGCGCGCGGTGTTGACGACGTAGCCGCCGGGCGGCATCGCCGCCAGTACCGCCGCGTCGATCAGATGCCGCGTCTGCGGCGTCAGCGGGCAATGCAGCGAGAGCACATCGCTGTCGGCCGCCAGCTCGGCGAGGCTGTCGGCGCGGCGGACCCCCTCCGGCAGGCTGGCCGGACGCGTGCGGGTGTGAACGGCAACGCGCATGCCGAACGCATGCGCGAGCCGGGCCACGTCCTGGCCGATCGCCCCGAACCCGACGAGGCCCAGGCGCAGCCCCTCGATGTCACGCACGCGCATCGTCGCCGCGCGCCAGCCGCCCGCGGCCACCACCGCCGTCAGCGGCGCCAGGTCCTTGGCCAGCGTCAGAATCATCGCCAGCGTGTGCTCGGCCACCGCGCGCGTGTTGGAGCCGGTGGCGCGGGTGACGATGAGCCCCCGCGCCCGGGCCGCCTCGACATCGACCTCATCGACGCCGACACCGTGACGGGCGATGATCCGCAGCCGGGCCGAGGCGTCCATCACCGCGCCCGTCACCCGCCCTTGGCGGCACAGGATCGCGTCGGCCTGCACCGCCCCGACCAGCGCGGCGACCGCCTCGGCATCCGGGTAGGGCGGCAGATAATGGATCGTCGCCCCTGACGCCTCGAGCAGGGCCACCGCCTCCGCCGCCAAGGCAGGCGCCGTCATCACCACGTTCGAGACATTCATCCCAGATGCCCTGCTGGCCTGCCCTGTCGACCTACTTCAGCCCACCGGCCCGCCCCGGCGGGCTTGTGATAGCGGATCAGTCGAGCGCGTCGCGCAACTGCCGCTCGTAGTGGCGGTAGTATTTGTCGGTGACGAGGTCGGTCTTGACCACGACGGCGACATCGGTGGTGTTGAACGCAGGGTCGATCACCGCGCCATCGCCGACGAACCCGCCCAGGCGCAGATAGCCCTTGATCAGCGGCGGCAACTGCGCCCGCGCCCGTGCCAGATCGAGCTTGGCGGGCTCGCAGCGGCGCATTTCGACATAGCGCCCGGGAAGCGCGCGCAGGCGGAGCGCCGGCGGGGCGAGATGGTTCTCGTAGAGATAGCTGAGCTCCGGGGCGAGCGCGTCTGGATCCGTGCCAGCGAGGCTGGCGCAGCCGAACATCAGGTCGATCTGATGATGGAAGACATAGGCGGCGATGCCGCGCCAGAGCAGCTGCATCGTCGCCCGGCCACGATAGCCGGCATCGACGCAGGACCGGCCGAGCTCGAGAATGCGCCCAGGGAACGCCAGCAGCGGGCTGATATCATATTCATCGGCCGAGTAGAACCGCCCGACCCGCGCCGCCGCCGCCGGCTGGATCAGCCGGTAGGTGCCGACGACGCCTTCCGGCCCTGGCCCGATGGCATGGTCGACGACCAGCAGATGATCGGCAACGGCGTCGAAATCGTCCACATCGCGCCGGCGCGCCGCCGCGGCCGGGGTGGGCGTGGCGCCCATTTCCTCAAAAAACACGCGGAACCGCAGCGCCTGCACGGCGTCGATCTCGGCAGCGGTGGCGGCGAGCCGGACCCCGAGATGGCCGGCCCGCATCTCACCGAAGCCGGCCTGATCCCGCGGCGCGGCGCCGGTGGGCTTCTGTGCCGTCATCGTGCGTTCCTTGCTGAATGTGCGGGCGGGGCTGATTGGGCTGGCTGGGCCGTCGGCGTGGCCTGGGGGCTCGGGGCATCGGCCGGGCCTCCGCGCCGTGCTTCGGTCTCGCCTCGCCCCTCTACCCGCCGGGCCGGCTCGATCCGGCGGCCGAACAGTTCCAGGCGCAGGGAAACGAGCTGGAACCCCAGTCGCTCGGCGATCGTTCGCATCAGGCGCTCATGCTCGGCATCGGCGAATTCGATGACCTTACCGCTGGCGATGTCGATGAGGTGGTAGTGATGGCCGTGCTCGCTGGCCTCGTAGCGCGCCCGGCCGCCGCCGAAATCCCGCCGATCGAGGATGCCCTGCTCCTCCAGGAGCCGCACCGTACGATAGACCGTGGCGATGGAAATCCGCCGGTCTCGCGCCGCCGCCCGGCGATAGAGCTCCTCCACGTCGGGATGGTCGGTCGCCTCTGACAGAACGCGCGCGATGACACGGCGCTGGCCGGTCATCTTGAGGCCCCGCTCGATGCACAGACGCTCGATCCGCGATTCCACGCTGGCTCCCAATCGATCCGCCCGTTGCGCACGGACCAGCCCGAACGTCCCTGCCCGATCGCCCCGTTCGGCCCGCACGATGCGACGCCGTCCACGATGCGACGCCGTCTGCGTTCGGACCAGGCACGGCCGCGTGGCGCGATCGACCATCGCCCCGGTTTGCCGCGGCCCGTGGCGGACGGCCCCGGTCCGACCCCATGTCATCCGAGGCTGAGCACGAACGGCACACACCACGGCGACTCGAGCCCCGACGATCGGCCGAACCCGCCACGTCTGCCGGCCGCGAAGCCTGGCGGAGTGGCCCCGCAGCGAACGCCTGCGACGGGCGGCCATCGGCGCTCGCGGCACCACTAGCCGATCATCGCCACCCTGTCGACCACCCCGAAACGAACGGGGCTCGGGCCGCGCGGCCCACACACGTCACCGAAGAGCCGCTCGAGGCCGCTGCCCCGTTCAGCAAAAGCGCTGAATCAACGCACACTTACCACCCCGGCGAGCCGGAACGGCGCCCCCGATCAGCGCCCCCGGCCATGCGGCTTGGTGCCGAGGCCGATCTTCTTCGCCAGCGACGACCGGTGCTTCGCATAGCTTGGCGCCACCATCGGATAATCCGGCGGAAGCCCCCAGCGTTCCCGGTACTGATCCGGCGTCATGTCGTAGGCGGTCTTGAGGTGGCGCTTCAGCATCTTCAGCTTCTTGCCGTCCTCGAGGCAGACGATGTATTCGGGAAGCACCGATTTCTTGATCGGCACCGCCGGCTGCGGGCGGTCGGGCTGTGCCGGCTCGCGGTCGATATTGGTCAGGGCGCGATAGACTTCCTGGATCAACGCGGGTACCGCGTCCGGCGAGACGGAGTTATGGGACAGGTGGGCGGAGACGATTTGGGCGGTCAGTCCGAGCACGCCCGAATCGGATGAATTATCGTCCATAGACTTCCCCTGAGATACGCAGTGCCGCTGCTTATAGTCGCGAATCGCGCTGCTTTGCAAAGAGAGCTTTATCATATTACGCAGGCATTGAACAGCTTCTACCCGCCACGCCGCGGGCGACCCCGCGTCTCAGCGGCGCAGCGCCGCGACATAGCCGCGGTTCCAGGTCGGCGTGATCAGAACCTCGTTGAGGCAGACGCGCGCCGGCAGGCAGGCGACGAAGCGGATCAGCTCGGCGACCTCCTCCGGCTGCAGCATGCGCGCACGGTCCTCGGCGCTGACCGGCTGCGGGCGGCGGTCCAGGATCGGGGTCGCGACCTCGCCCGGACAGACCGCGCAGGAGCGGATGCCGTTGACACATTCCTGCATGTTGAGGCTGTGGCTCATCGCCACCACCGCGTGCTTGGCGGCGGTGTAGGCCGGGCCGCTGAGCGGGCCGATGAAGCGCCCCGCCATCGACGCGGTGTGGATCAGCAGCCCGTCCCGCTGCGCGCGCATCAGCGGCAGCACCGCGATCACGCAATAGAACGCGGCGTTGAGATTGGTCCCGAGCACGCTCTCCACCCCCTCGGCGGTCAGTTCGCCCCAGGCGCGCGCGGCGATGTTGAGGCCGGCATTGTTGAGCAGCATGTCGATCCGGCCGTGGCGCGCGCCGATCCGCGCGACGATGGCCTGCGCCGTCGCTGCGTCCGAGAGATCCCCGGGCTCGATCTCGGCGCTGCCCCCGGCTGCGGCGATGCGCTCAGCCACCTCCGCCAGCGGTCCCGGCCGCCGCCCGCTCAGCACCAGATGCGCGCCCTCCTCGGCCAGTGCCAAAGCCGCCGCCGCACCGATCCCGCTGCCCGCGCCGGTCACCCACGCCACTCGTCCCTCAAGCCGCCGCATCATCTGCCTCCCTGTTGTTCTGTTAACGAACGCTTAGCGGTTTCCTCGCTTAAATGCGACAGAGATCAAAACCGCAACGCACCCACCAGAGGCGGACGCATCATGCAACCCACCACGCCAGCGACATCGGACGCGGCCGCCGCGGCTGCCGGCTCGGCCGAAGTGAAGCCGGCACGCCGCCGCCGCTGGTTCGGCAACGACCGGCGTGGCGCCGCGGCGGTGATCGCAGCGCTGGCGCTGCCGACCATGATGAGCGGCGCCGGGCTCGCCGTCGATGCCGGCCTCTGGTACCGCGAATCGGCGCGGCTGCATCTGGCCGCCAACGCCGCCGCCCTCGCCGCCGCGCATTTCCTGTCCGACAGCAATGCGACCCAGGCCGATATCCAGGCCGTCGCCCAAGCCGCCGTCAGCGACCTGACCAGCAACCGGCTGATCGGCTCGCAGGTGACGCCGCAGGTCACCCTCGCCTCCGACCGCACCTGGCTGTCGGTCACGCTGAGCAGCCATGCGGACAGCTATTTCAGCCGTCTGGTGCTGCCCAGCGGGGTGCCGATCAGCGCCAGCGCCACGGCCGGCCTGCTCAGCCCCTGGGCCGGCAAGCCCTGCGTGCTGGCGCTCGGGAACGGGACCAGCACCGTCCCGTCCATCGATGTCGAGAACGAGGCGAGCATCACCGGCACCGGGTGCAGCGTGGTCTCGAACTCGTCCGCGACCTTCAATTGCAGCTCGCAGGGGCCGACGACGCCGGGCGGCGCGATCTATGTCCGCAACGGCAGCATCGTCGCCTCGACGGTCAGTGCCGTCGGCACGGTCTGCGCCAATACCTGGAACGGCGCGACGACGATCTCGCCGACCCCGACCTCCGGCGAAGGCGAGATCGACAATCCCGAATCCGAGCTCGAGGAACCCGAGGCGGACGATTCGAACTGCCAGCCCAGCACCTATGGCTGGCAGAATGGCGGAATCCTCAATCTCTCCCCCGGCACCTATTGCAACGGGCTGCAGATCGGCAACGGCATGACGGTGAACTTCGCCCCCGGCACCTACTACATCAAGGGCGGGAATTTCGACATCACCGGCGGCGCCAAGGTCGGCACTGCGAACGGCGTCACCTTCTTCCTCGACGGCGCCAGCTTCAGCTGGGAGAACGACGCGCAGGCGCCGTGGGGCATGAGCGCACCGACCAGCGGTCCGCTCGCCGGCGTGCTCGTCTGGCAGAAGAGCGGGTCGTGCGGCAGCAATCCGACCGACATCGTCACCGGCAGCGCCGGCGCCGCGATCAACGGCACCATCTACGTGCCTGACGCGACCCTGCAGATCATCAACGCCGCCAAGCTGAGCTACCCGACTGACAGCAACGGCAACCCCACCGGCTCCTTCAGCGTGATCGCCAACCTCATCGCCATGGCCAATGGCGGCGCGGGGCAGCTCGTGGCCGGCGGGCTTGGCCCGGGCTCCACGAGCAACGGCGGCGTCGCCACGACGGTGGTGCTGCTGCAATGACACCAAGGCCAGGGAGGCCGCCGATGCGGCTTCGGCACATCCTGCGCCGCCTCGGACGCGAACGGCACGGCGCCGTCGCGCTCGAGGCGGCACTGATCGGCTCGCTGCTGCTGGTGCCGCTGGCCGTCGGCGCGGTCGATCTCGGCAGCATCTTCGCCACCCAGGCCCGGCTGGACGCGGCGCTCGAAGCCGCCGCGCTCTACGCCTGGGGCAACCCCGGCAACGCCACGCCGACGAACATCACCCAGATCGCGCAGTCCGCCTACGGCAACGGAGCGCCGAGCCTGGTCGCCACCACGCCGCAGAATGTCTGCTACTGCATCTCCGTCGGCGGCGGGCAGCAGACGCGCACTGCGGTCAGCTGCACCGGCAGCTGCACCACCGGCCAGCAGCTGGGAACCTTTCTCTCGGTTTCCTTCAGCACCAATCTCAGTCTTCCGGCACCGGTGCCCGGGCTGCCGACGACGGTGAGTCTGTCGTCCGCGGGCATGGTGCGCACGCAATGATCCGTCCGCGCCTCGGACGAGCGGGGGTCGCCGGCGTCGAGTTCGCCCTGACCTCGATGGTGCTGCTCGGCGTCGTCGTGGCCATCCTCGAAGGCGGCGAACTGCTCGTCGCGCAGCACACGCTGGACAACGCCGTCGTCGTCGCGGCGCGCTACGCCGTCGTGCACGGCTCGCGCTCGACCTCGCCGGCCAGCGGCAGCGACGTCAAGAACGCGTTCAAGGCCGCCGCCAGCTCCGTCCTGGGCAACGCGCCCGATGTCAAGGTCAGCTTCAACCCGAACAATTCGCCTGGCAGCAGCGTCAGCGTCTCGGCGACCTATAGCTGGTCGCCGATCGCCTCCCTCGCGGACTGGGCGGCGCTGACCTTGAGCGCCCAGGCGGACTTCACCATCCAGAATTGACGCGTGCCAGAATTGACGCGTGCCAGAATTGAGGCGTGGCCAGAATTGAGGCGTGGACGGCGGGCCCGCCGCTCTCGGACCCTGGTGCTCGGGGATCATGCTGAACGTCTTCGGCAAGTCGGCGCAGCAGCGCGGCCGCAGCAAGTCTGAGACGGCGCGGCCCGGGATCGGCGCCGGGATCCGCTCCTGGATCCGCCTCGCGCGCGCATCGGCCCGAACGGCCGCAACCCTGCTGGCGATCGCCTCGCTGCCGGCCGCATGGCCGCGGGGGGGGCACGCGCAGGCGCTCTCTCCCGGCCTCGCCTGCGAGGTCGCGGCGGCGGCGGCGGAGCGGCAATTCGGCCTTCCCGCCGGTCTGCTCGCCTCCATCGGGCGAATCGAGAGCGGTCGGCCGGATGCGCAGCTGCGCCGCGTGCTGCCCTGGCCCTATGCCATCAATGCCGACGGCGCCGGCCGCTTCTTCGACGATCCGCATGCCGCCCTGGCCGAAGTCGACGCGCTGCAGGCGCGCGGCGTTCGGCGCATCGATGTCGGGTGCTTCCAGATCGATCTCTTCTACCACCCCGAGGCGTTCGCCCGCCCGGAGGATGCCTTCGATCCGGTCGCCAACGCCACCGCGGCTGCCCGGTTCCTGGCCCAGCTCGCCGAGCAGAGCGGCGGGTTCGAGACCGCGGTCGCCCTCTACCATTCCGCCCGGGCCGAGCTCGGCCAGCCTTACCGGCTGCGCGTACTCGCGGACTGGCGCGGCGTACCCGCCGTTCTGCCGGCGGCGCGGGCGCCCGATCCCTTCGTCATCCTGATCGCGCCGGCGGCGTTGCGGATTTCCGTGATCGTGCCCGGCGCCGCGCCGGATCCGACGAAGACGCGCCTGCCGCGCGTGATCACGCCCGCGTCGATGCGCGCGGGATAGTCCCACACGACGGGACAATCGGCCCGCACTGCAACTCGGTTCGCCGAGTTTAACCTTTCCACAACGGACGCCGTGTTCAGATGCGCCGGCAGGTGGATCCAGGTGATCTCACCCGGGCCACCTGCCGGACTTGGCATCGACGTTCCTGGCGCGCCGCGGCGCGGCCGCACAACCACGGAGGACTGAACAATGCTCGCGCAACTCAAGACCTGGCTCGCCATCCGCACCGACCGCCGCGGTGTCACCGCGCTCGAATACGCGCTCATCGCCGCGCTCATCGCGGTCGCCATCGTCGGCGCGCTGCGCACGCTGGGCACCGACCTGAACTCGACCTTCACCACCATCGCCTCCAATCTCTGAGCCTTCGTTCCGGCCGGAGGTGCGGCCGGAGAGGATGCGCGCAGAGCCGTTCGCTGCGCGGGACCGAAGCCTGGCAGCGACGTTCCAGCGAAACCAAAACAGGTTTTCCGATGACGGAGAGTGCAGCTTCCTGGCTGGCGACGATCGCTTGGATGGCGGCCGTGGTGCTTCTCGCCCTCGCCGCCGCCAGCGATCTCGCCAGTCGAATCGTTCCCGACCGCGCCTCGCTCGGAATTGCCCTGGCCGGTGTTCTGCTGCGCCTGCAGGATTCGACTCTGGCGACCGCGCTGGCTGCCGCGCTGGCGGTTTTCGTCGGCGCCCTGGTGTGCTGGCACCGCGGCTGGCTCGGCGGCGGTGATGTCAAGCTGGTCGCCGCGACCGCGTTGCTCGTCCCGCCCGGCCGCGTGCCGGGGCTGGTGGCCGCAATCCTGCTCGCCGGCGGCGCGCTGGCCCTGATCTACCTCGCCCTCGGCGCCCTGCTGCCCGCGCCCGCCGCTTCCGCCCCGGCCCCGAGCGGCCGGCTGGCGCGGATCGCGCGCATCGAGCATTGGCGGGTGCATCGCCGCGGCCCCCTGCCCTATGCCTGCGCCATCGTCGCCGGCACGCTCTACACCGCCGCAATCGGCCTGAGGGCCTAGCGCGATGATCCTCCGCATCACCCTCGTCGGCATGATGGTGCTCGGACTGCTCGGGTTCGGCACCGTTGCCTGGGTCTCCACCCATCCGCCGGCGCCGCACGCCGCCGCGGCGGTCCTCCCGCCGCCACCGCCGCCGCCGCCGCCCAAGGTCAAGCTGCTCGTGGCCGCGCACGCGCTTCGCGCCGGCAGCCTGATCAAGCCCGAGGATCTCGGCGTGCAGGAAATGCTGCAGGCGCAGGAGCCGCGCGGCGCCAGCCAGGAAACGCCCGCCGCCCGCGCGGCGCTGTTCGGCGCCATGGTGCGCCGCAGCCTCGCCCCCGGGGAACCGGTGATCGAGGGCGACGTGATGCACCCGGGCGATCACGGGTTCCTCGCCGCGGTGCTGGGGCCGGGCATGCGCGCGATGACCGTCGGGGTCGATCTCATCACCGGCAGTGCCGGGCTGATCTGGCCGGGCGACCATGTCGACGTCATTCTCACCCAGGCGATCGACGCCAAGCTGGAACCCGGCCGGCGCGTCGCCGCCGAGACGGTGCTGGCCAATGTGCGGGTGATCGCCATCGACCAGCACCTCGTCCAGGGTGCGACCGCGGACGGGCCGGACCCGAAGGCGGCCCGCACCGTCAGCCTGGAGGTGACGCCGGCGCAAGCCGAACGGCTCGCCGTCGCCGGGCGCATCGGGCAGCTCTCGCTCATCGTCCGGTCCGCCGAGCAGGCCGCCGAGAAGCCGGACCAGCCGGCGCCGGCCGGGGCGGTGGTGCCGAACCCGGCCGGGGTCACCTGGGCGGCCGACGTGTCGCCCGCCCTCGGCCAGGGCATCCATGAGCCGCACCCCGACAGCAGCACGGTGCGGGTCTTCCAGGGCAACGCCGACGGCAAGGAGTTCCACTTCTGATGCGCCGCTCGCGAGCCGCTCGCTTCTGCCTCGCGCTCCTGTGCGCGGCGGCGATCACCTGGCGCGGCCCGGCGCTCGCCGACCCGGCGCCGGCCGACGCGACGGCGCCTGCCGCCACCCAGGCCGCGCCAACCCAGCCAACGCCCACCACGACCGCTTCGGCGCACCGCGCGCCCGCCGATACGGCGCACGCCATCGCGCTGACCGCCGGCACCGGCCGCATCATCACGCTTGGCGCTGCCGTGGCCAATGTGTTCGCCGCCGACCCGAAAGTGGCCGAGGTGCGCCCGGCGAGCCCGACGACCCTGTTCGTCTTCGGCGTCGCCCCCGGCGCCACCACCATCGCCGCGCTCGATGCCGCCGGCCACGCGGTCGCCCAATACGCCGTCACCGTTCGCCCATCGGCCTTCAGCGCCGACGAGGTCAGCGCCACCATCGCCCGCCAGATCCCCGGCAGCGCCGTGAATGTGCGCGCGACGCCGACGGGATTGCTGCTGAGCGGCGAGGTGCCCACGCCAGGGCAGGCGGACCGTGCGGCCGAGGCCGCCCAGGCCTATCTGATGCCCGGTCAGAAGCTCGATAACCGCCTCGTCGTCAGCGCCGGCATGCAGGTCAATCTGCGCGTCCGCATCGCCGAGATGTCGCGCACCGTGATCCGCGAGTTCGGCATCAACTGGAACGCTCTCGGCAATCTGGGACGGATGGGCACGATCAACTTCCTGACTGCCAACTCCCTCGCCTTCAACGCCTCCGGCGCTGCCAGCCTCACCGGGGCCAACGTGGGGAACACGGTGAACGGCGTCATCGATGCGCTGGCGGCCGACAACCTCATCCATGTCCTCGCCGAACCCAATCTCACCACGATGAGCGGCGAAACCGCGAGCTTCCTCGTCGGCGGCATGTTCCCGATCCCGATGTCCCAGGGCCTCGGCGCCGTTTCCGTGCAGTTCCAGCAGTACGGCGTGCAGCTCTCGTTCGTGCCGACGGTACTCAGCTCTGGCCGGATCAGCCTGCATGTGCGTCCCGAGGTCAGCGAACTCACGACCCAGGGCGCGGT
>DAIDKZ010000230.1 GCA_027449745.1 Acetobacteraceae bacterium | reverse complement strand
CGGCACCTGCCGCGCGGCAGGTCTCATGCGGGCCGTCACGCGGCAAGCGACGCAGGCCGTCACGGCAGGCGCTCGGGTTGGCGCCTGCTACGCTGCTACGCCGCTTCGCAGCCGCCAACCCGAAGGTGCACCAGTGAGCGGGTCCGACGGCGAGAACCGTGCCTCGCTCTTCGGCGAACTGCGCCGCCTGGCCCGCACCTCCGGCGCCGTCGGCGGGATCGCGGCGCGGGTCGCCGGCGAGCGCGTCTTCGGCATTCGCGCCGACCGCGCCAGCCACGCCGAAGATCTGAAAACCGTGCTCGGCGGGCTCAAGGGGCCGCTGATGAAGGTGGCTCAGTTCCTCTCCACGGTTCCAGACGCGCTGCCGGCGGAATACGCCGCGGAACTCGCCGAGCTGCAGGCCAACGCGCCGCCGATGGGCTGGGCGTTCGTGCGCCGCCGCATGGTCGCCGAGCTCGGCCCGGACTGGTCCAGCCGCTTCGCCGAGTTCAGCCACGAGGCGGCGGCGGCGGCGAGTCTCGGCCAGGTCCATCGCGCCCGGCTGCCGGACGGCACCGATGTCGCCTGCAAGCTGCAATATCCGGATATGGCGAGCACGGTGGAGGCGGATCTGCGCCAGCTCCGTGTCGCCATGGCGATCTATCACCGCATGGACAATGCCATCCAGCACGACGAGATCTACACGGAGCTGGCCGAGCGGCTGCGCGAGGAGCTCGACTATGTGCGCGAGGCGGCGCAGATGCGGCTCTATGCGCTGATGCTGAAGGATGAGGACAGCGTGCACGTGCCGCGCCCGATCGCCGGCTATTGCACCCGCCGGCTGCTGACCATGACCTGGCTCGATGGGCGGGCGCTGATGCGTCGGCTCGAAGAGGAGCCGGGGCAGGAGGAGCGCAACCGCATCGCGACCGCCTTGTTCCGCGCCTGGTACGTGCCGTTCTACCGTTACGGCATCATCCATGGCGACCCGCATCTCGGCAACTACCAGGTGCGTCCCGACGGCAGCGTGAACCTGCTCGATTTCGGCGCCATCCGCGTGTTCCCGTCCCGCTTCGTCGAGGGGGTGATCCTGCTCTACGAGGCGGTGCGCGACCGGGACGAGGAGAAGGCCCACCACGCCTACGAGATCTGGGGCTTCACGGACCTCACCCGGGACAAGACCGCGGCGCTGAACCTGTGGGCGAAGTTCCTCTACGAACCGCTGATGCAGGACCGCGTCCGCCGCATCCAGGAAACCAACGACCCACAATTCGGCCGCGCCGTCGCCGAGCAGGTACATGCGGCGCTGAAACGCTCGGGCGGGGTGAAGCCACCGCGGGAGTTCGTGCTCATGGACCGCTCGGCGATCGGACTCGGCAGCGTTTTCCTGCGGCTCGGCGCCGAGCTGAACTGGTTCCGATTGTTCCAGGACCTGGTCGCCGATTTCACACCCGAAGCCCTGGCCGCGCGGCAGGCCGCGGCGCTGGCGGCGGCGGACGTTCCGGCGGCCGCCTAACCTCACGCGCCGGCGAGAAGGGCCGGGGCCGCGCGCGGCATTGACGGTCGGTGGACAGTCTGCCTAGCGTTCCGCCGTCGCCACGGCGACGGCGGAGGGACGCCCAATGAACGCGCCTGACACCGGGGATGAAGCTGGGCTCAGGCTGCCGCGCCGGAGCGTTCTGGCCGCGGCGCTGACGGCGGGCGCGATGCGGGCCCGCGCGGCAACCCCGATCAGGGTCGGCGTCCTCAACGACATGACCGGGCCGTTCGCCGATCTGTCCGGCAAGGGCTCGGTCGTCGCCGCGGAGATGGCCGTCGCCGACTATCGCGCCGCCGGCGGCCGGCTCGCCGTCGAGGTGCTGGCGGGGGACCATCAGAACAAGCCGGACGTTGCCAGCGCCATCGTCCGCCGCTGGGTGGACGTGGACGGCGTCGCGGCCGTCGTGGACGTGCCGAACTCGGCCGTGGCGCTCGCGGTGAACCAGATCCTGCGCGACAAGGATCGCAGCTTCCTCGCCTCCTCGACCGCGACGTCCGATCTCACTGGCAAATTCTGCGCCCCGACCACGGTGCAATATGTCTTCGACACGTGGTCGCTGGCCAACAGCACCGCGCGTTCGCTGCTCCAGCGGGGCGGCGACAGCTGGTTCTTCCTCACCGTGGACTATGCGTTCGGCCACGCGCTCGAACGTGACGCCGCGGCGATCGTCACCCGGCTCGGCGGCAAGGTGCTCGGCGATGCACGCCATCCGCTGAACACGGCCGATTTCTCGTCCTATCTCATCGCCGCCCAGGCTTCCGGCGCGAAGGTGGTGGCGCTCGCCGACGCCGGGGCGGACACGGTGAACGCCATCAAGCAGGCCGCCGAGTTCGGCCTGACGCGTGTCGGCAAGACCGGCTCGGGGCAGCGCCTGGCCGGCTTGCTCGTGTTCCTCACCGACATCCACGCCCTCGGCCTCGCCGCCGCCCAGGGACTGCTGCTCACCGAGGCGTTCTACTGGGACCTCAACGACTCGACCCGCGCCTGGAGCCGGCGCTTCGCCGCCCGGCACGGCGGACGGATGCCGACGATGAACCATGCCGGCGTCTACTCCTCCCTGCGCGCCTGGCTCGCCGCGGCGGAGGCGGCCGGGAGCCTGAGCGGAACACGGATCATCGCCGGCATGCGCGCGGCCCCGATCGAGGATCCGCTGTTCGGGACGGTCACCATTCGCGCCGACGGCCGCGCCGTGCACGACATGTATCTGTTCCAGGTGAAGAGCCCGGCCGAATCGAAAGGTCCGTGGGACTATTACACGCTGATCGAGCGCATTCCCGCCGCGCAGGCGTTCCGCCCGCTGGCCGAGGGGGGCTGCCCGCTGGTGAAGGGCTGAGCCGGACGGACCCTATCCGCCGAACCCGAGGAAGCCGGGCGCGGTGCGGAGCGGCGTGGCCGTCCTGAGGCGGGACAGGTCCGGCACCGGGCGCGCCGTGCGCGCATCGCCGGCCAGCGCCGCCTCGAGCGCCGCCGCCGCGGCCAGCACGAGCGCATCGCCGCCACGCGGGCCGACGATCTGCAGGCCGAAGGGCATCCCGTTCCGGTCACGTCCGACCGGCAGAGAGATCGCCGGGTGGCCGACGAGGCTGACCGCATAGGCCAGGGCCAGCCAATGGAAGTAGGTCTTGGTCGGATGGCCGTCGATCTCAGCCGGGAAAAGTTCGGTCCACGGCCGCGGCGAGATGGTTATCGCCGGCGTCAGGATCAGGTCGTAGCGTGTGAAGAAGCCTTGCCAACGCCGGTAGATTTCGGTCTGCAGCGCCTCCGCCCGCGCCACGTCCTCGGCGCTGTAGCGCAACCCCTCCTCGACATTGGCGTGCACGTTCGGCCCAACGAGATCCGGCGTCGCACGCACGCGGCCGAGATGCGCAGCAAGGAAGGAGACCGCGCGCAGCACGCCGAAGGCTTCGTCGGTGCCAGCGCAATCGGGGGTCGCCTCCTCCGCGGCGGCGAAAAGATGGCGGAACAGCCCCGTCTTCTCGGCGAATATCTCGGCGATGTGCCGCTCGGTCGGGGCGATGCCGAAATCCGGTGTCAGCGCCACCCGCAGGCCGGCGAGATCGACGGGCCTTGGCCGGATGAATGCCTCCGCCCGGCGCATCGGCAGCCCGTGCGCGGTGGCGGCGAGCGGATCACGCCCGTCATCACCGGCCATCGCGGCCAGCATCAGGCGCAGATCGGCAACGCTGCGCGCCATCGGGCCGAGCACGGCCAGCGGCGAGTAGCCGAGCACGCGCTTCTCGCTCGGCACGAGCCCGGGCGAGGGCCGGAAGCCCACGATGCCGCAGAATGCGGCCGGGTTGCGCAGGCTGCCGCCCATATCGGAGCCGGTTGCCAGCGGCACCATCGAGCAGGCCAGCGCCGCGGCCGACCCGCCGGAGGAGCCGGCGGCGGACTTCATCGGATCGAACGGATTGCCGGTCGCGCCATAGACCGCGTTGCGCGTATTCGCCCCCGCACCCCATTCGGGCGTGTTGGTTTTGCCCAGCACGATACCGCCGGCGGCGCGCAGCGCGGCGACACTGCGTTCATCGGCGGAGGGCACATGGTCGCGAAAAAGCGGGCTGCCATAGGTGGTGCGCAGGCCGCCGACGTCCTCAAGGTCCTTCACCGCGAAGGGGAGCCCGTGCAGCAGCCCCAGCGCCTCGCCGCGCATCACCGCCTGCTCGGCCGCCCGCGCCGCCACGCGCGCACGATCGAAATCGCGCGCGACGACGGCGTTCACGGCGTGGTCCACCGCCTCGATCCGGGCGATGCAGCTCTCCGCCAGCTCAACCGGGGAAAGCTGCTTGCGGCCGATCCGTTCGCGCGCCTCGAGGGCGGAGAGTTCACACGGTTCGCTCATCTTCAGTACCCCGCCGCCATGCCGTCCTTGCGCGGATCGGAACCGCCGATGAGGCAGCCGCGCGCACGGTCGATGAAAATCGCTTGGCCGCCGCCATGCGGTCGCAGGATTGGCGCCGCGACGTGGCCGAGCCGGGCCAAGCCGGCCACGAGCTCCGGCGGCAGGCCGCGCTCGATCTCCACCTGCCCCTGGAACGGCAGCACCCTCGGCAGGTCCAGCGCCTCCTGGATGTCAAGCCCGTATTCGAGGAAATTGGTCAGGAACCAGGACTGGCCCATCGGCTGATAGTGCCCGCCCATGACGCCGAACGGCATCACCGCTTGGCCATCGCGCGTGAGCATGCCGGGAATGATCGTGTGCATCGGCCGTTTGCGCGGCGCGATGCCGTTCGGGTGATCGCGGTCGAGGCGGAAGCTGAAGCCGCGATTGTGCAGCATCACGCCCGAGCGCTCGGCGAGAATGCCGGAGCCGAAGCTCATGAACAGGGAATTGATGAAGCTGCAGGCGTTGCCGTCGCGATCGACGACGCAGAGATAGACCGTGTCACGATGCACCGGCAGTTCCGCCTCGCCGGGCGCGGGCAGGGCCGGCATCGCCCGGTCGTTGCGGATCAGACCGCGCAGGCGCGCGAGGTAGTCGGGGCTGGTCAGGCGGGCCATCGGTACGTCCACCTGCGCCGGATCGGCGAGGAAGGCGTCGCGATCGCGATAGACCAGCCGGCCGGCCTCGATATGGCGGTGAACACGAGTGAGCGACAGCGGCCCCTCGGCCGGCGTGTCAAAGCCGCCGAGAATGCCCATCAGCATCAGCACGAGCAGGCCGGAGCCGTTCGGCGGGCACTCCCAGATCTCGTAATCCCGCCAGCGGGCATGGATCGGGCGGACGAACTCCGCGCCGCGCAGACCTTCGGCGAAGTCGGCCTCCGTATGCAGGCCGCCGCGGGCACGGAGCGTGGCGACGATGTCGGCCGCCACCGGCCCCTCATAGAAGGCGCGTGCGCCGTCGCGGGCGATGGCGCGCAGCGTCGCGGCCAGCGCGGGCTGACGGAACCGATCGCCCGGCGAAGGCGCCCCGCCGCCGGGCAGGAACTGGCTGTTTCCAGTGGCGCGCAGCTTGTCCAGCACCTCCTCCCAGTCATGGGCGACGCGCGGGTGCACCGGGAAACCCTCCTCGGCATAGCGAATCGCCGGGCGGAGCAGCTCGTCGAAACCCTTGGTGCCGTGCGCCTTGAGCAGCGATTCCCAGGCGGAGACGGCGCCGGGAACGGTCACGGTGTGGGGCGAATGAACCTCGAAGGCACTGACACCGAGGCGTTCGAACGCGTCCATGCTGGCCGCCGCCGGCGCCCGGCCAGAGCCGTTCAGCGCGATCACCTCGCCGCCACCGGCCGGCGCGTACAGGCAGAAACAGTCACCGCCGATGCCGGTGGAATGCGGCTCGATCACCGCCAGCACGGCAGCGGCGGCGATCGTCGCGTCCATGGCGTTGCCGCCTTGGCGCATGACATCGAGCGCGGCAAGCGTCGCGGCCGGCATCGAGGTCGCGGCCATGGCCTCGGGAGCAAAGGCGGGGCTGCGGCCGGGCAGGTGGAAGTCGCGCATGAGGATGATCCTTGGGCGGCGATTGGTCAGACCAGAGGGCGGTGCGATTTGCACCGCAAGCCTTGCGTGCCATGCCGTGCCTCGTCAAGGCGCCTGGATCCGCATGCGTCGCTGCGTGCCCGCTGAGCACCGCTCGCGCTCGGCTTGCGTCGGCGGGCGCGCTGGGCCACGTTGCGATGACAAGCGCTGATCGTGAGACATGCACGCCGGCATGGCCGCTGCCCCCGCAACCGACGACCCACCGCCGGGTTTCGCCCCTCTGCGTACCGAGCGGCTGACGCTGCGCCCGCTGCTGGCCACGGACGCGGCTTCGCTGCACCGGCTGATCAACGACTGGAATGTCTGCTCGACGCTCGCCGAGGTGCCGTTCCCCTATCCGCGCCCGCTCGCCGACGAGTGGATCCGCTCCACCCACGCCGAACTCGCCACCGGCCGCGCCTACCATCTCGCCATCACCGGTCACGAGGGCGAGGAGGAAATGCTGGTCGGCGGCATCGGGCTCCGGCTGGATGCGCCACGCCGGGTCGGGCGGCTGGGCTACTGGGTGGGCAAGCGCTTCTGGGGCCATGGCGTCGCCAGCGAAGCGGCAGGACGCCTGGCGCGCTGGGCGATGGCCAATCTCGCGCTCGACGCGCTGGAGGCCTCCGTCGCCACCGACAACGCCGCCTCGGCGACGGTGCTGCGCCGCATCGGCTTCCGCCTTGCCGGCACCGGCCGGCAGACCTTTCTCGCCCGCGGGGCGGAGTTGCCGGTGCTGCGGTTCGAGGCGACGCGGGAGGATCTGTTCGGCCATCCCGAGGCGGGAATGCCGGCCACGGCCGGCGCGCTGCCGCTGCTTCTAGTCGCCGCCTGCGCCCTGATCGACATCGATGGCAGGGTGCTGCTGTCCCGCCGGCCGGAGGGCAAGGCTCTGGCCGGCCTGTGGGAGTTTCCCGGCGGCAAGCTCGCCCCGGGCGAGACGCCGGAGGCGGCGTTGATGCGCGAGCTGAAGGAGGAGCTGGGCATCGACGTCACGGCTGCGTGCCTGGCGCCGTTCGCCTTCGCCTCGCACGCCTATGAGCGGTTCCATCTCCTGATGCCGCTGTTCCTGTGCCGCCGCTGGTCGGGGCGGCCGGAGCCGCGCGAGGGCCAGACGCTGGCCTGGGTGCGGCCGGACCGGCTCGCGGACTACGCCATGCCGCCGGCAGATCTGCCGCTGATCCCGCTGCTGCGCGATTTTCTGTAAGGAGCCGGCCCGCGATGGCGAACCCGACCGCCTGCATCCTGATCATCGGCAACGAAGTCCTCTCCGGCCGCACCCAGGACGTGAATGTGAGGTTCCTCGCCACGCGGCTCGGCGAGCTTGGCATTCCGGTGCGGGAGGTGCGCGTCATCCCAGACGTCGCGGACACGATCATCGGCACGGTGAACGAGGTGCGGGCCCGGTTCGACCACGTGTTCACCACCGGCGGCATCGGCCCGACCCATGACGACATCACCAGCGAATGCATCGCCGCCGCGTTCGGCGTGCCCTGGGAAGCGCACCCGGAGGCCTGGGCGCGCATGGATCGTCACTACGCGCCCGGCGAGTTCAACGCCGCCCGCCAGCGCATGGCGACGATGCCGCGCGGGGCGAGCCTGATCGAGAACCCGATTTCGATCGCGCCCGGCTTCACCATCGGCAACGTCCATGTCATGGCCGGGGTGCCGCGGATCATGCAGGCGATGTTCGAAAGCCTGGCCCCGACGCTGGCTGGCGGGGCGCCGATCCTGTCGCGGGCGGTGCATACCGCGCGCGTGCCGGAAGGCCGGATCGCCGAGGGGCTGGCGGCGATCCAGGCGCGCTATCCCAATCTCGATCTCGGCAGCTATCCGTACTATCGCAAGGATGCGTCCGGGGTCGCCATCGTCGCCAAGGGCACCGATGCGGCCGCGGCGGAGGCGGCCATCGCCGAGGTGGCGGCGCTGATGCGCGCGCTCGGCGGCGAGCCGGTGGACGGCGAGCCGCCGGTCTGATCCTGCCCGGAGCCAGGGTTGCGCGCGCGGGGCTTGGCGAGACGAGCCACGCCGGTGCATAAGTACCTGTTGCGATGCACAATCGAAGGGGGCCGTTGATGCCGCTGAGCCAACCCACGGAGCGGACGAAGCTGCACACACGCAGCATCACCATCCATGGCTATGAGCGCGCCGACGGGCTGTTCGACGTCGAGGCCCACATCACCGACCGGAAGACCACCGGCATCGCGCTCGACGATCACGGCTATCTGCCGCCGGGCGAGCCGCTGCACGAGATGTGGATGCGCATGACGGTGGATGACGGCATGACCATCGTTGCCTGCGAGGCCGCGACCGAGCACGGTCCCTATGCGATCTGCCCCCAGGCGGCGCCGGCCTTCGAGCGCCTCGCCGGGCTCACCATCCGCGGCGGCTTCCTCAAGGCGGCGATGGAGCGGGTCGGCG
>DAIDKZ010000229.1 GCA_027449745.1 Acetobacteraceae bacterium | reverse complement strand
GGCCCCGACCAGGGCCTCCGCTGGCGCCGTGCCGAGCCCGGCCGCTCCGGCGGCGATCGCGCCCGGCGGCAGCAGGGCCCGCAGCCGGCGGAGACGCGGGCCCATTTCGCCGATTGGCGCGCGCAGCGTCGCCCGCGCCTCCGCCGACTGCGCGCCCTGCTGCCGCCGGGCGCGCTCGTCGCCGGAGCCGCGGGGCTCGGCGAGGCGCCGCGGCGGGAGACGGCCCTGGTCGGGGCCGGTTCGCGCGGCGGCGATGGCCGGCGCGACGAAGCGCTCGGGGCGACTGTCGCCGAACAGCTCGGCACCATCTGGCGCGCGCTCGACGGCGGCTGAGCCTGCGGCACCCTTCCGGCGGCGCGGTCCTTGGGCGATATAGGCCCAGCCGAGCAAGGAGCCCGAGGTTTGAGCACCGCGACGACGACGACGCCCGCCGACGCCGAGGCCGCCCGCGCGCAGGCGCTGCGCGAGCTGATTCTCCGCGCCGAGCAGGCGATGGTTGCCAAGCGCTTCAACGAGGCGGCCGGCATCTGCCAGGATGTGCTGGAAGCGACGCCGGACCATCCGCCGGCGCTGGCGCTGCTCGGCGGCATCATCGGCCATCGTGGCGACCTGACACGCGGGGTGGCGCTGCTCGAGCGCGCCATCGGGCGCGACCGCTCGGTGGCGGCCTGGTTCAGCAATCTCAGCGGCCTCTACCGCATGCAGTACCGGCTCGAGGAGGCGACGGCGGCGGCGCGCGAGGCGGTGCGGCTGCAGCCGCAGGCGCCGCGCTTCCTGGTCAATCTCGGCAAGTCGCTGATCGACCAGGGCGAGCGCGACGAGGCGCTGACGGCCTTCCTGATGGCGCTGGCGCGCGAGCCGGCCAATGCGGAGGCGCACCTCGCGATCGGCCAGATTCTGCTCGCGCGCGGCGAATGGCGTCCCGGCTGGCTCGAATATGAATGGCGCAACCAGCTCGAACAGGCCAAGGGCATGCTGCCGCCGATGACGGCGCCGGCCTGGAACGGGATGCGGCTGCCGGCCGGGCGCATCCTGCTCGTCGGCGATCAGGGTTACGGCGATACCATCCAGTTCTGCCGCTTCATCCCCGCCGTCGCCGAACGCTGCCAGGAGGTCGTGCTCGGCTGCAGCCCCGATGTCGCGCCGCTGCTCGCCAAGCTGCCGGGCGTCGCGCAGTGCCACAGCCGCTGGAACGAGATCCCGCCGCACGCGGTGCATTGCCTGCTCTCCAGCCTGCCGCATCTGCTCGAGATCACCGAGGCGACCATCCCCGCGCGCGTGCCCTATCTCGCCGCCGATCCCGGCGACGTCGCGCTGTGGGAGGCGCGGCTCGCCGGCCGGCCGGGACCGCGCATCGGCATCGCCTGGGCCGGGCGCCCGACCCATCCGAACGACCGCCGGCGCTCGCTCGCGCTCGCCGATCTCGCCGCTGTCGGGCAGATCGCCGACCTCACGTTCGTTTCGCTGCAGAAGATCGTCCCCGAACGGGACAAAACGGCGCTGGCCGAGGTCTTCCCCGGCCTCGTCGACCATACCGACCTGCTCACCGATTTCGGGCAGACGGCAGCGCTGATCGCCAATCTCGATCTGATCGTGACGGTGGACACCGCCGTCGCCCATCTCGCCGGCGCGCTCGGCAAGACGGTCTGGGTGATGCTCGCCGACCCGCCCGACTGGCGCTGGATGCTCGGGCGGACCGATACGGCCTGGTATCCGACGATGCGCTTCTTCCGCCAGCCTCGCCCCGGCGATTGGGCCAGCGTGGCCGATGCGGTGGCCAAGGCCCTGGCGGCGCTGCCGCGCTGAGGCGCGCGCGCCGGGATCAGACCTCGTCGCGGTGCCAACCCTTGAACCAGGCGACGAAGCGGGCGATGCCCGTGGCCAGCGGCGTCGCCGGCGCGTATCCGGTCAGGGCCGCGAGCCGGTCCACGGACGCGAAGGTTTCGACGACCTCGGTGCGCGGGCGCTCAGCGTCGCGAATCACCGCGCGGCGTCCGAGTCCCTGTTCGAGCAGCGCGATCAGCGTGCCGACCGCCTCGCTCTGGTGGTTGCCGATGTTCAGCACCCGCGCGCCTTCGCTCGCGGCGGGCGGACGGTCGAGGCAGGCCAACACGCCGGCCGTGATGTCGTCGACATAGGTGAAGTCCCGCTTCAGCCGGCCACCATCAAAAACGGTGATCGGCTCGCCGCGGACGATGGCGCGGGCGAAGCTGTAATAGGCCATGTCCGGCCGGCCCCAAGGACCGTAGACGGTGAAGAAACGCAAGCCCGTGAGCGGCAGGCCGAACAGATGCGCGTAGGCGTGGCTCATCAGCTCGTCGGAACGCTTGGTCGCCGCGTAGAGCGAGACCGGCGTGTCCGCGCGCTCACTCTCCGCGAACGGCACCACCGACTCGGCGCCATAGACGGAGGACGAACTAGCATACACCATGTGGCGCAGCCCCGGCATGCGGCGCGCCGCCTCGAGCATGACCACGTGGCCCATGACGTTCGACGCGACGTAGGCGTAGGGGTTGACCAGCGAATAGCGGACGCCGGCCTGGGCGGCGAGATGGACGATGCGGTCGATTTCCGGGTGCGCCGCCGTCACCGCCGCGACCGCTGCCGCCTCGGCGATGTCGACCCGTTCGAAACGGAAGCCGGAGTGCTCGGTCAGTCGCGCCAGCCGCGCCGTCTTCAGACGGACGTCGTAATAGTCGTTGAGATTGTCGAGCCCGATGACCTGCTCGCCGCGGGCGAGCAGGGCGGCGGCGACGTGCGAGCCGATGAACCCGGCCGCGCCGGTGAGCAGGACCGTCATCGGTTCAGGCCGGCGCGGCGCCGGGTGCGAGCAGCCGGTCTTCGAGCAGTTCCATCAGGGCGTGGCCGAGCGCGATGTGACTCTCCTGGATGCGCGCCGTCTCCGCCGACGGCACCAGCAGTGCCACGTCGCACTGCGCGAGTGCCGGTTCGCCGCTGCTGCCGAGCAGGCCGATGGTGCCGATGCCGAGCTCGCGCGCGGCGGCGAGGGCACGCACCACATTCGGCGAGCGGCCCGAGGTGGTGATGCCGATGAGGACGTCGCCCTTGCGGCCGAGGCCGCGCAGCGGGCGTTCGAAGACGGACTCGAACCCGTAATCGTTGCCGCCGGCGGTGAGCGCCGAGGTGTCGAGCGCGAGCGAGAGCGCCGGCCAGGCATCGCGGTTCACCTTGGGGCGCAGCCGCACGACGAGTTCGGCGGCGAGATGCTGCGCATCCGCCGCCGAGCCGCCGTTGCCGCACAGCATCAGCTTGCCGCCGGCGCGCAGGCTCGCCTCGCACAGATCGACCGCCCGCACCAGCGGCTCGGCCAGATCCTGGGCGATGCGCAGCTTGAGTTCGGCGGAGCGGCGCATCATCGCCGCGAAGCGCGCGCGCTCGTCCATGTCAGTACCGATAGAGATCGTGCTTGAACGGTCCGCTCTCCGGCACGCCGATGTAATCGGACTGCGCCGTCGTCAGCCGGGTCAGCGTGGCGCCCACCTTGGCCAGGTGCAGCGCGGCCACCTTCTCGTCGAGCCGCTTCGGCAGCGTGTAGACGCGCCGCTCGTAATGGCCGGGCGGGACCGTCCACAATTCGATCTGGGCCAGGACCTGGTTGCAGAAGCTCGCGCTCATCACGAAGCTGGGGTGGCCGGTCGCGTTGCCGAGATTGACCAGCCGCCCTTCGGAGAGGACGACGAGCCGCTTGCCGTCCGGGAAGACGACCTCGTCCACCTGCGGCTTGACGTTCTCCCAGCGGTAGTTGCGCAGCGCCTCGATCTGGATCTCGGAGTCGAAATGGCCGATATTGCAGACGATGGCGCGGTGCTTCATCGCGCGCATGTGCTCGATGGTGATGACGTCGATATTGCCCGTGGCGGTGACGAAAATATCGCCGCGCGGCGCGGCCTGCTCCATCGTCACCACCTCGTAGCCTTCCATCGCCGCCTGCAGCGCGCAGATCGGGTCGATTTCGGTGACGAGGACGCGGCAGCCGGCCTGCTTCAGGCTCGCCGCAGAGCCCTTGCCGACATCGCCGAAGCCGGCGACGACGGCGACCTTGCCGGCCATCATCACGTCGGTGCCGCGGCGGATGCCATCGACCAGCGATTCGCGGCAGCCATAGAGATTGTCGAATTTGGACTTGGTGACGCTGTCATTGACATTGATCGCCGGCACCAGCAGC
>DAIDKZ010000228.1 GCA_027449745.1 Acetobacteraceae bacterium | reverse complement strand
AGTCGGGAACGCGGCCCCGGCGAAGCCGCCGATCAGCGCCGCCAGATCGAGCCGGCCGGCGCGGGTGACGCCGGCGGCGATGGCGTGCATCAGCGCGTAGCCGACGACCGAGCCCATCCGCGGCATCTGCCCGAATCGGGCCCGGTAGGCGTCGCGGAAGGCGACATGCGCCGGCGTGTCGAGCTGCTCGGGCGGGTAGCCGGTGACGATCCAGCCGACCGGCGCCTCGGCGCCGAGCGGGTCGAGATATTCCGGCTCGCCGGTGAGCATGGAGACCACGGCGCGCTGGTCGAACAGCCCGCGCGGCCCGCCCTGGCGGACGAAATTGGTCAGATCGGCGCCGAAGGTGACGTTGAAGATCGCCTCCGGCGCCGCGGCGTCCAGCGCCGTTGCGACCGCGCCGGCATCGATATGGCCGAGCGCCGGCCATTGCTCGGCCACGAACTGCACATCGGGCCGCCGCGCGCGCAAGAGCTCGCGGAACCAGCGCACCGCGGACTGCCCATACTCGTAGTTCGGCGCCACGCTCGCCCAGCGCCGCGCCGGCAGCCGCGCCGCCTCGTCGACGAGCATCGCCGCCTGCATGTAGGTCGAAGGGCGCAGGCGGAAGCAGTCGGGCTGCCCCTTCTCCCACACCAGCGCGTCGGTCAGCGGCTCGCCGGCGACATAGAGCACCCCGGTCTGGCGCGCGAAATCCGAGAGCGCGAGCCCGATATTGGACAGGAACCCGCCGGCCAGGAGATCGACCTTCTCGCCGTTCACCAGTTCGCCGGCGAGCCGGAGCGCATCCTGCGGCTTGCCCGCGTCATCGCGCGAAACGACCTCGAGCGGCCGGCCGAGCACGCCGCCGGCCTCGTTGATGGCCGCTACCGCGAGCTGCCAGCCGTTGCGGTAGGGCAGGGTGAAGGCCGGCACGGCGGTGTAGGAATTGATCTCGCCGATGCGGATCGGCCGCGCCGTCTCCGCCCGGGCGATGGCGGGCAGGGCCAGGGACGCAGCCACCGCGCCGCCGAGGGCCGCGCGCCGGGACAGGGCCGGTGGGGGCGATGCGGCCGGCCCGTGTGGCCTCCCGTCGCGCCGGTTGCGGTTCATCGTGCCTCCCACGCTTTGGACAGCGGCAGCATTGCCCAGTGCGGCGGCCGCGTCCAGAACCGCTCTTGCCCGCCTCCTCTTGCCCGCTATGCTCGCGCGCAGCGGCGGGGGACCGGGCAGCATGGCGCGATGGTGGCGAACGCTCGGCGCGGTGCTCGTTCTGCTTGCCCCGCTCGGACTCACGCCGGCCTTCGCCCAGGCGGACGGCGCCGGACGCGCGCTCGCCCTCTCGGACATTCATTTCGACCCGCTCGCCGACCCGCTGCTGGCCGATGCGCTCGCCGCGGCGGCGCCGGAGGATTGGGGCGCGCTGTTCGAGCGCGCCGCGCGAGCCGGTTCCCCCCTCGGTGCTTTCGGCCACGACACGCCCTGGCCGCTCTGGCAGGCGGCGCTGGCCCGGATGCAGGCGGTGCTGCCGCGGCCGGACATGATCCTCTTCACCGGCGATTTTCTCGTCCACGGCCTCGGCGCCCGGCTCGCCACCGCCGCTCAGGACCATTCGCCCCAGGCGCTGCGCAGCTTCGCCCTCAAGACCGTGCGGTTTCTGGCCCTGGACCTCGCGCGGCGCTTTCCCGCGGTGCCGATCGTTCCAGTGCTGGGCAATAACGATTCCGATTGCGGCGACTACGCGCTGGAGCCGGGCGGCGCCTTTCTCGCCGGCCTGCTGCCGACGCTGCGCGAGATGCTCGCCGCGGGCGGCGACGCCGCGGATCTCGCCGCCGCATGGGATGCCGACGGCAACTACGACATTCCGCACCCGACGCTCGCCCACACGCGCATCATCGGCCTCGACAGCGTGCTGCTGTCGGCGCGCTACCACGACCGCTGTGGCGGCGGGGACGATCGGGCGCCGGCGCAGCGCACGCTGGAGTGGCTCACCGCGCGCCTCGCCGCGGCCAGCGCGGCCGGCGACCGCGTCTGGCTGCTGATGCACATTCCGCCCGGCATCGACGCCTACGCCACCCTGCACGCCGGGCTCTGCACGGCCGATCCAGTGGACATGTGGCAGCCCGAGGCGCTGGAGCGCTTCCTCGCCCTGGTCCGCGCCCATGCGCCGACGCTGGTTTCGGTCCTCGCGGGGCACACGCACATGGAAACGTTCCGGCTCCTCGGCAGCGGGGCGGATGCGGTGGCGCTGCTCGGCGTGCCGGGGCTGAGCCCGATCTTCGGCCAGAACCCAGCCTTCCAGGTGATCACCTATGATGCCGCCGGCGTGCGCGATACCGAGACCGAGTTCCTGGCCAGCCTCGCCGGCGCGGACGCCGCCGCGTGGCGGGCGGGGGCGCCGTTCAGCGCCGCCTATGAACTGCCGCGCCCGGACGCCGCGGCGCTGGGCCGCCTGCTCCCCCGCCTGGCCGGGGACCCGGCGACGCGGCTCACGTGGCTGCGCCGGTTCGCCACCTTCCGCCTGGCCTATTGGCCGCTGCCCGAGCGCGAGGGCCTGGCCGGGCCGGCCAGCGTCGCCGCCTATCGCTGCACCTCGGCGACCGTCACCGATGCCGCCTTCCGGGCCTGCGCCTGTCCGGCCGGCGCGCCCGGAGCGGGCCGCTGAGCGCGCGGTTGTCGCGCCCGCCGCTCTGCTCTAGTGTCCCATTTCAGAAATTCGCAAGCGAATTTCCGGGACACGAGCCGTTTGTTCTCAGTGGCCTGCTCATCCCTGAAAGGCGGGCGCATTTCAGGGGCGGGACACTGGCGTCCGATCCCTTCCCTGCGTGCGCAACTGGACACATAAGATCGATGAGCAAGAGTGAGGACCTCGTCTTCCGCAAACGCGACGGCATCGGCTATGTCGTCTTCAACCGGCCCGAGGCGCGCAACGCGCTGACCTTCGAGATGCAGCAGCGGCTACTCGAAATCTGCGACCAGGTGAACGCGGATGCCGAGGTGCGCGCGCTGATCGTCACCGGCACCGGGGAGCGCGCTTTCACGGCGGGGATCGACGTCTCGCAGTTCCGCTCCTTCACCGGCCTCGCCGGCACCGATGTCGATGGTGCGCGCTCCGTGCACCAGGAGCAGGAGGTGATGGATTTCCAGAACCGCACCGCGCGTCTGCTCGACGCGATCGAGGGCTGCCGCGTGCCGACCATCGCCGCGATCCAGGGCGCCTGCGTCGGTGACGGGCTCGTCATCGCCGCCGCCTGCGATCTGCGCATTTGCTCGCCGAATGCGGTGTTCGGCATGCCGATCGCGCGCACCCTCGGCAACTGCCTGTCGATGCCGGTCTTCGCCCGCCTCGTCCAGCTCATCGGCGCTGGCCGGCTGGCGGACATGATCTTCACCGCGCGCCTGGTCTCCGCGCAGGAGGCCCTGTCGATGGGGCTGGTGATGGAGACGCCGCTCGACTCCATCCAGCACGCCGAATATCTCGCGCGCCGCATCTTCGAACATGCGCCGCTGACGCTGCGCGCGACGCGCGAGGCACTGCGCCGGCTGCGCCCGCGCGTGAGCGTCGAGGACGGGCGCGATCTCGCCATGAGCTGCTATCTCAGCCGCGACTTCCACGAGGGCATCGACGCCTTCCTGCACAAGCGCCCGCCGCATTGGCGCGGCGAATAGCGGCCGACACCGCAACCGCTCCACGGAGACATCGATCCATGTCGGACTCCCCGCTGGCCCGCTTCAAGGTGATCGACCTGACGCGGGTGCGTGCCGGCCCCACCGCGGTGCGCCAGCTCGCCGACTGGGGCGCGGATGTCATCAAGGTCGAGAATCCGGCCGGCGGCGACGCGCTCGGCGGCGAGCGTCTCGGCCCGGACTTCCAGAATCTCCACCGCAACAAGCGCAGCATCACGCTCGATCTCAAGCAGCCGGAAGGGGTCGAGATTCTCAAGCGTCTGGTGCTCGGCGCGGACGTGCTGGTGGAGAATTACCGCCCCGACGTGAAGCACCGGCTCGGCATCGATTACGAAACGATGTGCCAGCTCAACCCGCGCCTGGTCTATGCCTCCATTTCCGGCTTCGGCCAGGACGGCCCCTATCGCGATCGGCCGGGCTTCGACCAGATCGCGCAGGGCATGGGCGGGCTGATGTCGATCACCGGCCTGCCCGGGCAGGGGCCGGTGCGGGTCGGCATTCCGGTCGCCGACCTCACCGCCGGCATCTTCGCCGCCATGGGCGTGCTGCTCGCCCTGCTGGAGCGCGAGGTTTCGGGCGAGGGCCAGTGGGTGCAGTCCTCGCTGCTCGCCGCCCAGATCGCCATGCTCGACTTCCAGGCCGCGCGCTGGCTGATCGCGCGCGAGGTGCCGGGCCAGGCGGGCAACAACCACCCGACCTCGATTCCCACCGGCGTCTTCGCCACGCGCGACGGGCACATCAACATCGCCGCTTCCGGGCGGGAGATGTTCCAGCGCCTGTGCGCCGCGCTCGGCGCGCCGGAACTCGCCGCCGACCCGGCCTATGCCACCGACAAGGACCGCTCACGCAACCGCGACGCGCTGAATGCCGCCATCGAGGCCATCACCCGCACGCGCAGCTCGGCCGAGTGGGTGGCGGCGCTGAACGCGGCGAGCGTGCCCTCGGGGCCGATCAACCGCATCGATGAGGTGTTCGCCGATCCGCAGGTGCGCCATCTCGGCATCGCCGCGCCGGTGAACCATCCCGAGCTCGGGCGCATCGAACTCGTCGGCCAGCCGATGACGCTGAGCCGCACCAACTGGCACCTCGACGATGCCACGCCGGCGCAAGGCGAGCACACCGACGCCGTTCTGCGCGCGCTCGGCTACGGCGACGACGACATCGCCGGCCTGCGCGCCCGCCACGTCATCTGATCGCTGTCTGCGGAGGACCCGATGGACGCGCCTCTCCTGATCGAGCCCCGCGATGGCTACACCCGGCTCGTGCTCAACCGCCCGGAGAAGATCAACGCCCTGAACGGCGCGCTGCTCGAAGGGCTGATCCGCGCGCTCGACGAGGCGGCCGCCGATCCCTCCTGCCGCGCGCTGCTCATCACCGGCACGGGGCGCGGCTTCTGCGCCGGGCAGGATCTCGGCGAGGTGCCGGAAGGCAGCTCCGTCGTGCTCGATCCCGGCGCCATCATCGAGCGGCTCTACAACCCGCTGGTCCGCCGCCTGCGCGCCATCAAGCTGCCGGTGGTCTGCGCCGTCAACGGCATCGCCGCCGGTGCCGGCGCGTCGCTGGCGCTCGCCTGCGACATCGTCCTCGCCGCCCGTTCGGCGAAGTTCATCCAGGCCTTCGTGCGCATCGGCCTGGTGCCGGATTCGGGCGGCACCTTCTTCCTGCCCCACCTCGTCGGCGCCGCGCGCGCCCGGGCGCTGGCCATGCTCGGCGAGCCGGTCGGCGCCGAGCAGGCGGAGGCCTGGGGCATGATCTGGCGTGCCGTGGACGACGATGCCCTGGCCAGCGAGGCCGAGCGCCTCACCGCGCATCTCGCCACCCAGCCGACGCAGGCGATCGCGCTGATCAAGCGCGCGCTCGACGCCGCCGAGAGCAACGGGCTCGATGCGCAGTTGGCCCTGGAGCGCGACCTGCAATGTGAGGCCGCGCGCACGCCGGACTGCGCCGAGGGGGTGCGCGCCTTCCTGGAGAAGCGGCCGGCGCGCTTCACCGGCCGGGCGCGATGACGGAGCCGCCGCACGACCCGCAGGCCCACGACCCGCAGGCCCACGACCCGCAGTCAATGGCGCAGGCCTGCGCCGAGGCGATGTTCCAGGACGACCATGCCAGCCAGGCGCTCGGCGTGACGCTGGAACGCATCGCCCCCGGCGCGGCGCGCGTCAGCATGGTGGTGACGGCGAACATGGTGAACGGCCACGGCTTGTGCCATGGCGGCTACATCTTCACCCTGGCCGATTCCGCCTTCGCCTATGCCTGCAACAGCTACAACGAGCGCGCCGTGGCGCGCGATGGCGCGATCACCTTCCTGCGCCCGGCCCATCTCGGCGAGCGCCTGGTCGCCGAGGCAAGCGAACGCCTCCGCGCCGGCCGCGGCGGCATCTACGATGTGCGGGTGATGCGCCAGGACGGCGGGGTCATCGCCGAGTTCCGCGGCCATTCGCGCCAGATCGGGCAGCGCTTCTTCCCCTCCGAGCCGCGGCACGGCTGAGGGGCATCCGGGCTCAGGCGGCCAGGGCTCAGGCGGCCAGGGCTCAGGCGGGGAGCGCCGCCACGGGGTCGGCGAGCAGGCGGAGCTTGGCCAGGCAGGTTTCGAGGTCCGCCACGCTCGCCGCCCGCGCGCCGAGCGCGATGCGCAGCGCCGGCACCGCGCCGGCCAGGACCGGCTGGCCGATCTGGCAGACGGGCCGCGCCACCGGCCCGAGACTGGCGCCGAGATCCTGGTTCATTTGCCGGTGGATGCGCCCGAGCGTGGCCAGGTCGAACCGCTCGCCGGCGGCGCGGTCGCGCACGGCGAAGGTGAAGATGGTCTGGTCCGGCGACGCGGGTGGAAGCAGCTCGAAGCGTGGGTCGGCGGCGAACGCGGCGCGCAGCGCGGCGGCGAGGCGGCGGCGGCGCGCCCGGTGCTCGGCTTGCGGAACCGCTGCATAGGCGCGCATTTCCGCCACCGCCGCTGCCCAGCGGCAGAGCACGCCTGGGGCGGTGTCGCTCGGTTCGCCCCCGTCGCTCGCTTCGCCCCCGTCGCTCGCTTCGCCCCTTGGGCCGCCGAGCCGCCGCGCGCGCGGCAGCAGCACGGCGCCAGAGAAGGGCGGTCCGCCATAGAATTTCGAGCCGGTGACGAGCACCGGCCAGCCCTGCTCCAGATAGCGCCGCAGCCGGGCGGCGGGCAGCCTTGCCTGGCAGGCATCGACGATGATCTCGGTGCCGGGATGGCGGGCCTGGAGGCGCGCGGCGGCGGCGAGGCCGGGGGCGGTGAGCCCGGTCTTCGACCCGTCGATGAGATGCACGACCGTCCGCCCGCCCCCGGCGGCGACCGCGGCCTCCGTCGCCGCCGCGATGGCGGCGGGCCGGCGCGGCTTTCCGTCCGGCTCACGCAGGGCGATGTGGCGCAGCGTCGCCTGCGGATGCGCCCCCCGCGCCGCGTCCGGCACCAGGCTGCCGGTCTCCGCGGCGGCCATCAGCACCGTGTCCCAGCGTGCCTCCGGCGCGGCAGCGGTGAGCAGCCCGCTCGCGAGCCGCACCGCGTCGCTGCCCGAGGCGGCGAGCACGGCATGGGCGAGGTCCGCGACGCCGAAATGGGCCAGGATCTCGTCCGACAGCCGCTGGGCGACGGCGGCGCGCGCCGGCTCCCATCCGCGCAGCGCGGCGCCCGCGCGCAGCGCGTCGAGGCAGCTTCCGGCGGCGGCGAACCCGGCCGCGGAAATGGTGGAGGCGGTGCAGGAGCCGAACCCGATCACCGCGCGCGGCCAGGGCGCGCAGCCATAGCGGTCGAGGCCCGTCACCGGATCGAGCGCGAGGCGCGCATCGCCATCCGCGCCCAGCAGGCGCTCGATCGCGGCGGTGTCGGACACATGCGCGGACATGCAGCCATGAGACCATCAAGAGGTTAGCAGGAGGCAAACGCCGGCTGCACTTCCCCGCCACGAAGCCCGCCGCTATAGCCCGGCGGCGAGAGACACGGCCGAAGCGAAGGCCAGAGCAAGGTGAGGACGGCGCATGCTGAACCTGGAGCCAAGCGTCATTGCCACCCGCGACGGCCGGCTGGGGCGGATCGTGCTCAACCGGCCGAAGGCGCTGAATGCGCTCGACCCGCTGATGATCCGCCTCATCGGCACCGCGCTGGCGACCTGGCGGGACGATCCCGCGGTGCACGCGGTGGTGATCGAGGGCGCCGGCGGGCGCGCCTTCTGCGCCGGCGGCGACATCCGCGCTGTGCGCGCGCACGCACTGGCCGGCGAGACGGACGCGGTGGAGGCGTTCTTCGCCGCCGAATATGCCCTCAACGGCGTCATCGCCGCCTACCCGAAACCCTATGTCGCGCTGGTGGACGGCATCTGCATGGGTGGCGGCATCGGCGTTTCGGTGCACGGACGCTACCGGGTCGCCACCGAGACCGCGCAATTCGCCATGCCGGAGACGGCGATCGCCTTCTTCCCCGATGTCGGCGCCACCCATTTCCTGCCGCGCCTGCCCGGCCGGCTCGGCCTCTATCTCGGCCTCACGGGGACGCGCATGAACGGCGCGGATGCGGTCCATGCCGGGCTCGCGACCCATTTCGTGCCCCGCGAGCGCCTGCCGGCCCTGTCGCGCGCGCTGGCCGACGAGGGCGTCGCCGTGCTGGCGGAGTTCGCCGCGCCGCTGCCGCCCTTTTCGCTGGCGCCGCACCGCGCCGCGATCGACCGCTGCTTCGCCGCCCCCAGCCTGGCCGCGATCCGCGCCGCGCTCGCCGCCGAGGGCACCGATTTCGCCGCCGAGACGCTGACGACGCTCGATCGCATGTCGCCGTCCTCGCTCGCCTGGTCCTTCGCCATCGTCCGCCACGGCGCGGACCGGACGCTGGCGCAGTGCCTGGCCGCGGAACTGGCGCTGACCCGCCATGTCACCCAGCATCCGGACTTCGCCGAGGGCGTGCGGGCGATGGTGGTGGACAAGGACCGCACCCCGCGCTGGTCCCCGGCGGAGCTCGCGGCGGTGGATCTGGCCGGGATCGAGGCCTGGATGGGCGCCTGACGCCGGCTCAGCCGTCGGCGGCGCGGAAGCCGCCGACGCCGCGCTCGATCGCGGTGACGTGGGCGGGGGTAAAGCCGCTCGGCTCGGGCAGGCCGCAGGAATGGGCGATGATCTCGACCTCCTCGCGCACCCGGGTCGCGTAGCGCGCCACGCGCACCCCTTTGTCGGTCGGGTCGAGCCCCGCGATCAGGCGCGGGTCGGCGGCCGTCACCCCGGTCGGGCACTGGCCGCTGCCGCACTTCATCGCCTGGATGCAGCCGAGGCTGAACATGAAGCCGCGGGCGCTGACGACGAAATCCGCCCCCATGCACAGCGCCCAGGCGACCTTGTCCGGGGTGATCAGTTTGCCGGAGGCAACGATGCGCAGGCGATCGACCAGCCCGTGCCGCGTCCGCGCCGCCGCCACCACCGGCAGCGCCTCGGTGATCGGCAGGCCGACATAATCGATCAGCGGCGCCGGCGCCGCCCCGGTGCCGCCTTCGCCGCCATCGACCTGGACATAGTCGGGGCAATGCTCGGGATGCGCCACGCAGTCGGCGAACCAGGCATCGAGAAAATCCAGGCCGCCGACGACGAATTTGACCCCGACCGGCTTGCCGGACAGGCGCCGCAGCCGGTCGATGAAGCCGCCGAGCGTCTCGATGCTGTCGATGTCGCGGTGCCGGTTGGGGCTGATACTGTCCTGGCCGACCGGAATGCCGCGGATGGCGGCGATCTCGGGCGTCACCTTGGCGCCGGGGAGGATGCCGCCCTTGCCCGGCTTGGCGCCCTGCGCCAGCTTGAGCTCGAACATCTTCACCTCCGGCCGGGCGGCGATCTCGCGCACCCGCGCCTCGGAGAGGTCCCCCGCCGCGTCGCGCACGCCGTATTTCGCCGTGCCGATCTGCATCACCACGTCGCACCCGCCCTCCAGATGATAGGGCGCAAGCCCGCCCTCGCCGGTGGCGAGCCAGATGCCGGCCTGCTTCGCCCCGCGCGAGAGCGCGCTGACGGCGGCGTGGCTCAGCGCGCCGTAGCTCATGCCGCTGATGTTGAAGAAGCTGCGCGCGAGATAGGGTTCGCGGCAGGCTCCGGGCCCTTCGACAATGCCGATCTGCTTGCCGGGGAAGGAGCGCTTCTCCTCGTCCAGCACCGGGAACGGGGCGTTGCGGAAGACGAAGGCGGGCACGTTCTCGCTGCCGAAGCTGACGAGGTTCGAGACCCCCTTGGCCGAGCGATAGACCCAGGAGCGTTCCAGCCGGCTGAAGGGCCGCTCCGCCCAGTCCGGCAGGTAATGGTACTGGCGCATATATTCGCCCCAGGTCTCGGCGAAATAGCGGACATGGCCGATGACCGGGTAGTTGCGCAGGATGGTGTGCTGGGTCTGCCGCCGGTCGCGCACATAGAGCGCGGCCAGTCCCGCGACCGGCAGACCGAGCAGGGCGAGCGAGAGCGGCATGGCGGTTCCCCCAAGTGGTCCGATGCCAGCGCCCGCTTCCGGGCGTTGGCTGAATCGGCCCACAAAATCAGCTAGTGCTCTGACGCAAGGTGATCCATTTGAAAGGGTCAGAGCACGAGCACGCGGCGTATTGCCAGCCATCAAGATAGGCGGCGAGGGACGAATAACCCGTTATCGTGACGAAGGATTCATCGGCCGCACAGGGGCGGCGGGGTCAGAATCCCTCGAGCACGATCTTGCCGCGCGCCCGCCCACTCTCGATCAGCGCGTGCGCGCGCAGCAGGGCCTTCGCCTCGATGCGCCCGAAATGCTCGGCGACCGGGCTCTTCAGCCTGCCCTCCTCGAGCAGGGCGGCGACGCGGTTGAGCAGGTGCTGCTGCTCGATCATGTCCTCGGTCTCGAACGAGGAGCGGGTGAACATGCCCTCCCAGTGCAGCGACACCGATTTCGGCTTCAGTTCCAGGATGTCGATGCCGCGCGGATCGTCGATCAGGCCGATGCGGCCTTGCGGGCGGATGGATTTCACCATCGCCGGGAAATGCTGCTCGCTGGCGTTGGTGCAGAAAATGAGATCGACGCTCTTCGCCCCCTCGGCCGCGAGCTGGGCGGGGATGTCCCCGCGATGGTCGATCACCGCGTGGGCGCCCAGCTCCAGGCACCAGGCGCGGGTTTCCGGCCGGCTCGCGGTGGCGATCACGCGCAGCGGCGTGAGCTGGCGGGCGAGCTGGATCGCCATGGAGCCGACCCCGCCGGCGCCGCCGATGATCAGCAGCGTGCCCGCGGCCGGGCCGAGCTTGCCGATCGCCAGGCGGTCGAACAGCATCTCCCAGGCGGTGATGGCGGTGAGCGGCACCGCCGCCGCCTCGCTCCAGGACAGGCGCCGCGGCCGGCGGCCGACGATGCGCTCGTCCACCACCTGCAGCTCGGCGTTGCTGCCGGGACGGAGAATGGAGCCGGCGTAGAACACCTCGTCGCCGAGGCCGAAATGCGCCACGTCCGGGCCCAGTCCGCGGACGATGCCGGCGGCATCGAAGCCGAGAATGCGCGGCTCGCCCACCGGGTCCGCGGCGCGGCGCAGCTTGGTGTCGACCGGATTGACCGAGACGGCCTTGACCTCCACGAGCAGGTCGCGCCGGTGCGGCAGCGGGTCCGGCAGGTCGAGATCGACGAGCGCGTCTTCGGCGGTGACGGGCCGGCAATGGGTGTAGGCGACGGCTTTCATCTTGGCCTCTCCTCCCGGCTTCGTGCCCCGTTCAGGGGATCGGTGGAACAGACATCGGCAGCCGCCAGCGTGATCGCAAGGGAGCGGCCGGGCGCTCGGTGTCAGCCGATGCGGAGCAGGGTCGGACCCTCCTGCCGGAGCCAGGCCATGGCCGCTTCGGCCTGCGGTGCCAGCGTGCCGACCAGCGCCCAGAAGCGCGGGCCATGGTTCATGTGCCGCAGATGCGCGACCTCGTGCGCGGCCACATAGTCCTGCACGAAGGGCGGGGCCATCACCAGGCGCCAGGAGAAGGCCAGGCTCCCGTCCGGCGAGCAGCTCCCCCAGCGGCTGCGCGTATCCTTCACGCTCACCCGCCGCGGCGTCGGCAGGCCGGCTTCGGTGGTCTTCGCCGCCACCAGGGGGACGAAGCGCCGGCGCGCTTCGGCACGCAGGAAATCGCCGACGCGGCGGGCGAGGAAGGCGCGCTCGCCGGAGACGCAGAGGGCGCCGGGCTCGATCCAGGCGCCGCCGGCGGCCTCCGGGCGATGGCAGATGCGGTGGGGCAGGCCGTCGATCGGCACGGCGATGCCGGCGGCGAAGCTGAGCGCGCTGGGCAGCGCCGCCAGCCGCTCGGCGACCCAGTCGGCGTGGTCCATGAGCAGCGCCATGCCGGCGCCGCGGCCGGCCCGCGGCGGCAGCGTCACCACCACGGTGCCGCTGCGCGGGTCGATGCGCAGGCTGATCCGCCGGGCCCGGCGGTTGCGTCGCCAATGGACCGCGGCAGGGCCATGCGGCAGGGCCAGGATCTCGGGCGCCTCTTGCAATGGCATGCCGCAAACATGCCGGGAACCGCCCCGATGTTCAATCGCCAAGGTAGGAGCCGCGCGATGCCCGCGTCGCCGGCCGATGCGCTGATCTGCGCCTCGCGGCCGATCTCGGTCGCCTTGTGTGCCAGGTCCGCGAGCGCGCCCCCGATTTTGGGGATGCGTTCCAGCCGCGCCCGGAAATCGTCCTCGTCCTTAACCGGCCGCCTGGAAAGGTTCAGGACGCCTTGTGTCGGTTCTTCCAGCCGCGGAGAGCGCGCAGCGTCGATTGCCTCAGCCTGCGCACCTGCGGGCTCGGTGGAAGGTCGTTCAGACGCCGGAGGTAGTCGATCAGCGGCTTCGGGCTGTCCCCGAAGCACAGGGGCGGATCGTCGATCAGCCAATACGGATAGCCCCCGTTCTGCGTGAGCTTCGGCGATTTTGACGAACTCATCGTGGGCATCCTTCATCATCCCGGTAAGGGGCCGTTCCCATGAATGGGAAATCAACCCGCGCCATGCAACCCCGCGCATCGCGGTCGATGCGCGGACGGCTGGAGCGCTGGTTGCCTTCCCGCGTATGCTGTGGCTCCATGGTTGCAGGACTCGGGTCCCGGCGTCCCCGCGCGCCGGCCGTCCGGACGCCGGGCCGGACCCTGTGGGAGATCCGCCCAAGGGAGACCCGGCGAAGGGAGATTGGCAGCGTTGAGCCTCGCATCGATCTTCTGCGTCTCGCAGCCGCGTTCGGGGCATCATGTCCTGGAAATGATGCTGCGCGCCGCGCTCGGCCAGCGCTTCCACTATTGCGAGTTCTACACCGAGCCGGGCTGCTGCGGCGCCATTCCCTGCCGCCGGCGCGGCGAGTTCGCCGCCGAGCATGTCCTGTTCATGCAGAAGAGCCACGATCTCCGGCTCCAGGACCCGGTGCCGGCGGATGTCGACGTGGTGCTGGTGCAGATCCGCGAGCCGACCCTGCGCGCGCTCTCGAACTATGAGCTGGACCTGCGCTTCCACGGGCTCACGCACACGCGCGAATACCTCGAATACTTCCTCGCCGCCGAAGCGTTCTACACCGTCGGCTTCAGCGAGAAATGGCTGGTCCAGCCGGTCGCGCGCCGGCTGGTGCTGAAATACGAGGACCTGATCGGCGATCCGCGTCGCACGCTCGAATGGGTGTTTACCGCCGCGCGCCTGCCGCCCGCCGAATCGGCGCTGCAGGCCGGCGCGGCCGAGGTGCGCTACTCGTCCATCGACCGGTCGGATTTCACCGCCCGCACGCTCGCCGGCAGCCGCTTCTTCGACCAGGCGCTGTTTGCGGAGTTCGTTTCGCTGGTCTGGCGGGATGCGCGCTATCTCGGCTACGGGCCCTGGACCAGCCCGGATGTGCCCGCCGGGCGGCTGAGCGCGATCTACGAGGCGCTGCGGGCTTCCAGCCGGCGCGATTTCGCCCGCGTCGCCACCGTCCTGGAGCCGTTTCTCGGGGCGGCGGACGCCTGGCCGGCGCTGCGCCAGATGCATGCCGACGCCCTGCACGAACTCGGCCAGGTGGCGCAGAGCCGGGCGGCCCTGGAAGCGCTGGTGGCCGACCGGCCGGACTATCTCGATGCCTACCTCGCGCTGGCCATGCGGGCCTCGGAACGCGGCGACGTCGAGGCGGCGCGGGCGCATATCCGTGCCGGCGTCACCCGCACCGGACGCGTCGCGCGGGCGCGCGAATTCGTCACCTTGGACTGGCCGGACGCGGAGCTGCTCGCCTGGCTCGGCGCGCCGAGCGACGCGGTGACGCGCGAGGAGGTCGCGGCGGCCTATCGCTGGATCTTCGGCCGGGAGCCGGAGTCGGAGGCCGCGTTCACCGCCCACCAGCGCTGCCTCGGCGTCGCCGATCTGCGGCGGACGCTGCTGCAATCGAGCGAGTTCCGCACCGTCTATCCGCAGCTCATGGCCCGGCCACCAGCGGCGTGGCGCAGCAGCGAGCCGGGCGCGGTCGCCGCGGCGGACGTCCAGGGCGCCTTTTACTGGATCCTCGGCCGCGCGCCGGAGTCCGAACCGGTGATCCAGGCGCATCTCGGCTGCGGCTCGGTCGGCGAACTGCGCCAGGTGCTGTTCGCCTCGGCGGAATTCCGCACCGCCAACGGCTTCGGCGTGGTCCAGGCGGCGGAATAGCGGGCCAGCGAACCGACAGGGACTATTGCTGGACGGGCACCGGGATCGGCTCGTCGTCGAACCGCTTCCAGCGATAGATCACGGCCGAGACGATCCAGCACAAGGCGAAGACGCCGATCACCACGAAGCCGAAATCGGCGAGGTCGTCGTTCATGCGCCCGACCAGATGCCAGAACCCGTCATCGAGCCCGAGCTGATCGCCGATCAGGCCGAGCGCCTCGATGCCGCCGATCAGCACCGCCACGACCACCGAGGCGGCGGTGATGGTGAGATTGTACCAGAGCTTGCGCATCGGCTTGACGAAGGCCCAGCCATAGGCGCCGACCATCATCGCGCTGTCGGCGGTATCGACCAGCGCCATGCCGGCGGTGAAGAGGGCCGGGAACACCAGCGTCTGCCAGGGGGAGAGGCCGGCGGCGGCCTCGGTGGCGGCGATCGCGAGCAGCCCGACCTCGGTCGCGGTGTCGAACCCGAGGCCGAACAGGAAGCCGATCGGGAACATGTGCCAGCTCTTGGTCACCAGCCGGAACAGTGGGCGGAACAGCCGCGCCAGCAGGCCGCGGCCGGCCAGCAGCATGTCCAGATCGTCCTCACTCAGCGCGCCGCCGCGCCGGACCATGCGAAAGCTCCGCCAGATGCCGCGCAGCACGGCGATGTTGGCGAGCGCGATGGCGAGCAGGAATACGGACGAGACGATGGTGCCGACGACGCCGCCGATCGCCTTGGCCGCCTCCAGATTGTCCTTGAGCGCCGAGGTCGTGGCGGCGATGACGACGGCGGCGATGACGACGACCGCGGAGTGGCCGAGCGAGAAGAACAGGCCTACCGCGGCGGGCTGACGGCGCTGCTGCATGAGCTTGCGCACGACATTGTCGATGGCGGCGATGTGATCGGCATCGACGGCGTGGCGAAGCCCGAAAATCCAGGCCAGGAACGCGGTGCCGAGCAGCGTCGGGTGGCCGGCGAAGGCGACCCAGGCCCAGAGCCATGCGATGCCATTGGCCACCACCAGCCCAACGCCGAGCAGGCCGACGAAGCGGCCGAACGGGCGCGTGTTGCTGAGGGCCATTTCGCTCATCGCGTCCTCCCCTTGTCTCGTTACGCTCGATGTTCTCCCATCACGCCGCCGGCCGCAAGCCCAGTGTCGCCTCCAGGCTGTCGCGGATGAACCCGACCAGCGGCGCCACCAGGGCCATGCGCCCGCCGGCATCGCCGAAGATCGCCATGTCCGCCGTGCCGAGCCGGGGCAGGGCGGGCAGTTCGCGCAGCCCGGGCGGCAGCGTCGAGCGGCCGAGCACGGTCACCGCCAGCCCGGCCTGCACCGCGGCGATCACCCCGAGCAGGCTCGCGGACGTGTACACGATCTCGTTGGCGATGTTGGCCCGCGCCAGCGTGGTCAGCGCCCGGTCGCGGAACATGCAGCCGGCCGGCAGCATCGCGAGCCGCAAGGGCACGCCGCCGGCATCGGCCGGGTCCGCCAGCTCGAATTCCTCCGCCGCGACCCAGACCAGCGTCTCGGTCGAGATCAGCGTGCCGGATTGTTCGCCGTCCCGGCGCTTGGCGATGGCGAGATCGAGCGCGCCGCGGTCACAGGCCGCGCGCAGCTCCTGGCTGCGGCCGACTTCCACCTCCAGGCGCAGATCGGGATAGGTGCGGGCAAAGCGCGAGAGAATGGCGGCGAGCTGCTGTGGCACGAAATGGTCGGCGACGCCGAGCCGCAGGCGCCCGCGCACGGGCGGCGCGATCATCCGCCGCACCGCCTCGTCGTTCAGCGCCAGCAGCCGGCGCGCATAGACCAGCAGCACCTCGCCATCCGCGGTCAGCGACAGGGCGCGGCTGGTGCGTTCGAACACGCGCTTGCCGAGCAGGTCCTCCAGCCGCTTGATCTTGAGGCTGATGGCGGACTGGGTCAGGCCCAGCGCATGGCCGGCGGCGGTGAACCCGCCCTCCGCGGCGACGGTCGCGAAGCAGCGCAGCAGGTCGATATCGAGATCGGGATACCGCATCGGCCTTGCCTCCGTTGGCCAGCGTAACGGAGGCCTGAAGCCCGGGCAAACCCCGTTGCGGTCACGTGTTGTCGAAATCGCCGCCGCCGCTGTCGAAGTCCGAACCGGTGTCGAATCCCGGGTCGCTGTTCGCGGCGTCACTCCACCCGGCGCCGGGATCGGGATCACGGTCCGGGGCGCTGGTGTCGAGGCTGGCGTCGTTGCGCGCGCTGTCCCACGGGTTGGCGCCCGCCGCCGGGTCCGCGGCCGGGCCCCAGGGGCTCGCCGCCGCGCCGCCGCCGAACCCGCCGCCGACCCCCCCGGGGGCGAATCCCTCCGTCCCGGCGGCGAAGGCGCGATGAGGCGAGAACAGGTCCATCAGCGCGTTGCCGACCACCATGCCGCCGGCCACCCCGGCCGCCGTGGTCAGCGCCGAGCCGAGAAAGCCGGAGCCCGGGCGCTGGAACATCCCCGGCTGGAAACCCGGCGCATATTGCGGCGGCGGCGCGTATTGCTGCTGCTGGCCCTGCTGGGCGGCGAAGGGCGGCGGCTGCTGCGGCTGCTGCTGGGGCGGCTGCTGCGGCTGGCCGCCACCGAACAGGCCGCCGAAGAAGCCCCGTCCCGCCTGCGGCTGGGCGGCCGCGGCCTGCGCGCGCTGATTGGCCTGGTCCAGCTCCCATTCCAGCCGCTTGATGCGGTTCTGCGCCTCGACCAGCGCGTGTTCCTGGACGAAGGCGGTCTGGGCCATGCGGTAGCGTGCTTCCGGGTAGCGCGTGAACAGCTCGCCGATCAGCGCATCCGCCTCCGGATCGACCGGCGGCAGGGGCGGCGCGGCGCCGGGCACCGACCCGGCGGCGGCACGGCCGCTGATCCGCTCGACGAAGCGGGTGATGAGGTCGCGCTCTTCGTTGGTCATGGGTGGGTCCTGCCTGGCGTGAAGCGACGCCTGCACGATGTGGCCGCGCCGCCGTGCCGCTTCAAGCGGCACCCGCTTGCCGCCATTAGGGCTCGCCCCTATGGTGCGCCGCCCATTGCGGGTTCGCTCTGTTCTCCTCGCGCAGCCTGATCGCCCCGATGCCCGCCACGCGCCCGCCCAGCTTCCAGGACCTCATTCTGCGCCTGTCCGCTTTCTGGGCCGGCCAGGGCTGCGCGCTGTTGCAGCCCTACGACATGGAGGTCGGCGCCGGCACGTTCCATCCGGCGACGACGCTGCGTGCGCTCGGCCCGAAGCCCTGGCGGGCGGCCTATGTCCAGCCCTCGCGCCGCCCGGCCGACGGGCGCTATGGCGAGAACCCGAACCGGCTGCAGCACTACTACCAGTTC
>DAIDKZ010000227.1 GCA_027449745.1 Acetobacteraceae bacterium | reverse complement strand
TTGTGCCCAGACTTCTTTTGATCCGCCTTGGAGTCGCCCGCCTTCTTTTCATCCGCCTTCGCCGGCGCCGGTTTGGTGGGCGCGGGCTGAGCGGGCGCGGGCTTGGGCACGGTGGGCGCGGTCGGCGCGGCCGGGGACGGGGCCACCGGCGCGCTGGGCGTGCCGAGCTGGCTCTGCGCCCGCACCGGGCTGCCGGAGAGGGCCAGCACCAGGGCAAAAGCGATCGAGGCCAGGCGGGGGGCGGATCGGGCCATGGAGCGTGCCTGCCAAGCCGGGCGCGCCGGCGTCAAGAGCTTCACAGCGTCACGGTCTGGCCGCCGGTGCAGGCGGTGAGGAAGGTCACCGCGCCGGCGATCTCCACCCCGTCCCACAGCGCCTCCGCCGCCAGCGCCTCGGCCGCCATCCCGGCCTCGCAGGCGATCAGCCGGGTACCGAGCTCGCGCGCCGCCGCACGCAGCGTACCGAGCCCGGCGACGCCGCGGGCGACGATGGCGCCGTCGCGCGCCGCCCCCTCCAGCCCCGACCAGTCGGCGAGCAGCGCGCGGCAACCGCCATTGGTGGCGAACAGCGTCACCTCCCGGCCCAGCGCCGAGGCCGCGGCGGCGAGCACGAAGGCGGTGTGCGCCCGCTCATGCGTGCCCGAAACCAGCAGGATGCCGAGTCGCTCGGCGGCGCGGTCAGAGGTCACAGGCCGGCGCTTCGCTGTGGGCGTGATGGGCGAGGTCATGGATGCTCGGCGCCGCGCCGCACAGCGCGCAGCCCGGGTCGCGCGGCAGGCGGATGACGCGGAAGCGCATCGCCAGCGCATCCCAGATGAGCAGCCGGCCGGCGAGTCCCTCGCCGATGCCGAGAATCTCCTTCAGCACCTCGGTCGCCTGCAGCGTGCCCATCACCCCCGTCACCGCGCCCAGCACGCCGGCCTCCGAGCAGCTCGGCACCAGGCCGGGCGGCGGCGGCTCCGGGTAGAGGCAGCGATAGCACGGCCCGCCTGCGTGCGGCTTGAACGTCGAAAGTTGGCCCTCGAAGCGCAGCACCGCGGCCGAGACCAGCGTGCGCCGGCCGAGCGCGCAGGCGTCGGCGACCAGGAAGCGGGTGGCGAAATTGTCGCTGCCGTCGCAGACGATGTCGTAGCCTTCGATCAGCGAAGCCGCATTGCCGGCATCGAGCCGGGTGGCGTGGGGCTCGATCCGCACGCCGGGGTTGATCGCCCGCGCCGCCATCGCTGCCGAATCCACCTTGGCCAGGCCGAGCCGGTCGGTGCCGTGCGCCACCTGGCGCTGCAGGTTGGAGAGCTCCACCACATCGTCGTCGATGATGCCGATGGTGCCGACGCCGGCGGCGGCGAGGTAGAGCAGCAGCGGGCTGCCGAGCCCGCCGGCGCCGATGATGAGCACGCGCGCGGCGCCGAGCTTCGCCTGGCCGGTGCCGCCGACCTCGGCGAGCAGGATGTGGCGCGAGTAGCGCTGGATGTCGGCTTCGCTGAATTCGAGGTCCATGGCGCTCAAGATAGGCCCTTGCCGGGCCCGGGCGAAGGGGCGCAAGGGATGGCGCCATGCATGATGACGACGCGGCGCTGGTGCTGTTCTCCGGCGGCCAGGATTCCACCACCTGCCTCGCCTGGGCGCTGGCCCGCTACCCAAGGGTCGAGACCGTCGGCTTCGCCTACGGCCAGCGCCATGCGGTGGAGCTTGACTGCCGCGCGCCCTTGCGCACCGCGCTCGCCGCGATGAACGGCTGGGGCGAACGGCTCGGGCCGGACCACATGGTCGACCTCACCGGCGCGCTGGCCGCGGTCGGCGCCACCGCGCTGACCAGCGAGGCCGAGATCGCCATCGGCGCGGAGGGCCTGCCGACCACCTTCGTCCCCGGCCGCAACCTGCAATTCCTGGTCAGCGCCGCCGCCATCGCCTACCGGCGCGGGCTCCGCCGCATCGCGGGCGGCATGTGCGAGACCGACTATTCCGGCTATCCGGACTGCCGCGACGACACCATCAAGGCGATGCAGGTCGCGCTCAATCTCGGCATGCAGCGCCGGTTCGTGCTGGAGATGCCGCTGATGTGGCGCGACAAGGCGGCGACCTGGGCGCTGGCCGAGCGGCTCGGCGGCGCGGCGCTGGTCGAACTCATCGTCGAGCAGACCCATAGCTGCTATCGCGGCGAGCGCGGGACGCGCCATGAGTGGGGCTATGGCTGCGGCGACTGCCCCGCCTGCGCGCTGCGCGCCGCCGGCTGGCGGCGGTGGCGAGGGTTGCCGGATTAGTTCAGGGTTCGCATCGAACAAACTGATTCAGAAGAAAATTTTCAGCCGGCCGACGGATCGAATCCGGCGATCAGGTCGTGGATCCGCCCGGCGTCGGATTGCTGCATCACCGTGTGGGCGAGGCGCAGGCAGGCATCGATCTCCACCCCGCGCACCGCCTGCTTCACCCGCGGCACCGAGGTCGCGTTCATCGAGAAGCTGCGCAGCCCGAGGCCGAGCAACAGCGGCGTGAGCGCCGGGTTGCCGGCCATCTCGCCGCAGACCGAGACCGGCTTGCGCACCCGCAGCGCCGCCTCGGTGGCGAACTGCACCAGCCGCAGCACCGCCGGGTGCAGCGGGTCGTAGAGATCGGCCAGATCGGCGTCCGCGCGGTCGACGGCGAGGGTGTACATGGCCAGGTCGTTGGTGCCGATGGCGAAGAAATCCGCCTCCAGCGCCAGCGCGTCGGCCGACAGCGCCGCACCCGGCGTCTCCACCATGATGCCGAGCGCCGGCAGCGGGTCCGGCAGCCGCTCGCCGCGCCGGCGCAGGCGGCGGAGAACCCGCTCCAGCACCTCACGCGCCGCCCGCACCTCGGCGACATTGGTGACCATCGGCAGCAGGATGCGCACCGGCCCGGCCATGGCGGCGCGCAGGATCGCGGTCAGCTGCAGTTCGAACAGGTCCATCCGCCGCAGCAGCAGGCGGATGCCGCGCAGGCCGAAGGCGGGGTTGAGGTCCGGATAGTCCGGCACCAGCCCGGCGGCGCCGAGCGCCTCGATGTCCTTCTCGCTCGACCAGTCGAGCACGCGGATGGTCACCGGATCGCCGGCCATGGCCTCGATGATGCCGCGATAGGTCTCGGCCAGCGCCACCTCGTCGGGCAGGCTGTCGCGGTTCATGAACAGGAACTCCGAGCGCAGCAGCCCGATCCCCTGGGCGCCCGCCTGGGCGATCAGCGGCAGCTCCGCCGGAATTTCGAGATTTGCCTGCAATTCAACGCGCTGCCCGCAGCCGGTCTCGGCCGGCAGGCGGCGCAGCCGGGCCAGGCGCTGGCGCTCGCGGGCATAGGCGGTCACCCCGCGCCGGGCGGCGGCGAGGGTGGCGGGCGCGGGGTTGAGCACGACCTGGCCGGTGCGGCCGTCGACGATGGCGGTGTCCCCCGGCCGCGCCGCCTCGCCGAGCCCCTCGGCGCCGAGCACGGCGGGCACGCCGAGCGCGCGCAGCATGATCGCGGTGTGGCCCTCCAGCCCGCCCTCGTCGGTGGCGACTCCGACCAGGCGCGACGGGTCGAGCAACGCCGCATCGGCCGGGCGCAGCGATTCGCAGATCAGCACCGCCCCCGCGGGCAGGCTGGTGAAGCTGCGGAAGGGCTGGTTCATCAGGTTGCGCCGGACCCGCCGGCCGATCTCGCGCACCTCCTCCGCCCGGCGCCGGCGCGAGGCGCGCTCCTCCTTGGAGTGGTTGCCGTCCTCGCCGTTGGCGCCGTCCTCGGGGCCGAGAATCGCCTGCGCGATCGCCTCGCAGGCGTCGAACACAGCGGTTTCGGCCGAGACCAGCCCGTTGCTGATGCGCGCGCGCATGTCCTGCGTCAGGCGCGAGCTGCCGAGCATCTGGCCGTAGGCATCGATCAGCGGCCCGATCTCGGCCTGGCTCTCCTCCGGCAGCACCGCCAGGCGCCCGCGCAGCTTGGTGAGCTGGTGGCGGGACTTGGCGATGGCGCGTTCAAGCCGGTTGCGCTCGGCCTCGGCATCGGCGGCCTGGATCTTGCGCCGCTTGGTGTGCAGCGGCGGCTCGGCGGCGCCGAACACCGGGCCGATGCCAATGCCCTCGGAAACGGCGATGCCGGTGAACACCTGTTCGGGCCGCCCCGCGCCCTCCCGGCCCCCGCTTTCCCGACCTGGATTCTCGGCCGCGGCCGGTGCCCCGGCGGCCACCTCATGTCCCGCACCCTTCTCTCCGGCCCGCGCCGGCGCGCGGGTTCTGGGACGGGGTGCGGGCGGGTCAGTCCTGTTCATTGAAGCCAGCTTCGATCAGCTGGGCCAGCGCGTCGAGGGCTTCCTTGGCGTCCCAGCCTTCGGCGCGCAGTTCGAGCGCGCTGCCCAGGCCGGCACCGAGCATCATCAGCCCCATGATCGAGCGCGCCGGGACCGCGGTGCCGTCCTTCACCACCTCGACCGCGGCGTCGAACCGTTCGGCGACGCTGACAAATTTCGCCGCCGCGCGGGCGTGCAGGCCGCGGCGGTTGCAGATGACGACGGCGCGGGTCAGCACCGTGGCGCCGGACGCGGAACCGGGCGGCGGTTCGCCGCCGGCCTCGCCGCTCATCCGCTGGTGCCGTTCAGGCGCGTCCCGTTCAGCACACTCGAGGCGGCGGCGATGTATTTCCGCCCGGCCGCCTGGGCGCACTCGATCACCTCGGACAGCGGCTGGGTGGCGCGCACTTTGGCGATCTTGACCAGCATCGGCAGATTGACGCCGGCGATGACCTCGACCCCTTTGCGATCCATCAGCGAGATCGCGAGGTTGCTCGGCGTGCCGCCGAACATGTCGGTGAGCAGCACGACGCCGTCGCCGCGATCCACCGACTCGATGGAATGCTGGATGTCTGCGCGCCGGCGCTCGATATCGTCGTCCGGCCCGATGCAGACGGTGGCGACGTTGTTCTGGGCGCCGACGACGTGCTCCATCGCCAGCCTGAGCTCCTCAGCCAGGCGCCCGTGGGTCACCAGGACCATGCCGATCATGGGTGTGTCTCAGGCCTCCTGTGCCTGACGCGGGGAGGGTGACGGCCCGCCGGACGCGCCGGCCGCGAACGGGCCGGCGAGCGGCGGGGCCGAACGGGCCATCCCCTGCCCGTCGCGGGCCAGTTCACGATGCGCCCGTGTCACGCGCCAGCCCGCGTCGGAAAGATACGATGAAAGCCTCTCGACAAGATGAACGGACCGGTGCCGGCCGCCGGTGCAGCCGACCGCGATGGTCGCGTATTTCTTGCCTTCCTGCACGAACCGCGGCAGCAGCAGGATGAGCAGCTCGACGATGCGTGCATAGAAGATGGCGTAGTCCCGGTCCGCTTCGATGTAGGCGCCGACCTCCGGCTCCAGCCCGGTGCGCGGTCGCAGCGCCGGGTCGTAGTGGGGGTTGCGCAGGAAGCGCGCATCCAGCACCAGATCCGCCTCCCGTGGCAAGCCCGCCGGATAGGCGAATGAGATCAGCGAGACGACGAGCCCGCCGCGGGCGGCATCGCCGCTCTCGGGGCCGAAGCACTGCTCGATCAGCCGCCGCAGTTCGCCGAGCGGCAGGTCTGAGGTGTCGATCAGCAGGTCCGCGGCCCGGCGCAGCTCGGCCGTGAGCGCGATCTCGGCGGCGATGCCGTCGGCGACGCGGCTGTCCGGCGCCATCGGGTGGCGCCGCCGGCTCTCGGTGTAGCGGCGCAGCAGCGACTGCTCGTCGGCCCAGGCGAAGACGAGCTCCGGCCGCTCATCGGGCGCCGCGCGCAGCCGGTCGAGCGTCGCCAGCACCGCGGCGGCGTCGAAGCCGCGGGTACGGGCATCGACGCCGATGGCCAGCTTGCCGCCGCCGCGCGCGACCATTTCGTCCAGCATCGCCAGCGGCACGTTGTCGATCGCCTCGTAGCCGAGATCCTCCAGCGCGCGCAGGATCGAGGAATGCCCCGCGCCCGAGAGGCCGCTGACGAACACGATGCGCCGCCGGCTCATGGCGCGAACCCACCGGCCGCGGCGGTTCGGCGCCCCAGCGCGCAGTCCAGCGCCAGCGCGATGCGCGCCGGGGCGGAGGCGGTGAACGGGTCCAGCCGCAGCAGCGGCAGCCCGGACCCGGCCTCGGTTTCGGGGCTCGGCAGCCGCGGCGGCGGCGCGCCGTCCAGCGCCACGGCCAGCGCCAGGCGGGTGCGCTCGCGATAGGGCAGGTGGACGAGGCCGAGCCCGCGCACTTCGAGCAGCCCGGCCAGCGACGCCGGCGCCGCTGCCTCGCCATCCTCGATCACCACCTGATCGTCCGCGACCAGGGCGAAGCCGTGATCGAGCAGCCGCAGCGCCAGATCGGACTTGCCGGCCCCGGACCGTCCCAACAGCAGGACGCCGGCGCCATCCCGGTCGACGCAACTGGCGTGAATCTGGCGTCTACCCCGCATGGGCGCGCACTCTGGCCGGTTCCGTGCGCCGATGAAAGCGTCTTGTGGTTGCATCGATCCCATGCGAGCGTACCGCCTCCCGTGAACAAGGAGGCGCCGATGACCGTGGCGATGGCCGAGTCTCCCGTTCTCGTGGCGATCGACCCCCGCGGCGTCGCCACCGTGACCCTCAATCGGCCGGCCCGCGGCAATGCCTATGACGAGGACATGCTGGCCGCCCTCATCGACGGACTCGGGCCGCTGGCCGAGGACGCGTCCGTCCGCGTGGTGGTGATCCGCGGCGCCGGGCGGCATTTCCAGGCCGGCGCCGACATCGACTGGCTGGCCCGCGCCGCCGATTACCCGCCCGAGCGCGCCTTCGCCGCCTCGATGGCGACCACGCGAGCCATGCAGCGTCTCAACGAACTGCCCAAGCCTACGATCGCGATTGTTCATGGCGCCTGCTTCGGCGGCGGTATCGGCCTGGTCTGCTGCGTTGACATCGCTCTGGCGACACCGGCGGCGCTGTTCGGCCTGACCGAGGTGCGGGTCGGCGTCGCGCCGAGTCCGATCTCGACCCACATGGTGCAGGCGATGGGGCTTCGCCATACCCGCCGCTATGCGCTGACCGGGGAGCGGTTCGGCGCCGCCGAGGCAGCACGCATCGGCCTCGTTCACGAGGTCGTCGCCGCCGAAGAGATCGAGACCCGGCTCGGTGCCATCCTCGACGAGCTGTTCCGCGCCGCCCCGGGCGCGATCGCCGTCACCAAGCGTTCCTTCCTCGCCGCCAACGGCCTCACCCTCGATGAGCGGGAAATGGCGATGCTGGCGCATGAGAGCTGGATGCAGCGCGGCTCCGCCGAGGGCCA
>DAIDKZ010000226.1 GCA_027449745.1 Acetobacteraceae bacterium | reverse complement strand
ATGGACGCGCGTGCCGCGCAGCAGCTGGCGGACCATCCGATCCTGCTCCTGCTGGGCGGTGCGCCACGCGTGCAACAGCTCAGCACGGTGTACTTCGACACGCCCGATGCCCGTCTCGCCGCGGCCGGGCTGGCCTTGCGGGTACGGCAGACGCCGCAGGGGCGCGTGCTCACCGTCAAATCCACCGGCACCGACGCGCTCGGCCATGCGCGCGGCGAGTGGGAGTGGCCGGCGGAGGACGGCGCGCCGCAAGGCATCCACCCGGCCGACCTGGTGCGCGCACTGGACCAAACCCCGCTGCGCACCCTCGGCCTGGACGCGGGGGCGCTGCAGTCCAGCCTTCGGCCCGCATTCGGTACCGCCTTCGCGCGCACGGCCTGGACCCTGGATTGGGCCGGCGCGCGCGCGGAGCTTGCGCTCGACCATGGCGCCTGCACGGCCATCCGCGACGGCCGGGCGGTGCAGGCTCCGCTCCTGGAGCTGGAAATCGAGCTGATCGAGGGCGATTTCGACGCCTGCTGGGAACTGGCCTGGGCGCTGGCGCAGGATTTGCCGCTCCTCGTCAGCCCGGTCAACAAGGCCGAGCGCGCCGCGGCACTGGCCGGCGGGGATCGTCCGCAAGCCCCGCCGGAGCCGCCGAGGCTCGATGGCGAGACCCCGCTGGGACGCGCCGCGCAACTGTGGCTGTCCACCGCCTGCGCTCAGCTCGCGGTGTGGGCCGAGCGCATCGGCAGCGCCGACGAAGCGCGCGACGTGCACCAGTTCCGCGTCGTGCTGCGGCGCTTGCGCACCGTGCTGCGCTGGCTGCGCCCGCATGCGTCCGCGCGCACCGTGGCATGGTTCGCCGCCGAACTGCACTGGACCATGCAACTGGCCGGCCTGGTGCGCGATGCCGACGTCGCGCTCGACATGCTTCACCATCGTCCGGCACCGCTCGGGGGCGAGGGCGCGGCCGAGTCCCCGGCTTGGTTGGAGGCCCTGCGGCATGAACGCATGCGCCACCGCGCCGCCTTGCTCGCCCACCTGCACAGTCCGCGCTTCGGGCGCCTGTTGCTGGCGCTGGCGCGCTGGGCCCAGGCGTGGGGCGGCCGTGCCGGTCGGGCGGGGCCGGTAAAGCTGCGCCGGCTGGCCAGCCTTGCCGTGCGGCACGACCACAAACGCTGGAACAAGGCATTGGCGCATGGCCGCGAGATGATGGACGCGGCGGCGCAGGGCGCCCCTCTGGACTCGGCCTCCGCCGTTGCGCTGCACGACCTGCGCATCCGCTCCAAGCACCTGCGCCTGTCGCTCGAGCGGCTGGGCCAGGCACTGCCGCAGGACGAAGCGCCGCGCGTGCTGCCCCTGCGCAAGACAGTCGAGGCCCTGCAAACCCACCTCGGAGCCTGGCACGACGTCCAGCGCCTGCTCGACCCGGCGAACGCGCTGTTCCATCCGCCGGCGGACGTGGCCGCGGCACTGCACGCGCTGGGCCGGGAAGCCCTCGGCCGGGCCCTGCAGGAGTTGCGCGTCTGAGGGGGCGCGGGGTGGCGCAAGACGCGCGGAGGGTGGCTGTCCCTACAATTCCGGGATGTCCGAAACACCAACACCCATCGCCCGCCGCCGCACGTTTGCCATCATCTCGCACCCGGACGCGGGCAAAACCACCCTGACCGAAAAGCTGCTGCTGTTCTCCGGCGCGATCCAGATCGCCGGCTCCGTCAAGGCGCGCAAGGCCAGCCGGCATGCCACCTCTGACTGGATGGAGATCGAGAAGCAGCGCGGCATCTCGGTCGCGTCCTCGGTGATGCAGATGGAGTGGCGCGACTGCGTCATCAACCTGCTCGACACCCCCGGCCACCAGGACTTCTCCGAGGACACCTACCGCGTGCTCACCGCGGTGGACGCGGCGCTGATGGTGATCGACGCCGCCAACGGCGTCGAGGCCCAGACCCTGCGCCTGCTGGAGGTCTGCCGCGCGCGCAACACGCCCATCATCACCTTCGTCAACAAGATGGACCGCGAGGTGCGCACCCCGCTGGACCTGATGGACGAGATCGAGCGCCACCTGGGCATGGACGCCATTCCCTTCACCTGGCCGGTGGGCATGGGCAAGAATTTCCACGGCGTGCTCGACCTGCGCGAGCGGCGCATGCGCGTGTTCCGCCCCGGCGAGGACAGGCTTGACGGCGGCGACGAAACCATCGACGGGCTGGACAATCCCGCGCTCGCGGCGCGCTTCGGCGCCGAGCTGGCGCAGGCGCGGGAGGAGATCGGCCTGCTGTCCGAGGCCACGGCGGAATTCGACCGCGCGGCCTTTCTCGCCGGCCGGCAGTCGCCGCTGTTCTTCGGCTCGGCGATCAACAACTTCGGCGTGCGCGAGGTGCTCGACGCGCTGGTGGACCAGGCTCCCCCGCCCGGCCCGCGTCCGGCCGTGCAGCGCGTGGTGCAGCCGTCCGAACCCAAGTTCACCGGCATGGTGTTCAAGATCCAGGCCAATATGGACCCCGCCCACCGCGACCGCATCGCCTTCGTGCGCGTGTGTTCGGGGCGCTTCGAGCGCGGCATGCGCCTGAAGGTCGGCCGCACCGGCAAGGAGATCCGCCCCAACACCGTGGTGGCCTTCATGTCCCAGCGCCGCGAGTTGCTGGAGGAGGCCTGGGCCGGCGACATCATCGGCATTCCCAACCACGGCACGCTGCGCCTGGGCGACACGCTCACCGAAGGCGAGGCCCTGCAGTTCACCGGCCTGCCGTTCTTCGCGCCGGAACTGTTCCAGGCGGTGGAGATCGCCGACCCGCTGCGCAGCAAGCAGTTGCGCACCGGGCGCATGCAGCTGGGCGAGGAGGGCGCGATCCAGGTGTTCCGCCCGCATTTCAGCGGCAGCCTGTTGCTCGGCGCGGTCGGCACCCTGCAGTTCGACGTCGTGCTGCACCGCCTGAGCGGCGAGTACAACGTGGCCGCGCGCCTGGCGCCCACCCCGTACCGGGTGGCGCGCTGGATTCACAGCGACGACGAACGCCAGCTCAAGCGCTTCATCGAGGAAAACGCCCACCGCATCGCCTACGACGTGGTCGACGCGCCCACCATCCTGCTCACGCACGCCGCCGAGCTGCGGGTGCTGCAGGAGCGCTGGCCCGACGTCTCCTTCCACGCCCTGCGCGAGCACGCCGGGCGCGTGTTCCAGACCGATATGGCGGCTTGAGCGCCGGCGCCTGCCGCCGCGCCCCGGTTCCGCGCATCGCCCGGCGCGGCCTGGGGTTGAATGGCGGCGTGCTTTGACAGGGTCATGTTCGGCGTTTAGGCTGGGTTCATGCTCGACGCCATGACGCATGCCGTCCCGTCCCCCAGCGCCGCCGGGGCCCGGCTTCAGCCAGTGCAGGATCTGGCCGCGCGCCTGTTCGCCACGCGCGCGCTGACGCCGGACCTTTGCGCGGGCCTCGCGCCCGAGGACATGACGCCGCAGAGCATGCCCGACGCCAGTCCGGCGAAATGGCATCTGGCCCATACCACCTGGTTTTTCGAGCAGTTCGCGCTCAAGCCCTTCGTTGCCGACTACCGCGAATTCAACGCCGGTTTCGCCGCGCTGTTCAACTCGTACTACGTCAGCGCGGGCCCGCGTTATGCGCGGCCGCAGCGCGGCCTGGTCACCCGGCCCACGGTGGCCGAGGTGATGCGCTACCGCGCCCATGTCGACACCCATCTGCGGCACCTGCTGGGGCGCGGAGAGCCCGGCCGCGATCTCGCGCGCGTGCTCGAACTCGGCCTGCACCACGAGCAGCAGCACCAGGAGTTGCTGCTCACCGACATGCTGCATCTGCTGTCGCACAACCCGCTCAAGCCGGCGTGGCGGCAGCTGCCGACGCCGCAGAAGCGGGCAGCGCCGGCTTTGCGCTTCGTCGCGGGGCCCGAAGGGGCGCATGCCATCGGGCATTGCGGCGAGGGTTTTCATTTCGACAACGAGGCACCGCGCCACACGGTGTGGCTGGCGCCGCACGCCGTCGCGAACCGGCTGGTGAGCAATGCCGAGTACGCCGCGTTCGTGCGCGACGGCGGCTACCGCAATCCCTTGCTGTGGTTGTCCGACGGCTGGGCCACGGCGCAGCGCGAGGGCTGGCGTGCGCCGCTGTACTGGAGCGAGGACGGCGCCAGCGCGTTCACCCTGGGCGGCGAACTCGAGCTCGACCCCGCCGCGCCCGTGTGCCACGTCAGCCACTACGAGGCCGACGCCTTCGCCCGCTGGGCGGGGGCGCGGCTGCCGGGCGAGGCGGAATGGGAGGAGGCCGCCCGCCATCCGAGGCTCGCCGGGATGTTCGGCCAGGTCTGGCAATGGACCGCGAGCCCCTACACCGCCTATCCTGGGTTCCGCCCAGCCGGCGGCGCGATCGGGGAATATAACGGCAAGTTCATGGTCAATCAGATGGTTCTGCGCGGTTCCTCGCTCGCCACGCCACCGGGGCATGCGCGTGAGAGCTACCGCAATTTCTTCCATCCCGACCGCCGCTGGCAATTCTCCGGCCTGCGGCTGGCGTGGGATGCGTGAAGGTGACGCTCGACCCGGCGATGCTGGACGAGGTTCTGGCCGGACTGGGCGCCACACCGCGCGTGCTGCCGGCCAAGCTGTTCTATGACGAGGAGGGCTGCCGGCTCTTCGCCGCCATCACCGAACTGCCGGAATACTATCTGACGCGCACCGAGCGGGCACTGCTCGCGGCCGAGGCCGGCGCCATCGTCGCCACCCTGCCGGCGGACTCAAGCCTCGTCGAGTACGGCGCCTCCACCGAGGACAAGGCGCTGGTGCTCCTCGATGCGCTCGCCGCGGCGGGGCGCGCGGCGCGGTGCTACGTGCCGATCGACATCGCCACGCCGGCCCTGGCAGCGCTGACGGCGCGGCTGGCGGCGCGGCGGCCGGGCCTCGCCGTGGCTCCGATCGCGGCGGACTTCCTCGCCCCGATCGCCCTGCCCGCCGCCGCCCCACGGCCCCGGGTCGGATTCTTCCCCGGCTCGACCATCGGCAATCTGGAACCGGCGGCGGCGCGCGCCTTCCTCGCACAAGCGCGCGCCACGCTCGGACCCGCCTCGCGGTTCCTGATCGGGGTCGATCTGCGCAAGGACCCGGCCCGGCTGCTCGCCGCCTACGACGACGCCGCCGGTGTGACGGCTGCGTTCAACCGCAACCTCCTCGTCCGCCTCAACCGCGAGGCGGGTGCGGATTTCGACCTGGCCCAGTTCGCCCATGAAGCGCGCTGGAACGCGGCCGAGGGACGGATCGAGATGCATCTCGTAAGCCGGCGGGCCCAACAAATACGCGTCGCCGGCGTCACCCTCCGATTTTCCGAAGGCGACAGCATCCATACCGAAAATTGCTACAAACACAGCCTCGAAGGCTTCGTTGCTCTGGCCGGGGCGGCGGGCTGGGACGCCCGGCGCGTGTGGACCGACGCCGATGCGACGTTCGCGCTGTACCTGCTCGCGCTCGGCAGAGCGGGTTAGAGCTCACCGTCGGGACGCGGTGGAGAGCGGTCGGTCAGGGCCGGGATGCCATCACGCAGGCGGCTTGGCGCACGCAGCGCACGCGCGGGTCGACCCGGCCATCGGGGAACATGTATCGCGCCAGCGCCTGGCGTGCGTTCTTCCCCGGCACGAACGGCGGCGCCGCGGTCGCCGCCTGGTCCGCCGGCATCTCGGCCACGGCCTGGGTGGTGGCTTCGAGCTGCGGCACCGCGGCCATCGCCGCCGCAGCGCTGGCGATCAGAACCGGCACAGCGAGGAGCGTGTGCCAACCTATCGAACGGAGGACCGACCGGAGCGCGTGGGGCATGGCGAGAACATCCCATGAATCACGACAGAGTCTTTTTTTGCTCCGAATCGATTAAGGCGCACTTAACGCCGGCACAGCCCGCAGGCCGGTCAGCCCGTCAGCCGATCAGAGCGGACCGCCGGTCAGGGCTTCGCCGCCGCCGTCCTGGCGCTGGGCGCGGGCGCGGACGACGCGGAACAGCGCCAGCGCGGTCGTCATCAGCAGCAATCCAGACGGCTCCGGGGTGCTGACGACGGGGGGCGACGGCATGTCGGGGCTCGGGATCGAGATGGTCGGTGGCATTGGCGGCGCGCCGAAGCCTGCACCGGGGACCGAACCCGTGCCAGGGCTGGAGAACGGTGCCGGGGAAAGCACGGCCGTCTCGCCGACGCCTGGAAAGATCGAACCAACGCTGTCCGCCGCCAGCAGCACGGGGGGACGCGGAGCCTCGCGGGGGCCGAGCGGCACCGGGACGAAGCTCGGCAGCGCCGCCGCGATGCAGCCGACGGATTTGATCAGAAGGGCCCGGTGCGGGTTGAGGAGATGGTGGCGAACGACGTGACGCACCCCCTTCCCCGCCGTCCGCGCGATCGGGTGGACGAAATGGTGCGCGGGCGGCAAGGGAGGCGCGCAGTTCCCGCTCATCCCGCCCCACGCGATTCACCACCCGCCGCGACCCGCGGCGGGTGGAATGCTTCGGCTGGCCCGATCCTCACGACGGTGGGCGGCACTGCGTTCGACAGCGGTGGCGATGGCGTCAAGCGCGACGGCGGCGGCGGGCCATGCCGATGCCGATGACGCCGGTTGCCAGCAGCGCCAGGCTCGCCGGCTCGGGGGCCGCAACGGTCTGGCGGTTGAGCATCTCGGCGCCGACCGTGACATTGCCGGTGCCGGTCTCGGTGACGACGAAAAACTGATCGGCGGGCAGGTTGTTCACCTGCTGCACGACGCTGCCGCTGCCGGGATTGGTCAGGGTTGCCAGCACCGTGAGCTTGGTGAGATCGAGGCTGCTGGTGCTGAACGCACCGCTGTAGGCGCTGATGGTCGCCGTCTCGCCGGCTTGGATCGACCCGATCGAAATGCTGGTCGGGGCGTAGCCGGCGCTGAGCGCGGCGCGGTTGTCGAGCAGGAGATAGGTGCCCTTGGCGACTTCCCAGTCGACATCGGACCCGGTCGAGGTCTTGCTGGCGCCGAGCCCGGCTTCGCCGCCAGTGAAGGTGCCCTGCTTCTGCGTCACCCAGCCGCCGACGGCGAGGCCCGGCGTGTTGGAGAGTTGGTAGGCGTCGGCGCTCAGCGTCACGCCGTCGTTGGTGAAGCTCTGGGCGTTGGTGCCGAGCACGCCGGTGATGACGTCGTTGCGGCCATTGGCGACCATGGAGCCGAAATCGAAGGTGAGACTGCCGGCGCGCGCGGCGCCCGGCTGCAGCGTGAATCCGGCGGCAAGCCCGACGGCGATGGCGGCGGCGACGCGCGCGGCGCGTCCGAAACGGTGGCTCATGATCCCCTCTCCCACGTTGACGTCGCCCCGCCCGATTGGCGCTCGCGACGGCCGCACGCCTGGTGCGACAATCTCAAAAATTAGATAGTCGCACCGTATGATCATTGCAAGCGAAAAGTTTCTAATTTGATAATGGAGCCGAAGCGACAGACAGGCTATCCAGACCGCGCCGACCGCCAACGGCCCAGGGAGAGAACTCGTGCCCGCAGCAGCGCTTCAGATTCACCCGCTCGCCGGCTCGATCGGCGCGGAAATCCTCGGCATCGATCTCGCCGCCGACCTCGCCGCCGAGACCGTCGCCGCCCTGCGTGCGGCGCTGCTCGAGCACCTCGTCATCGTCTTCCGCGACCAGCGGCTGGATCCCGCCGCGTTCGTCGGCTTCGCCGGGCGCTTCGGCACGCCGGTCGAATACCCGTTCGTGCGCGGGCTCGACGGGTTTCCGGTCATCACCCCGGTGATCAAGCGCGAGCACGAGACGGTGAATTTCGGCGGCATCTGGCACTCCGACACCGCGTATCTGGAGACCCCGCCGCTCGGCACGATGCTGCTCGCCCGCGAGGTTCCGCCCCGCGGCGGCGACACGCTGTTCGCCAACATGTATGCCGCCTACGAAGCACTGTCCCCGGCGCTGCGGGCCGTGCTCGACGGGCTCGGCGCGGTGAACAGTTCGGCCCGCGCCGACGTCTCGCGCACGCGCGAGGACCGCATCCGCGATGCGCCGAGCGGGCAGGCAAACCAGGTGTTCGAGGCCGTGCATCCGGTCGCGCGCACCCATCCGGAAACCGGCCGGCGGGCGCTCTACGTCAACGTCGCCCACACCGCCCGCTTCGACGGCATGACCGAGGCGGAGAGCGCCGGGCTGCTCTCCTATCTGTTCGCGCACCAGGTGCGGCCGGAATTCACCTGCCGGGTTCGCTGGGAGCCGGGGACGCTGGCCTTCTGGGACAACCGCGCCGCCCAGCACAATCCGGTGAACGACTATCACGGCTACCGCCGCGTCATGCACCGCATCACCCTGGCCGGCGACCGGCCGCGCTGAGGCGGCTCAGCGTCGGACGGCGCCGCGGCCGCCGGCGGCGAACTCGTTGAGCAGGGTCAGGCCGACGCCAAGCAGCACGGGACCGAGGAAAATCCCCAGCAGCCCGAAGGCGAGCACGCCGCCGAGAACGCCGAGCACGGTGAGCAGGAAGGGCAACCGCGCGCCGCGAGCGATGAAATAGGGCCGGATGATGTGGTCGAGCCCGCTGACGACCACCGTGCCGTAGACGGCGAGAAAGACCCCGTGCCCGGTGCGGCCCGAGATCAGCAGCCACAGCGTCGCCGGCACCCAGACCAGCGGCGCGCCGACCGGCAGCAGCGCCAGCAGACCGGCGAGGCTGCCGAGCAGCGCCGCGCGCGGCATCTCGGCGAGCCACAGGCCGAGATAGGTCAGCAGCCCCTGCACCAGCGCATTGCCGAGAATGCCATAGACCGTGCCGCGCACGGCGACCCCGGTGACGGTGATGAGCCGGTCGGAATACGCGCCGGCGATCCGCCCGAGAATGGCGTGCAGGCTGCCGGTCATCGATTCGCCATAGACATAGAAGAAAAAGCTGATGAACAAGGCGAAGCCGAAGCTGACCACGCCATGGGCGATGCGCAGCAGCACGGTCAGGCTGCCCTCGGCGATGGCGCCGAGATAGGGCCGGAAGAACTCGCCCATCGAGCTGAGATCGTCGGCCCAGTGCTGCCAGAGATCGGCCATCCCCGGCCCGGCCAGCGGCACGTCGGCGAGCCAGCCCGGCGGGCCCGGCAGGCCTTCCTGCAGCGAGCCCTGGAGGAGCGCGCGGAGATGGGCAACGTCCTTGGCCCCGGCAGGGATCGCCAAGCCGAGCGGCACGACGACGACGATGCCAGCGAGCAGCACCATCAGCAGCGCGGCCGAAACCCGGTCCAGCCCGATCCGGCGCAGCTGGCGGAACAACGGCCAGGTGGAGAACACCAGGATCGCCGCCCACAGCAGCGCCGAGAGGAACGGATAAAGGACGTAGCCGCAGCCGAGCGCGATGCTGAGCAGCAGCATACCCAGCAGGATGCGCTCGGCAACCATCCGTCCCTGGGCTCCTGCACCGTCCGGCACCGTCCCTCCTCCCCTCGGCCGAAAGCCAACGTCGCCAGCCATGCCGTTCCGCCGGCGCATCGGCGCATGGCGCGCCGCGCCGGTCAAGCGCGGCGGGCCGGGTCACGGCACGGCGGCGGGGTGGGCAATTCCATACCACGCGCGCTTCGTCTAGGGTTCCATGCCGCATTCACCGGCCGCCGATCCGGGAGGGAAACACCATGCCGCGCTTTTGTGCCAACCTGTCGATGATGTTCAACGAGGTGCCGTTCCTGGATCGGTTCGCGCGCGCTGCCGCGGCTGGGTTCAAGGGCGTCGAGTTTCTCTTTCCCTACGACCATCCGGCGGCCGAACTGCGTGCGCGGCTCGACGCCAACGGGCTCGAACAGGTGCTGTTCAACGCCCCGCCGGGCGATTTCGCCGCCGGCGAGCGCGGCATCGCCTGCCTGCCCGGGCGGGTGGGGGAGTTCCGCGACGGCATCAAGCGCGCCCTGGACTACGCCGCCGCCCTCGGTTGCCGCCGCCTGCATGTCATGGCGGGCCTCGCCCCGGCCGGCACGCCGTGGGAGACGCTGACCACCGTCTACGTCACCAACCTCGCCTGGGCGGCGGAGCAAACGGCGGCGGCAGGGGTCCGGCTGCTGATCGAGCCGATCAACCACCGCGACATGCCGGGCTATCTGCTCAACACCGTCGAGCAGGGCGCGGCGATCGTCGAGGCGCTGGGGCGCGAGCGTGTGGCGCTGCAGTTCGACATCTATCACTGCCAGATCACCGAGGGCGACGTCACCCGGCGGATGCGGACGCTGCTGCCGGTGATCGGCCACATGCAGATCGCCGATGTCCCCGACCGCCACGAGCCGGGCACCGGCGAAATCGGCTGGGAGTATGTGTTCCGCCGTATCGATGAAATCGGCTACCGGGAATGGATCGGGTGCGAATATCGGCCTGCGGGAGATACCCTGGCCGGACTCGCTTGGCGCGAGCGCTTCGGGGTCTAGCACGAGTGCGTGACTCGCAAATCGAGCAATCGTTACCGACCCGCAAGCAATGCCTCTTGTGTGACGTGGGTCGGATGAATTATACCGTGCGAGTCGCGATTCTGAGATTTGGATGAGCTCGGACGGAAAACCCGCCCCGGCTGGTAACGTTCCGGCCGCGCTTTGGGGAATAGAAGCATGCGCTTCACGGACATCGGTCAACAGTTGCGAGCCTACCGCCTCGAATCGGGCCTGAGGGCCGAGGAGATCGCCGCCCGCCTCGGCGTCTCGCGCGCCGCGCTCTATCGCTACGAAAAGGGCGAGGTGATCAAGCTCGATACCGTGAAGCGGCTGGCGGAATTGCTGAAAATCTCGCCGCTGTCGCTGCTCGGGATCGGCGTCGAGTACTATAATCGCGCCGCCGGCTTCCTCGAACGGCTGCGTCAGGTCGAGGAGACCGCCGACCAGATCCTGCAGGTCAACGGCGCGCTGTGCTACCTGGTCACGTCCGACGCCTACGATGCGACGCTCGCCGAGGCCTTCACCGAGGCCGCGGAGCGCGCCAGCGGTGAACGCGACCGCGCCGCCCAGCGCGCGGTGCTGGACCAGGTGCTGAGCCTGCTCACCACGCGCAAGCGCATGTATGCGTCCCGCCGCCCCGGCATCATCGCCATGCTCTCCACCGCCGGGATCGAGCGGCTGCTCGCGCTCGGCATTGCCGGCGCGCTGCCGCTGTCCGACCGGCTGCGCGGCGTCTGCCGCCAGATCGCCGCCACCGAGATCGAGAACATCGCCAACCTGATCGAGGCCGAGCCGATGGGGCTGCAATTCGGCCTGATCCCGGATGCCGCCGAGCAGGTCGGCACCTTCCAGGTGCTGCGCGCGCGCGACCGCGCCACGCTGGTGGTCAATCCCTTCCCGCCGGACATGCACCCCGGCGCGCAGATCGGCGTCGCCATGGTCACCAGCGCCGACGAAGCCATCGCCGCGCATCAGCGCGTCGCCGAGCAGAACTGGCGCGAGGCCGCCAAGGGCGCCGCCGCCGCGGCACGGGTGCGCGCGATGCTCGCCGCCCACAAGGTGGGATAGAGGCGGTCGAGAGGCCGAGCGGCGGGCTTGGGGCCGGCGCCCCGGCGGGCTATCGTCCACCGATGACCCTGCCACTGCCCGCCCATCCCGATCTGGTCGTCGATTCGCGGCTCACCGTCTGGGACGGGCGCTTCCCGCTCGAACTGGTGCGTTTCCGCAACCGCCGCTTCGACGGCGCCCTCTCCGGCCAGCGCACCTGGGAACTTTGGCGCCGCGGCCGGGCCGGTGCGGTGCTGCCCTATGATCCGGCCGCCGATGCCGTCGTGCTGATCGAGCAGTTCCGCCTGCCCGCCCTCGCCGCCGGCGTCGATCCGGTGATGCTCGAGGTTCCCGCCGGGCTGTGCGACGGGTCCGAGTCGGCCGAGGAGACGATCCGCCGCGAGGCCGCCGAAGAGACCGGGCTGGCGCTCGGCCGTCTGGTGCCAATCGGTGACTATGTGCTGAGCCCCGGCGGCTGTGACGAACGCGTCGCGCTGTTCGCCGGCGAGGCCCGCGTCCCCGCCACCGACGCCGCCGGCTTTGCCGCGCTCGCCGGCCTCGCCGACGAGCACGAGGATATTCGCGTCCTGGTCTGGCCGGCGGCGCGCGCCATCGAGGCGGCGCTGGAGGGCGGCATCGCCAATGCCGTCACCGCCATCGCCCTCCTCTGGCTTGCCGCGCGGCGGCCGTGGCTGCGCGCCCAATGGGCGGGTGGGGCAGCGCCAGCGGGACAGAACGAAATATGACGGGTCACGGGACGAACCCAAGCGGAGGCATGATGCAACCCCTGGTCAGCACGGATTGGCTCGCCGAACATCTCGGCGCGCCCGATCTGGTGGTTTTCGACGCCAGCTGGTACCTGCCCAACGAGCCCAAGGACCCGCGCGCCGAATTCCGCAGCGCGCATATCCCCACGGCGCGGTTCTTCGACATCGACGCGATCGCCGATCCGGACAGCGACCTGCCGCACATGGTGCCGAGCGCCGGCCGCTTCGCGCGGCTCATGGGTGCGCTCGGCGTGTCCAACGCCTCCCGGGTTGTGTTCTACGACCAGAAGGGCATCTCCACGGCCGCGCGCGGCTGGTGGATGATGGGGCTGTTCGGCCACGACCAGGCTGCGGTGCTCGATGGCGGTCTGCCGAAATGGCGCGCCGAGGGCCGCGCGATCGAGACCGGCGAGCCGCCCGCACCGGCCGCGTGCGACTTCCTGCCGTGCCTGCGCGCGAGCCGGCTGCGCGGGGTCGGCGACATGCTGCGCAATGTGGCGAGCGGCGAGGAACTGGTGCTGGATGCGCGCGCCGCAGCACGCTTCCATGCCGAGGCGCCCGAGCCGCGCCCAGGGCTGCCATCCGGCCACATTCCCGGCAGCCGGTCACTGCCCTATGGCGAAGTGCTGGTCAGCGGCCAGACGCTGCTGCCGCCCGAGGCGCTGCGCGCCCGCTTCGCCCGAGAGGGGGTAGACGGCAGCCGGCCGGTGGTAACGAGCTGCGGCAGCGGCGTCTCCGCCGCGGTGCTGACGCTCGCCATGGTCCATGCGGGACTGCCGGGCGGCGCGCTCTATGACGGCTCCTGGACGGAATGGGCGGGCCGGCTCGATACGCCGAAGGCGCCGCTCAAGGGAACGGCCGACCATGGCTGACGCGCCGGACCGGCTCGGCCGCGACACGCATCTGACCCATCTCGGCCGCGCCGGCGTGCGCGCCGAGGGGTTCGTCAATCCGCCCCTCGTCCGCGGCTCGACCGTGCTGCACGCCGACTGCGCGGCGCGCACCGAGGCCGGGCGCAAGCGCTTCGACCAGGCGCTGGTCTATGGGCTGCTCGGCACGCCGACCCATTTCGCGCTGGAGGATGCGATCGCCGCGATCGAGGGCGGCACGCGCTGCCAGATCGTCTCCTCCGGCCTCGCCGCGATCACCGTGCCGCTGCTCGCCTATCTCGGCGCCGGCGAGCACTGCCTGATGCCGGACAGCGTCTACGGCCCGAGCCGGCATTTCTGCGACACGATGCTGCGCCGGCTCGGCGTCGAGACGACGTATTACGTCCCGACCATCGGCGCCGAGGCGCTCGCCGGGCTGATCCGCCCCGAGACCCGGGTGCTGTTCCTGGAAAGCCCAGGCAGCCACAGTTTCGAGATGCAGGACGTGCCGGCGCTGGCAGCGATGGCGCGGGCGCGTGGGCTGGCCGTGCTGATGGACAATACCTGGGGCATCCAGACCTTCCAGCCCTTCCGCCACGGCGTCGACGTCTCGATCCAGGCGTTGACCAAATATATCGGCGGCCACTCCGACCTCGTGCTCGGCGCCATCACCACCGCGGCGCCCGAGCATTGGGAGCGCATCCGCGCCGCGGCGACGACGCTCGGCCAGTATGCCAGCCCGGACGATTGCTGGCTGGCGCTGCGCGGGGTGCGCACGCTCGGCGTGCGGCTGCGCCAGCAGGCGGCAGCCGGCCTCACCGTGGCGCGCTGGTTCGCCTCCCGGCCGGAAGTGCACCAGGTGCTCCATCCGGCGCTGCCCGGCGCCCCGGGCCACGAGATCTGGCGCCGCGACTATGACGGCGCGTGCAGCCTGTTCGGCGTCGTCTTCCAGCCCGACATCGCGCCCGAGCAGATGGTCGCGATGCTCGACAGCCTCGCCCTGTTCGGTATCGGCGCCTCCTGGGGCGGGTTCGAGAGCCTCGCCCTGCCGACCACGGGGACGATCCGCCGCAGCGTCTCCCCGCCCCTGCCCGGCCCGGCGGCGCGGTTCCATATCGGGCTGGAGGATACCGCCGACCTCATCGCCGACCTCGAACAGGCGTTCAGCCGGCTGCGGTTTCGCTGAGGCGGGCGCATTCGGTGCAGAGGCCCTCGGCCTCGACGGTGGCGCGCGCCAGGCTGAACCCCTGCCCGGCGGCGGCGCGCGCGAGCGCGGCGGTGACCTCGGGATCGTCGATCTCGGCGACATGGCCGCAGCCGCGGCAGATGAGGAATTGCGCCGGATGCCCGCCCTGGTCCTCGGCGCCATGATCCTCGGCGACGCAGCCGACGAAGGCGGCGAGCCGTTCGACGCGGTGCACCAGCCCGTGTTCGAGCAGGAACTCCAGCGCGCGGTAGACCGTGGGCGGCGCCGCCCCGGCCCGCGCGGCGCGCAGCCGATCGAGCAGGTCATAGGCACCGAGCGGCGCCTCCGCCTCCAGGATGAAGCCGAGCACGAGCCGGCGGATATCGGTCAGCCGCGCGCCGCGCCGGGCGCAGAGTGCGTCCGCCTGCCTGAGCCGGGCCTGCGTGCGGTGCGAGAACGCCGGCGGGTTGCCATCCTGCTGCACCATGCCAGGATAGGCCATCATGGATGATCCCGCCACGCAGAGCCTACTCGACCAGCTCCATTTCGACGCCGGGGGCCTGATCGCCGCCGTCGCCCAGCAGCATGATACCGGCGAAGTTCTGATGCTCGCCTGGATGAACCGCGAGGCCGTGGCCGAGACGCTCGCCACCGGCCGGGTCTGCTATTTCAGCCGCAGCCGTGGCCGGCTCTGGCGCAAGGGCGAACGCTCCGGCCAGACCCAGCGGCTTGTGGAGCTGCGGCTGGATTGCGACGGCGACGCACTGCTGCTGCTGGTGGACCAGGAGGGAGTCGCCTGCCACACCGGCCGGCGCTCCTGCTTCTACCGCGCGGTGCGCGATGGAGCGCTGGCCGAAATCGCCGCCCCGCTGGTGCCGCCGGAGGCCCTCTACGGACCGTGACCGGCCCAACCCTTGCCGAGGCCGGCCAAGGCGCGGCAGGGTTGCCCCGCTGCACCGCGCCGGACCCGAGCGCGCAACAGGAGGAAACGCCGCAATGAGAACAGCTTCCTTTCTCGCCGCCTGCCTGGCCCTGGCAGCGCTGGTTCCGCCCGCCTGGGCGCAGCCGCTGGAGCGCGCCCAGCCGGAGGAGGTCGGCATGTCCCAGGCCCGGCTCGACCGCATCACCCAGGTCTTCAGCAAGGATATCGAGGCCGGAAAGTTGCCCGGCGTCGTCATCATGGTCGCCCGCGAGGGCAAGCTGGTCTACTCGCAGAGCCTTGGCTACCGCGACAAGCCGGCCGGCGCGAAGATGACCGAAGACGCGATCTTCCGCGCCTATTCCATGACCAAGCCGTTCGTCGAGGTCGCCGCGGCGATGCTGATGGAGGAAGGGAAGTTGCAGCTCACCGACCCGGTGAGCCGGTTCTTCCCCGAGTTCGGGACCCAGTCCGTCAGCGTGCCCAGCCACAATGCGCTGGGTCAGCCCAGCTATGCGCTGGTGCCGGCCGAGCGGGTGGCGACCGTGCAGGACCTGATGCGCCACACCGCCGGGCTCGCCTACGGCGAGATCACCGCCAATACCCTGGTGAAGCAGGCCTATCTCAAGGCCGGACTGGTCAACCCGGCGATGGAGTACGACGTCACCGGCCTGACGCCGGAGGAATTCGTCAAGCGGCTGGCGGCCGCACCGCTCGCCTATCAGCCGGGGACGGTGTGGGAATACAGCCTGGCGATCGACCTGCTCGGGCGCGTGGTGGAGAAGGCATCCGGCCAGCGGCTGGGCGATTTCCTCGCCGAGCGGCTGTTCCGCCCGCTGGGCATGGCCGATTCCGGCTTCTCCGTGCCGCAGGACAAGCTCGGCCGGCTGGCCGAACCCTTCGCCACCGACCCGGCCACCGGCGCGCCGATCCATCTGATCGATGTCTCCCACGTGCCCGCCGAGGATTCCGGCGGCGCCGGCAGCGTCTCGACCGCGGCGGACTATCTCCGCTTCGCCCAGATGCTGCTGAATGGCGGCCGGCTCGGCGATGCCGACATCCTCAGCCCGACCACGGTGGCGCTGATGACCTCCGACCATCTCGGCACCGCCATCCACCCGATCGTTGCCCCGAGCCAGCTGTTGATGGGTGTGCCCGGCTACACGTTCGGCCTCGGTTTCATGGTGCGCGAGCAGCCCGGCATCGCCGGCGTGCCCGGTTCGCCCGGCGAGTTCATGTGGGCGGGCTACGCCGGGACCTTCTTCTGGGTCGAGCCGGCGGAGCATCTGGTCGCGGTGATGATGGATCAGGCGCCGGGCCCGAGCCGTGCCTTCTTCCGCCGGCAGCTGAAGCAACTCGTCGATCAGGCAATCGTCGAGTAGACTGGTCGCGCAGCGCGGCCCGTCCGGCCGCGCGAGAGGAGCGGTGATGCGGGCGATCGTGGCGATCCTGGCTCTGGCGGGGCTGCTCGGCGGGGCCATGCCGGCGCGGGCGGATCGGCTGGTTCGCGCGCCGTCCGTGCCGCAGCCGAAGGGGGCGGGCGACCTCGTCGGCATGCTGGTCGAGAACACGCATGACCGAACGACGCCGCCGCGCCCGCTCACCTTCGGCCAGGAGTTCATCCCGGGCGAACTCTCCCCGCAGGCGCATCTCGCGGCGCGCATCGGCGGCAAGTCGGTCCCCGTCCAGATGGACGTCAAGGCGACGCACCCGGACGGCTCGGCGCGCATGGCGATCCTCACCCTGCCGATGCCCGAGCAGCGTTCCGGCCACACGACCGAAGTGATGCTGACCAAGGCCGCCGACGCCCCGCCCGGCGCGCCGGTGGCGCTGGATGCGCTGACCGGCTACGGGCTCGCGGTCGATCTCACCCTGCACGAGGAGGGCGGCGCGACCCGCCCGTTCC
>DAIDKZ010000225.1 GCA_027449745.1 Acetobacteraceae bacterium | reverse complement strand
ATCGCAGCGCCGCATCGCCGCCTCGGCGGCGGCGAAATGAGCATGGGCTAGGGCGGCGGTGCGCCGGCACGCGGCGGCGAGGCGCGGCGAGGCGAGCGCCGCCGCGGGCAGCATCGGAACCGCCTCGGCGGCGAGGAACTCGGCCGGCAGATAGAGCCGTCCGCGCCCGGCATCCTCGGCCAGGTCGCGCAGGATGTTGGTGAGCTGCAGGGCGCGGCCGAGGGCGCCGGCGACCTCGTCGGCGGCCGGCGAGGCATCGCCGAAGGCGCGCACCGAGAGCCGGCCGACGGCGCCGGCGACGCGGTCGCAATAGAGGTCGAGCGTGGCGAGGTCCGGCGCGACGATGGCGGTTTCGGCGTCCATCTGCATGCCGTCGATGACGGCCAGGAAATCGGCCTCGCGCAGTGCGAAGCGCGCGGTGGCGGCGGCGAGAACGCGCGTCACCGGCCCATCCGCCGCGCCGGCGGCCAGGCGCTGGACCCGGCCGCGCCAGGCATCGAGCCGGCGGCGCTTTTCCGGCATGTCGCCGTCCTCGTCGGCGATGTCATCGACGATGCGGCAGAAGGCATAGATGCCGAACATGCCGGCCCGCCGGTCCGGCGGCAGGATGCGCATGCCGCGATAGAACGACGTGCCGGCGGCGCGCACCAACGCCTCCACCGCGGCGAGGTCGGCCGGGTCGGCATCCAGCGCGGCGCTCACCGTGGTCCCACGAGGAGCCAGGTGGTGCCTTCGATCAGGCTCGCGGCGACATCGAGGCGCGTCAGCTTCACCCGCCTGGCGAGCGGATCCTGCCGCCGCAGCCGCGCCGCGAGCCGCCGGCAGAGTGCCACGATCACGCCGGTCTCCAGCCGCAGCCGCCGGCTTCTGGTCTGCCGCGGCAGGCCGGGCGCCTGGGCGTTGAGCCTGTCCACCGCGTCCAGCAGCGCGTCCAGCACGGCTCGCAGCGCCGGGGTGGTGTCTGGGGCGCGGAGCATGTCGATCGTCGCGCCATGGGCGGCGAGCAGGTCGAGCGGCAGGTAGCAGCGGTCCAGCGCGGCCAGGTCCCGGGCGCAGTCCTGCAGATGGTTCACCACCTGCAGCGCGGCGCAGAGCGCGTCCGAGGCCGGCCAGGGGTCGCGGCTCTCGCCGTGCAGGTCGAGCACGTGGCGCCCGACCGGCATCGCCGAATAGCGGCAATAGTCGAGCAGCTCGTCCCAGCTGGCGTAGCGGGTCTTGGTCGCGTCCTGGCGGAAGGCGCGCAGCAGGTCGGTGGCGTGGCGCGGCGTCATCCCGGTCGCGGCGAGCGAGGCACGGAGCGCCAGCGCGCTCGGCGCCCCCGACGCTTCGCGGCCGAGCAGCACCGCCTCCATGCGGTCGAGCCGGGCGAGTTTGTCCGCCGGAGCCAGCTCCGCGCTGTCGGCGATGTCGTCGGCGTTGCGGGCGAAGGCGTAGAAGGCGTGCACGTGCGCGCGGAGGTCGCGGCGGATCAGCAGCGAGCCGACGGGAAAATTCTCGTCGCCGCGATCCTTTCCCGACCAGGTCTCGACGCTCGCCACCGCGCCACTCATGCCGCGCCCTCGGTGTAGGCCCGCCGCTTCCACACCACCCCGCGCCCGCGCGCGTGATCGAGCGCCGAGCCGAGGGTCGCGGCCATGTAGAACAGGGCGATGAGCGGCAGCAGCGGCGCCCAGACCGGCGAGAGGCGGAAGCGGCGCAGGCTCGGCAGGTAGGACCAGGCCATCGCGCCCCAGGCGGCAAGCCCGATGAGCCGCGTCCCGCCTTCGCCGAACAGTGCCGCCGCCGGCGGGACGAGGAAGACGAGCCCGAGCCCGAGCAGGGTCAGGGCGAGCAGAACCCAGGACTGGCGCAGCTGGACGAAGGCGGTGCGCGCGATCATGCGCCAGATTTCGGCGAAGTCCGGATAGGGACGGACCGAGCGGGCGAGGGCGGAGTGGCCGAGATGGATGCGCCCGCCGCGCTTGACGGCCTGGGCGAGCGCGACATCGTCGATCAGCGCCCCGGCGATGGCGCCGATGCCGCCGATGCGCTCCAGCGCGCGGCGGCGGATGAGGATGGTGCCGCCCGCCGCCGCGGCGGTGGCGCGCAGCGGGTCGTTGACCCAGTCGAACGGGTAGAGCAGCTGGAAGAAATAGACAAAGCCCGGGACCAGTGACCGCTCGGCCAAGCTGGCGCAGTTGAGCGCCACCATCTCCGAGACGAGATCCAGGTCCTCGGCCTCGGCCTTGGCGAGCAGGGCGGAGAGATGGCCAGGATCGTGGACGATGTCGGCATCCGTCAGCAGCACGAAGGGCGCGGTACTCGCCGCCAGCCCCTGGGCCATAGCCCAGAGCTTGCCGGACCAGCCGGCCGGGCGGGGCTCGCCCGCGAGGACGGTCAGGCGCGGATCGGCGATCCGCCGCGCGATGGCGCCGGTGGCATCGCTGCTGGCGTCATCGACGAGGATGACGCGAAAGGGGGCGTGGTCCTGGGCCAACAGCGAGGCGAGGGTGCCGCCGATCACGCCTTCCTCGTCGCGCGCGGGCACGACGATGTCCACCGCGCCCCGCGCCGGCGCCGGCGCCAGCCCCGGCCGGTCCTGCCAGAAGCGGCCGTGGCCGAACAGCAGCACCAGCCAGACGAGCAGGGAGATCGCGGCCAGCGCGCTCATGCCGCTGCCCGTGGCTGCCGCAGCCTGCCTTCGGCGCGGAACCAGGCGATGGCGTCGGCCAGCGCGGCGCGGGCCGGGCGCGGCGCGTAGCCGAGCTCGGCGGTGGCCTTGGCCGAGGAGAAGAACATCCGCTTGCGTGCCATGCGCAGATGGTCGCGCGTGACCAGCGGCGGTACGATCCCGATCCGCGCCAGGCCCTCGCAGGCCAGCGCCACCGGCCACAGAATCGGCTCGGAGAAGCGCAGCCGCGGCGGCCGCACGCCGGCAAGAGAGGCGAGGGTGGCGAACAGGTCCGAGAGGGTGAGGTTTTCCGAACCGAGGATGTAGCGCTCGCCGACGCGGCCGCGTTCGAGGGCCAGAACGTGGCCTTCGGCGACGTCGTCGACATGCACGACGTTCAGCCCGGTATCGAGATAGCCGGGCATGCGCCCGGCGGCGGCGTCGAGGATCATCTTGCCGGTCGGCGTCGGCTTGATGTCCCGCGGGCCGACCGGTGTCGAGGGGTGGACGATGACCGCCGGCAGCCCGGCCGCGCGCACCAGCGAGAGCACCGCCTGTTCCGCCTGGTATTTGGAACGCTTGTAGGGCCCGACCAGCGCCGCTTCGGCGACCGGCGTGGTCTCGTCGGCCGGCGAGCCGTCGGCGGTCAGGCCCAGCGCCGCGACCGAGGAGCAGTAAACGACGCGCTCCACGCCGGCTGCGAGTGCGGCCCGCATCAGCGTCCGAGTGCCTTCGACATTGGCGGCGACCATGGCTGCCTCGTCCGGCACCCACAATCGGTAGTCGGCGGCGACATGGACGAGGTAGCGGCAGCCGGCGATGGCGCGGGTGAGCGAGTCCGCGTCCGTGAGGTCGCCCTCGGCGATCGCGATGTCGAGCCCGGCGAGGTTGCGCCGGTCCGAGCCCGGACGGGCGAGCGCGCGCACCGCATGGCCGCGCGCCAGCAGCGCCCGGGCCACCGCCGAGCCGACGAAGCCGGTCCCGCCGGTCAGAAGAACCTCGGTGGTGGGCCTGTTGCGGATCTGCTGCATTGGCTCCTGATGGATGTCGTCTGTATGCCGCTCCCGGGGCCCTATAGCGCGCCACGCCGCGTTCCGAAAACCGCTAGAGCAACCTCCGATCTGACCGAGCCGTTCCGGCTCGGGCCGATCGGACATAAGTTGCTCTAGAGTCATAGGTTTCTAGAGCACGACCGTCCGACCAGATGATTCCATCAGGTCGGACCGTGCTCTAGACTATCTGCCGTCGCGCGGATGGTGTAACCGGCCCGGTGGCCGCGCCCTGAGGGATGGCCATGCACGCTCCGTCTGGGACCCCACATCGTTGAAACAGCTTTCCTTCCTGCTGGCATTCGCGGGCCTGATCCTCGCCACGGCGCTGATCGGCTGGTTCGGCGCGGGCCATGTGACCGATGCGATGATGTCCGTCGGCTGGGAGGGCTTCAGCGCTCTGGTGGGGTGGAATGTGCTGCTCGCCGGCTTGCTCGGCCTGGCCTGGGCGGCGCTGATGCCGCCCGGTACGGCACCGGCGGGCGGGCTGATCTGGGCCCGGATGGTGCGTGACGCCGCCGGCAACTGCCTGCCATTCTCGCAGATGGGCGGGGTCGTGCTAGGCACCCGCGCGCTGGCGGTGCAGGGCGTGCGCTGGCCGCTGGCGGCGGCGGGCAGCGTCGTCGATGTCACGGCCGAGTTCCTCGCCCAGGTCGGCTTCATGCTGATCGGGCTGGTCGAGCTGCTGAACCACGCGCCAGGCTCGCGGCTGACCGTGCCCGTAGGCGTCGGGCTCATGCTGGCCGGGGCTGGCGCGGCCGGGTTCATGTGGCTGCAGCGCGGGGGAGGGCGGTTGTTCGGCGCGCTCGCCCGCCGCATCGCCGCCCCCTGGTTTGCTGAGGCGCCGGCGCATGTGCGGGCCTTCCAGGACGATCTGACGCGGCTCTATGCCAGCTCGGCGCGGCTCGCTCTGGGCGTCGCGCTGCATCTCGCCGGGTGGATCGGCGGCGGCACCGGAACCTGGATCGCCTTTCAGCTCCTCGGCGCGGATATCGACTTCGACGACGCGCTGGCGATCGACGCGCTGACCCACATCGCGCTTTCTGCTACCGTGCTGGTGCCGGCCGGCGCGGGGGTGCAGGAGGCCGCCTATGCCAGCCTCGGCGCCATTTTCGGCGTGCCGGCGGAACTCT
>DAIDKZ010000224.1 GCA_027449745.1 Acetobacteraceae bacterium | reverse complement strand
CAGCACCGGATCGGCCCGCTCGGCGCCGGCCGCGGCGCGGCGGACGAGCGGCACCCTACGGCGCAGCGTAAGATGGTCGTGCGCGCTGACCTCGGCGCGCCAGCCGGGCTCGACGATGGTCGTGGCGTTCGCCTCGCGGATCAGCGCCGGGCCGTCGATGATATCGCCGGCGAGCAGCGCGCCACGATCGAACACCGGCGCGGCATGCTCCGCGCCGCCGCTCCACATCACGACGCGATCGATCGTCTCCGGTTTCCCGCCCGAGCGCGGGCGCAGCGTGGTCTCGGCGACGGGATCGCCCGCCGCCGTCGCCTCCACGGCCACGGCTTCGACGACGAGGCCGCGCTCGGGCATGACGAAGCCGAAACGGCCGCGGTGCGCATCGGTGAACGCGTCCCGCGCCGATTCGAGATCGGCAAGCGGCACGATCAACGCGGTGTCGGTGCCGGCATAGCGGAGATGCAGCAGGCGGCTGACGCGGATGCGCCCGAGCTCCGCATCTTGGGCCAGCAGCTCCTCGCGCGCCTGTGCCGAGAGGCGCGCGGCGAGGGCTTCGAGGGCCGGCATCGCCGCCGGCTCGAGCGGGATCTCGACCGCCTGTTCCCGCATCACGCTCTGGTCCGCAAGCCCCATGCCGTAGGCGGAGAGCACGCCGGCAAAAGGGTGAATGAACACCGTTTCCATGCCGATTTCGTCGGCGACCATGCAGGCATGCTGGCCGCCGGCGCCGCCAAAGCAGACGAGGGCGAAGCGGGTGGCGTCATGCCCCTTCTGCACCGAAACCTGCTTGATGGCGTTGGCCATGTTGGCCACCGCGACGCGCAGGAACCCTTCAGCGACGTCCCGCGGATCCTGCGCCCTGCCGGTGGCGCTTTCGATCTCCGCGGCGAGGGCGGCGAATTTTTCTTCGACGAGGGCTGCATCGAGTGGCGCGTCGCCGCTCGGGCCGAAGAGCGCCGGGAAGTGGCGCGGCTGCAATTTGCCGACGCGCACATTGGCGTCGGTGACCGTGAGCGGGCCGCCACGCCGATAGCAGGCCGGACCCGGCAGGGCGCCCGCGGAATCCGGTCCGACGCGGAAACGGGCGCCATCGAAATGCAGGATCGAGCCGCCGCCGGCGGCGACGGTGTTGATCGCCATCATCGGCGCGCGCAGCCTGACCCCGGCAACCTCGGTCTCGAACGCGCGCTCGAACGCGCCGGCGTAGAGGGCGACATCGGTCGAGGTGCCGCCCATGTCGAAGCCGATGATGCGCTCGAGCCCAGCGGCGGCCGCGGTGCGCACGGCGCCGACGATGCCGCCGGCCGGGCCGGACAGGATCGCGTCCTTCCCCTGGAAGCGCCGCGCCTCGGCCAGCCCGCCATTGGACTGCATGAAATAGAGCTTCACGCCGTCGAGCTCGGCGGCCACCTGCTCGACATAGCGGCGCAGGATCGGCGAGAGATAGGCATCGACGACGGTGGTGTCGGCGCGCGGGATCAGCCGCAGCAGCGGACTCGCGGCGTGGCTGGCCGAGACCTGTGCGAAGCCGGCCTCGCGCGCGAGTTCGGCCAGGCGCTGCTCGTGGGCCGGGTATTTCCACGCGTGCATCAGAGCGATGGCGCAGGCCGCGAGCCCTTGCGCGCGCGCCGCGGCGAACAGTGCCCTCGCACCTGCCTCGTCGAGCGGTTCGATCTCGGCGCCGTGGACATCGACGCGCCCGCCGATCTCGACGACCGACTCGTAGAGCATCGAGGGAAGGGTGATGGCGAGGTCGAACAGGCGCGGGCGGGTCTGGTTGCCGATGCGCAGCGTGTCGGCGAACCCGCGATTGACGACGAGCAGGGTGCGCTCGCCTTTACGCTCGAGCAGGGCATTGGTCGCCACCGTGGTGCCCATCTTCACCGCCTCGATGAGCCCGGGCGGGATCGGTGCGTCCAGCGCGAGGCCGAGCATGGTCCGGATGCCGGCGATCGCCGCGTCGCGGTAGCGACCGGGGTTCTCGGAGAGCAGCTTGCCGGTGTGCAGGGCGCCGGCCGGATCGCGGGCGACGATGTCGGTGAAGGTGCCGCCACGGTCGATCCAGAACTGCCAGCCCGCCATGCCGCCCCGCCTTTCCTCGCCCGCTGAATGCCGCGATCGCGCGCGAGGATGGCGGTGGCGTTTTGCCGCCGTCAACGCTCACGTGGTAAAGCCTGCGGAATGAGCTATTGGGGCAAGATCATCGGCGGCATGGCGGGCTTCGCCATGGGTGGGCCGTTCGGCGCGGTGGTCGGCGCGGCGCTGGGCCACGCCGCGGATACCGGGATGCTGCCCAATGCCGGGTTCTCCGGCGGACCGGCCTTCGGCCCGGCCCGCCTCGCCGCGCTGCTGGGGCAGCGCGAGCAGCTTTTCGCCATCGCCATCGTCGTCCTCGCGGCCAAGCTCGCCAAGTGCGACGGCCCGGTGAGCCGCACGGAGATCGACGCTTTCAAACGGTATTTCCGCATCCCCGCGGGCTCCGTGCGCGATGTCGGCCGGCTGTTCGACCAGGCGCGCGACAGCTCCGACGGGTTCGAGGAGTATGCGGACCGGCTCGGCGTGGCGTTCGCCGACAATCCCGGTGTTCTGGAAGACGTCCTGGCGGCGCTGTTCGCCATCGCCCGCGCGGACCGGCCACTGACCCGCGGGGAGGAGGCGTTCCTGGCCCGGGTGCATCGCGGCTTCGGCCTCGGCCCGGCGTCGTGGGAGCGCGCGCGCGGCGGCAATTCCCGCCCGACCGGAGCCGAGGCCGAGGACCCCTACGCGGCGCTCGGCCTGACCCGCTCGGCCAGCGACGAGGAAGTCCATCAGACCTGGCGGCGGCTGATGCGGGAGAACCATCCCGACAGCCTGGCCGCGCGCGGCGTGCCGCCGGCCTTCGTCGCCAGCGCCACCGAGAAGGTGGCGCGCATCAATGCCGCCTGGGACCGGATCAAGCGCGAGCGGGGCTTGTGAACCTCCTCACCCGCGCGCTGCCGAGCCCGAACCAGGACGAGCGGCCGGCCGGCGCGGCGATCGACATGATCGTGCTGCACTATACCGGGATGCAGAGCGCCCAGGCCGCGCTGGACCGATTGCGCGACCCGGAGGCACGGGTCTCGGCGCACTATGTCGTCGGCGAGGACGGCGAGGTCTGGCAGATGGTGCCGGAGGAGCGGCGGGCCTGGCATGCCGGTGTCTCGTACTGGCGGGGACGGAGTGAGCTGAACGCCCATTCGATCGGCATCGAGCTGGTCAATCCCGGCCATGAATGGGGCTATCGGCCGTTTCCCGTGCTGCAGGTCGCGGCCCTCTGCGATCTCTGCCTCGGCCTCCTTTCCCGCCACGCCATCCCGGCGCGCAACATCGTCGGGCACAGCGACATCGCCCCCGACCGCAAGCAGGATCCGGGTGAGCTGTTCGACTGGGAGCAGCTGGCGATGAACGGCGTCGGGCTGTGGCCCGAGGCGGTGCCGGACCTCGGTATCGGCTCGGCGGTACGCGACGCCGCCGGGCTCGCTCCGGTGCGCGCGGCGCTGGCCACGATCGGCTATCGCGTCGTCCCCGAGGGCGGCCGCGATCCGGCGCTGGCGCAGGTGCTGCGGGCGTTCCAGCGCCATTGGCGGCCCGAAGCCGTGACCGGGCAGGCGGATGCCGGCACGTTGGTGCGGCTCGCCGCCGTGGCGCGGCTCTGTGGGAGTTGACCATGGGCGCGGACGGACGCATGTCTCCCTCGCCAGACGGCCGGACGGCCGCCGTCACGCCCCCGTCATGGGCGGGGCGGAGGAAAGTCCGGGCTCCACGGGAATGCGGTGCCGGCTAACGGCCGGCGGGGGCGACCCCAGGGACAGTGCCACAGAGAACAGACCGCCCGCGCAAGGTTTCGACCCCGCGGGCAAGGGTGAAACGGTGCGGCAAGAGCGCACCGCGTCGGCGGCAACGTCGGCGGCACGGTAAACCCCACCGGGAGCAAGACCGAATAGGGGCGGCCGGCGGCATCCCGCGAGGGGTGTGACGCGAGGGCATTCCCGCCCTGCCGCCCGGGTTGGTCGCGTCAGGCGCGCCGCGAGGCGCGTCGCAGAGGAATGGCCGTCCCGCGCCGCGAGGTGCGGACAGAACCCGGCTTACAGGCCGTCTGGCGCCTTCCCCAAATCGGCCCGGCGGACCCGATTGGCCCTCAATGAGAACGAAACGCGAATATTTGGTTAATACATGGTTCCTCCAGTTGCATCTTTGCTACGTCCTTTAACCTATTGACGAATAGCCTGAGCTTTTCTCCCGCACGTCGCTTCGGCGGCGTAAATCCCTTTGACGCCCATATCCGCCCATGATATTCCATGAAACCCCAAGAGGCGGCGCGTGAGCCCGCCATACAGCGGGCGGCTGTCCCGGCAAGGGCGCAGCCCCGGGGTTGGCGAAATCGGATGCCGCGACGGCGCGGCGCGAGGGCGGGAGGTCGGCAAGCCCGGTCGATGACCCAGTTCTGGGGCACACATCAGAACCGGCGCGACGCCAAAGGGCGGGTCTCCGTGCCGGCGCAGTTCCGCGCCGCGCTGCGCGCCCTCGGCGATGGGGAAGCGACGCTCGTCCTGCGCCCCTCGCACAAGCACAGCTGCATCGAGGCCTGGCCACAGAGCCTGTTCCAAGAATTGGAGACGCCGCTCGGACGGCTCGACCAGTTCAGCGATCCGCACGACGATCTCGCGCTCACGCTCTACGCCGATGCCTATCCGGTCGAGCCGGACAAGGAAGGGCGCATCATCCTGCCCGAATCGCTTGCTGCCTTCGCCGGACTCGGCGAGACGGTGGTGTTCATGGGATTGGGGCGAACCTTCCAGATCTGGGAGCCGGCAGCCGCGGAGCAGCGGCGGGCCGAGGCGCGGGTCCGCGCGCGGGAATTGACGTTGGCAGGCATCGGGGCCGGCACGGCCGGCGGCAAGGCATGAGCGTCCATCGGCCCGTCCTGCTGGAGCCGGCCATCGCGCTGCTCGCCGCGCGCGACGGGGGCCGTTATCTCGACGCCACGTTCGGCGGCGGCGGCTATGCCGAGGCGATCCTGGCGCGGGCGCACTGCACGCTTTTCGCCATCGACCGCGATCCGGCAGCGATCGCCCGCGGCGCCGCGCTCGCCGCGCGCTTCCCGGGGCGGCTGCATCTTCTGGAGGGCCGCTTCGGCGACATGCTCGCCCTGCTCGAAGCCGCCGGTGTCTCTCGGCTCGACGGCGTGGTGATGGATCTCGGTGTATCCTCCTTCCAGCTCGACGATCCGGCCCGCGGCTTCTCGTTCCGCGCCGACGGCCCGCTCGACATGCGCATGGGCGCCGACGGGCCGACGGCGGCGACGCTGGTGAACCGCCTGCCCGAACGCGAGCTCGCGGATCTGCTGTTCGAACTCGGCGAGGAGCACCACGCGCGCCGTGTCGCCCGCGCCATCGTCGCCGCACGCGCTACGGCGCCGATCGAAACCACCGGTCGGCTCGCGAGCATCATCCGCGCCGTGGTGCCGCGCGATGTCTCCGGCATCGACCCGGCCACGCGCTGCTTCCAGGCGCTGCGCCTCAAGGTCAATGACGAACTGGGCGAGATCGAGCGCGGGCTCGCCCAGGCGGCGTCCCTGCTCGGCCCGGGCGGGCGACTCGTCGTCGTCTCGTTCCACTCGCTGGAGGACCGGCTGGTGAAGCGCTTCATGGCGCGGGCCTGCGGTCGCGCCGGCGCGCCCTCGCGACACGACCCTGCCGCCCTCGCCGCGGCTCCGCCGCCATCGTTCCGGCTGCTCACCACCCAGGCGGTACGGCCCAATGCCGCCGAGACCGCCGCCAATCCCCGCGCGCGCAGCGCCCGGCTGCGCGCGATCGAGCATCGAGGCACGGAAAGCTCCGCGGAGGCGGCCCCATGATCCGCCCCTTCACCCTGCTCTGCCTGCTGCTTGCCGCAGCCTCCGGTGTCTATCTCTATCAGGTCAAGCACCGCACACGGCTCTTGGACCGGCAGATCGTGCAGGTGGTTCGCCAGGATGAGACCGCGCGTCAGCGGATCGGCATTCTCAAGGCCGAGTGGATGCTGCTCAACCAACCGGACCGTCTGGCCGATCTCGCCGGGCGGTACCTGGCGCTGAAGCCGGTTGCGCCGACCCAATTCGTGACCGAGGCCGATCTCGACCGCCGCCTCGCGGCCCTGCCCGAGCCCGTCGCCGCCGCGCCCACTCTTGCCATAGCCGACGCGCCGCGTCCGGCGATGGAGGCAGCGGCCGCGCCGGTGCAGCTGGCAACCGCACCGACCGCCCCGTTGCGATCCCCGCCGACGCCGGCAAAGCCTCACACGGCCGTCGCGAGCGCCGATCGGCACGGCCCCGGGCAGCGGGACACACCGCGGCGGGCCGATAGCACCGCTGATCCCGCGCCGGCGCTGCGCGGGGATCCGCTTCCACTCCCCGTCCCCTTGGCCACCTCCCGCCCCGTCGGCGCCTCAGTGCTTCGAACCGCCACGACGCAGCCGAGTGCGCCGTCCGTCGCGATGGTCCGCATCGGGCGCGGCATGACGACGATCGTGTCACCACCGCCGGGCCCCGCCACCGGCTCGGCGCTCGGCATGGCGGCCGCGACCCTGCCGCCGCCGACGCCGCTCGCCCCGGCGCGCGCGCCATGAGCGACGAATCCGGGCCGGGCCCGGCCGCCCCCGTCGCACCGCCGCCCTACAGCGCGCCGGCACGCAGCTTCGGTGCCCCGCGCGAGGCCGGGGTGCCGCGCATGGAGACGGTGCGCGTCACCGCGCCAGACCTCGCGCGGCGCGCAGCGATGGAGCGCACCCGCCGGCGGCTGGTCGTCGCCGCGTGGGCCTTCGCCGGACTGTTCCTCGCCGTGGCCGGCAAGCTGACGCTCGCGACCGTGGTCGCGCCGCTGAAGCCGAAGCTGCCGGAAGCCGTGCGCGTGCCGGAGCCGGACCGCGCCGAACCGGCCGGTCCGCACGTCGAGCGGGCGATGATCGTCGACCGCAACAACCAGATTCTCGCCGTCTCACTGCCGACCGCCGAGCTCTATGCCAACCCGCGCGAGATGATCGACCCGGCGGAAGCGGCGCACCGCATCAAGCAGGCCGTGCCGCGGCTCGACGAGGCGGAGATGCGGGCGCATCTCTCGACCGCCAAGGCCTTCGTCTACCTCGCCCGCCGCCTGTCCCCGCGCGAGGAACTGGCGATCAACGGCCTCGGCATCCCGGGCATCTATTTCCAACCGTCCGAGCGCCGGCACTACCCGCTCGGCCGCGTCGCCGCGCAGGTACTCGGCGGCGTCGACGTCGATGAACATGGCGTCGCCGGCGTCGAGCGGTTCTTCGATGCGCGTCTGACCGGCAGCGCCGACCCGCTGCGGCTCTCGCTCGACATCCGGATCCAGGCGGTAGTCCGTGATGAGCTGGCGGCGGCGATGGCCGAATTCCAGGCCATCGGTGCCTGCGGCATCGTCATGGACGTGCGCACGGGCGAGGTGCTGGCGATGGTCAGCCTGCCCGACTATGACGCCAACGCCTTCGGCGCGACGCCGGCGGAGGATCGCTTCAACCGCGCCGTCACCGGCATGTACGAGCCCGGCAGCACCTTCAAGCTGCAGACCGCAGCGATGGCGCTCGACGCCGGCGCGGTGCATATCTGGGACCAGTTCGACGCCGCGCACCCGATCCATATCGGGCGCTTCACTATCACCGATTTCGAGGGCAAGCACCGCTTCCTCTATCTGCCGGAGGTGCTGGCCTATTCCTCCAACCTCGGTGCCGCGCACATTGCGCTCACCGCGGGCGCCGAGCGCCAGCGCGCCTGGCTCGGCGCCATGGGCATGTTCCGCCGCATCGGCGTCGAGCTTCCGGAGGCCGGCCTGCCGCTCGCGCCGCCGGCCGCGAACTGGAAGGAAGCGGCGACGATGACCATCGGCTTCGGCCACGGGATCGCCGTCTCGCCCCTGCATGTCGTGCGCGGCACCGCGGCGATCGCCAATGGCGGGCTCGTCGTCACCCCGACGCTGCTCGTGCGTGCCGATGGCACGCCGGCCGAATCGGTGCGGGTAATGCAGCCGGCGACGTCGGACCTGATGCGCAAGCTGATGCGCCTCGTGGTCACCGAGGGCTACGGCAAGAAGGCCGAGGTGGCGGGATATTTCGTCGGCGGCAAGACCGGCACGGCCGAGAAGGTCGGCGGCCACGGCTACAAGAAGCACGCCAATGTCAGCGCCTTCGTCAGCGTATTCCCGATGAACGCGCCGCGCTACGCGGTCTACATGATGCTGGACGAGCCGCACGGCAACGCGTCTACCGGCTTCTTCTCCACCGCCGGCCAGGTTTCCGCCCCGGCCGCCGGCCGGGTGATCGCGCGGATCGGGCCGATGCTCGGCCTGCTGCCCGAGACCGCGGAAGCGCCGACGATCGAGGCCTCGCTGGCGATCCCGCTGCAGCCGGCGCATCCCGGAGCGCGCGCCCCCACCGGCCTCGCCGCCGCCCCCGAGCACCCGCACGAGACTGCGCACGAGACCGGGCACGAGACCGGGCACGAGCGCGCGCCGCGCCGCCTGCCGCTCGTGCCCGCGACACCGACGATGCCGCATGACGCGCGCCACGAGGCCGCGATCACGGCACCGGTGGCGCCGGCGGGCTACGCGGTGGCCGCCGATGCGGCTCGCTGACATGACCGCGGCGCGACCCGCGATGGCCCCCGCGATCGCTGAGGCGTGGGCACGCCACGCCGGGCTCGATCTTGCCGGCATCACCGCCGATTCGCGGCGCGTCGGGCCAGGCTTCCTGTTCGCCGCCCTCCCCGGCACGCACGCCGATGGCCGCGCCTTCATCGCCGAGGCGGTCACCCGCGGCGCGGCGGCGGTGCTGGCGCCGGTGGGAACCGTCTGGCCGGAGGGCGTGCCGGCCAGGCCGGTCCTGGAGAGCGCCGAGCCGCGGCAGACCCTGGCGCACCTCGCCGCGGCCTTCGCCGGCCGCCAGCCGCGCACGGTGGCGGCCGTGACGGGCACCAACGGCAAGACCAGCACTGTCTCGTTTCTGCGCCAGATCTGGACGCTCGCCGGGCACGAGGCGGCAAGTCTGGGCACGCTCGGGGTGGAGGCGCCGGGCTTCGCCGCCGGACCGGGCCTGACCACGCCGGACCCGGTCACCTTGGCCGAAACCCTCGCCGCGCTGGTGCGCGCCGGCATCGAGCACGCGGCGCTGGAAGCCTCCTCGCACGGGCTCGACCAGTTCCGCCTCGACGGCGTTTCGCTGGCCGCCGGCGCCTTCACCAGCTTCTCGCGCGATCATCTCGACTACCACGCCGACATGGAAGCCTACCGCGCCGCCAAGCTGCGCCTGTTCGGCGAGCTCCTCCCCGAGGGCGCGCCGGCGGTGGCGGTCGCGACGCTCGAACCGGCGACGCTGGCCGCGCTGCGCGCCATCAGCGAGCGCCGGCGGCTGCGGCTGACGCTCGTCGGCGAGGGCGGCGATGCCATCGAGCTGCTCCGCGCCGTGCCGGTACCCGCTGGGCAGGTGCTGGAGCTCGCCGTCGCGGGCCACCGCCGGGAGATCGCGCTGCCCCTGCCCGGCCGCTTTCAGGCCGACAATGCGTTGCTCGCATGCGGCCTGGCGCTTGCGCTCGGCGAATCGAACGCGCTCGAACCCCTGCCGCATCTGCGCGGCGTGCGCGGGCGCATGGAGCTGGCGGCGCGTCTGGATAACGGCGCCGCTGTCTATGTCGACTACGCCCACACGCCCGATGCGCTGGAGCGCGTGCTCCTGGCGCTGCGGCCGCACTGCGCCGGGCGCCTCGTCATCGTGTTCGGTGCCGGCGGCAACCGCGATCGCGGCAAGCGTCCGCTGATGGGCGCAGCGGCGGCGCGCCTGGCGGATGCGGCGATCGTCACCGACGACAATCCGCGCGGCGAGAATCCGGCCACGATCCGCGCCGCCATTCTCGCCGCCTGTCCGGGGGCGCGCGAGATCGGCGACCGGGAGGCGGCGATCGCCGCCGGGCTCGATCGTCTGGGGCCCGGCGATGTGCTCGTCGTGGCCGGAAAAGGCCACGAGCAGGGCCAGACCATCGGCGGGGAAACCCTGCCGTTCGACGATGCCGCCGTCGTCCGCCGCCTGGCCGGCACGCCATGAGCGGGCTCTGGACCAGCGACGATCTCCGCGCCGCCACCGGCGGACGGACCGGCGCCGCGTTTGCCGCAACCGGGGTCGCCATCGACACGCGCACCATCGTGCCGGGCGACCTCTTCATCGCCCTGCGCGGCGAGCGGCGTGACGGCCATGACTTCGTCGCCGAGGCCCTCGCCCGTGGCGCCGCCGGGGCGATGGTGGGCCGCGTGCCGGATGGGTTCCCCACCGATGCGCCCCTCCTGCTCGTGCCGGATACGCTCGCCGGGCTCGCCGCGCTGGGCGCCTATGCCCGCGCGCGGACCCGGGCCCGCGTGATCGCCGTCACCGGCAGCGTCGGCAAGACGACCACCAAGGAGATGCTGCGCACCATGCTGGCGGCGCAGGCGCGCGTGCACGCGGCCGAGGCCTCGTTCAACAATCAGATCGGCGTCCCGCTCACCCTCGCCCGGCTGCCGCTGGACGCGGAGGCGGCGATCCTCGAGATCGGTATGAACCATCCCGGCGAGATCGCCCCGCTCGCCCGCCTCGCCCGCCCCCATGTCGCGGTGATCACGGCAATCGCGCCGGCTCATATCGGGCAGATGGGCAGTCTGGAGGCGATCGCCGACGAGAAGGCGGCGATCCTGAGCGGCGTCGTGCCGAACGGCACCGCCGTGCTGCCGGGAGACTCGCCGCTGCTGCCGCGCCTGGCAGCCGCCGCCGGGGAGCTCCCCACGGGGCTCCACGTGCTGCGCTTCGGCACGGCGCCGGCGGCCGAGGCGCGACTCGTCTCCTGTGCCGAGGACCCGGCCGGCAGCCAGATCGTGGCGGCGATCGGCGGGCGGGAGCTCTCCTTTCGCCTGGCGGCGCCGGGGCGCCACATGGCGATGAATGCGCTGGCCGCGCTGGCAGCGGTCGCCGCCGCCGGTTTCAACCCCGCCGCCGCCGCGGCGGCGCTGGCCGGGTTCGCCGCCCTGCCGGGGCGTGGCGCGGC
>DAIDKZ010000223.1 GCA_027449745.1 Acetobacteraceae bacterium | reverse complement strand
CTGCGGTGCATTTCATGGCCGAATCAATTAGTATTTTAGCGCACCCCAATCAGCAGGTTTATATTACCAATCCAAAATCAGGTTGTACCATGGAAATGTTGGCCAAAGATTTTATGGTTGAGGGCATCGCGGCGGTGACCGGCGCCTCGTTCGGGCTCGTGCTCGGCGTGATCACGCGCTGCATCCAGGATCCGTCGGTGGAATGGGTGTTCGCGCAGAACACGGCGGCGGCCGATACCGGCGAAGCGGGCGCGGCGAGCGCTACGGCCTGATTCAGGCCGCCGGCGGCACCAAAGCGAGCTGCGGCGGCGCCTTGCGGATGGCGCCGATCAGCGCGCGGACCTCGGCGCGCGCGGCGACGTGGCTCATGCCGAGCTGGATGCCGAGCCCGGCCTCGCGCACGTCCATCAGCGTCAGCCCCTGGAGATACAGCTCGCGGAAGATGACGCGCTCGCCGAAGCCTTTGACGGTGCGGAAGCCGATGCGCTTGGCCAGCACCTCCAGCGTGGCGCCGACATCGCGCTTGTTGCGCGCCTCGCTGGCGCCGAGCCGGTTGCGCATCACGATCCAGTCTATCCGCCCGCGGTCGCGCGCGAACCGGCGCTTGCGCGCTTCCCAGACCATCTCGCTGTAGATGGAGGGGTGCACGACGTCGTGGCGCTCGGGATCGACCTTCGCCAGCATCGCGAAATCGACGAAACTGTCGTTGATCGGCGTGATCAGCGTGTCGGCGCGGGCGTGGCCGAGGCGGCTCAAGAACGTGTCGGCGCCGGGACAGTCGATGACGACGATGTCGCAATCCTGCGCGAGACCGGCGAGTGCGTCGCCGAAGCGCGCGGTCTCCTCTGCCTCCGCCTCGGCGCGGCTGTCGCGTTCGGAGCGGTGGACGGCGGCGAAGCGCGGCTGCGGCAGGGCGACGCTGCTGCGCTCGGCGAAGGCGGCGCGGGCGGCGAGATAGCCCGAGAGCGTGGCCTGCCGCGCGTCCAGATCGATCGCCCCGACGCGGTAGCCGTCGCGGAGCAGGCCGACAATGACGTGCATGGCGGCGGTGGATTTGCCGGACCCGCCCTTCTCGTTGCCCATGACGATCACCTGGGCGCGCCGTTCGATGCTGACGCTGGCGACCAAGCTGCGAACCCCCTCTGCGCGTGCGGTGCTTGCCGACATGGCGCCACTCTAGGACAGGCCGCCGATTCGGGCCTAGTGGGCTGATATAGCCAAACCCCTGCAGGCGCCGCGCCTCAGTCGAACGCGTAGGCGTCCATTGCCATGCCGTAGTCGGTGGAGTGATGGATCCGCCGCCCCCTCCGCCCGGCGCTGCCGGCGCCAAGGGCGACGAAGAAGGGCAGGAAATGCTCGTCCGTCGGGTGGTTGTCGCGCGCGTGCGGGGCGCGGGTGCGGTAGGCGAGGAGGTCCTCGGTCGCGCCGGCGGTCACGGCGGCGTCGATCCAGTCCACGAACGGCGCGGTGAAGGGCAGTTCGACATCGTCATGGCCGCTCCGCATCACCTGGAAGGCGGCGCGGAGATTGTGCGTGAAGGTGCCCGACGCGACGATGAGCACGCCCGCCTCGCGCAGCGGGCGCAGCGCGGCGCCGACGCGGTGATGGTGCGCCGGATCCTGCGCCGGCTGCACCGAGAGCTGGGCGAGCGGGATGTCGGCGTCCGGGTAGAGCAGCCGCGCCGGGATCCAGGTGCCGTGATCGAGCCCGCGCGCCGCGTCCGTCCGCGCCGCGATGCCGGCCTCGCGCAGCAGAGCGAGGCCGCGCGCGGCGACGTCCGGCGCGCCCGGGGCGGGATAGGTCATGGTGTAGAGCTCGTCCGGGAAGCCGCCGAAATCATATATGGTCTCGGGATGTTCGGCGCTGCCGAGAACCGGCGCCTCGGTGGCCCAGTGGGCGGTGACGGAGAGGATGGCGCGGGGGCGGGGCAGCGTGGCGGCGAGGGTGGCGAGGAACCGGCGCGCCGGAATGTCGCGCAGCACCAGCGTCGGTGCGCCGTGCGAGACGAACAGGGCAGGGGCCAGGGTCATAAGAGGGATCTCCGTCGGACGGTGCGCGGCGTGGGGTTCGACGGCGCGCTCAGGGTTTCAGCGCCGGGGCGATCGCCGGGTCCGAGTGCTCGCGCTGCAGCAGCTCGCGGTTCAGCTCGTCGAGTTCCCGATCGATGCGTTGGTTCTGCGATGAGTTCGGAGCGATGCCCACGCCCTGTTCGGCGGAGCTGACATCGCCCTGCGCGGGCTGGTGCGGAATGGCGTTCCAGATATTGCCGATCCGCGCCGGCGGGGTTTCCGGCGCCGCGGAGCCGGGTCCGACGGCCATCGCCGGGCCGGCCGCGAACAAAGCCAGAGCGCCGAGGACCCCGAAGATCCACCGGCCGCACTCGTTCGTCCCGCCGCCCATGGCCCTGCCCTCCTGCTCCGATCGGCCGCAGATGCGAAACAGTATGCGGCGGCGCGGCGCGGGATTCCAGAGCGCTCCCGCGGCCCCGGACCAGCGCCGGCGCGTCAGCCGGGCGGGGGTGGGGGCTCGGGCCAGGAGACCATGTCCGCGCCGAGCCGGCCGAGCTCGGCGGCTTGCTCCGGGTCCGGCAGATGGCGCGCGAGCAGCCGGATCCGGCTGCGCCGCAACTGGGCGACGAACCGCGCCAGGGCATCGGCACCCGTCGCGCCCGGCAGCAGCAGCGCGCGCGCGGGCAGCGCGACGACGGTGATCGGCTGCTCGGTGAGGTCGAGGGGCGGGGCGCGATAATCCTCCAGCTCGATGCCGACGAAGGTGCAGAACGGCTTGATCAGCCGGATGACAGTGCCCACCCGGCTCTGGGCGACACCGTGCGGAACGCCGCCGATCATGAAGGCCAGGCGCTGGCGGATCGCCGGCTCCAGACCGCGGCAGAGGCCGAGGAAGCGCTCGCTGCGCCGGCGGTTGAGGAACAGCTCGAACGGGACCGGGCAGAGCAGCAGCGTCGGCGGTCCGCGCACGGGCGCCTCGGCCGCCCGTTCCGCCACCAGCGTCAGCATCAGCGCCGCCGGATCGAGCGTTCCCAGCGCCGCGTCGGGCAAGGCGGCGATGGCGGCGGCGAGCCGGCGGTCGAGCGCGTCCGGCAGCGCGGCGTAGCGCAGCGGCAGAACCCGGCCGGTGTCCGACGCGACGACGGTCTCGATGACGCAGACGGCGAAGTCCGCGGCGTCGTGGAGAATCTGCTGGGCCTGCTGCTCGATCCGTCCGCGCAGGCGCGACAGGCGCTTGTCGAGCACGTCCATCAGCGCGACCGGATCCCTCGGATCGTCCGCCTGGCGGGGCAGGGTCGCGGCGATCGCGCTCACGGCCGAGCCGGCCTCGTCCCCCTGGCCGATGAGCTTCATCCGGATCTCCCGGGCGATGGCACTGGCGCGGAACGAGATCTCGGCATCGCTGCCGCTCGCGAAGCGGATGATGAACCCGTGGTCGGCGGTGCGCGCGAACGGTTCGTGCGGTTCCAGGCGCCGGCGCAGGACGCTCTCGGCCGTCTGCATTGCGCGCTCCGCCAGCGCCGGCCAGCGATCGCCGAGCTGGTCGCGGACCGCGTCGAGTCCGATCAGGCGCAGCTTGCCGGCGCATTGCGTCTCGTTCACCGGCGCGTCGGCGGCCGGCGAGGAGTAACCGGCCGGCGCCGCACCGCGCTCGGCCGGCGTGGCGTGCAGGGTGACGACGCGGAAACGATGGAGATCGCTATTGTCCGGCGTGGCGCTGACCACGGACCCGGCGATGGTGCGGCCGTCCGGCCGCTGCAGACGGACGTCGTAGCGATGACGGCGCGCGCCGGACTCGTGGTGCCGGCGGCCTTCGAACACCGCCTGGTGGTCGCCGGTATGCACGAACGCGGTGGCCGGCCGCCCGATGAGCCGATCGGGCGCGACGCCGAGCAGATCCGCCAGCGGCGGATTGGCCATGCGGATGATGCCGGCCTCGTCGATGATGGCGACGGCGGCGTCGACGAGGACGAACACCGAGGCGAGCAGGTGCTGCATCCGGCGCTGCTCCTCGCGCTGGCGCCGCTTCGCGGTGATGTCGCGGCCCATCACGACGAAGCCGGTGCCGTGCGCCGGCGCCATCACGTGCAGCCCGAGCCAGTGCGGCTGGCCGGCGGCGTCGCGGCACAGCAACTCGGCCTGCAGCGGGCGCCTGGCCTCGACCGCGGCGCGGATCGCCGCGATGCTGGCCTCGTCGGCGTGGGGATCGAGCACGAGATCGAGCGGCATGCCGCGAACCGCTTCCGGCCGGTGCCCGAGGGCGGTGGCGAAGCTCCGGTTCACGCTCCGGATGGCGAGCCCGAGCCGCGCCGCCGGCCGCGCGTCCGCCAGGATGACGATGTTCCCCGCCTCGTCGAGGGCAGCGGCAATCCAATCGGCGGAGTCCAGCACATCGACCATGGTCCACTCGTCATCCCCGCACCGCGATCGCGATCCTCGGCGCGGCCACGCGCGCTATGAAAGAGCAATACCGATAAGGATGGATTGACGGCTAAGGATGGATTGACGGCGGCCGGACTGGAGCCGGGCTACTCCATGGCGGCGGCGACCGCGTCCGCAGCCTGCTCGATCATCCGTTTGAACGTGGCGAGGACGCGCTGCTGCTCTTCGGGCGTCTCGGGCACATCGAACAGCCGGTCCGGGTCCCTCGGCAGCAGAACCCCGTAGCTCGGCAGCACCGCCGGGGGCAGGAACTGGGCGATCACCTGCAGCTTCATCAGCCCCTGCTGGTCGGACTCCCGCACCAGCTCCGCGGTCACGCTGAGCGCCAGGCTCTTCTGCACGGTCAGGCGCAGGGAGAAGTTGGTGTAGCACGTGAACCACGCGGGGTCGATGCGCAGCACGGCATCCGGCTTGCGTCCCGCGTCGAACAGCGGGTTGAGAACCTC